>CAZBNW010000124.1:0-7383 GCA_964493385.1 uncultured archaeon | reverse complement strand
TGTACTTATAAATGCGATTTTTGTATGTCAAATCTGGGTAAAAAATTCCTAATTAGAGAAGAAAACGATATAAAAAAAGATTTAGATATTGCCAAAAAAATCTATGGTCCTAATGTAAAAAAGATCTTTTTCCTCGATGGAAATGCAATGGTGACTCCAACAGAGAAATTAGTTGAAATTATTAAATATACAAATGAGATTTTTCCACATTTAGAACGTTGTGGTGTGTATGCTCATTCCAAAGATATACTTAAAAAATCAGATGAGCAATTAAAGGCAATATTTCAAGCGGGACTTAAAATAGCTTATGTAGGTTTTGAATCTGGCTCTAATCATTTACTTGAAATGGTACATAAACAAGCAAATAAATCAGATCACCTTAAAGCTTCCAAGAAATTAATGAAAGCAGGTATAACATTATCAGCAACTTTTATAAACGGTCTTGGTGGTGCAAACAATCCTGTAATTTCAGAAAAACATGCTTTAGAATCAGCTGATTTAGTTAATAAAATCTGTCCAGACGATGATAGGATTTGGTATATTGCATTCCTCACACTTATGGTACCTTCGGGGACAGAAATTTTTAAAAAAAAGACTAATAGAGAGTTTCTAGAGATGAATTCAATAGAAATTCTTCAAGAATTAAAAATGTTTATTAGCCATATTGATTTTCAAAACCATGAAGCAAACTGTATTTTTCGCTCAAATCATGCAAGTAATTATCTTCCTTTACGAGGTATTTTAGATCGAGAAAAAGAGAAGATCTTAAGTACAATAAATTATGGAATAACTCATACAAATATATTGCGCCCAGATTTTTATAGGGGGTTATGATCTACTTTTAATAAAGAGTTTATTAAAGAACTTAATTTTAAAATCGTGACTTTTTAAAAACTATTTCTTGGGTTCTTGATATATAATCTTGTATGGGACTTTTTGGTTGCTCTTTTATTAGATTAATAAAATCAATTAATCGATCTTGGTTGATAGCCATTTTTTTAGAAAGTGCAGAAAGTGTAAGTTTATCAAAATCCTTTGAAAACTCGAATAATCTATTACTTATTAAATTTTGATAAGTTAATGAAATCAGCATCTTCAGATTAGGGAAATTCTCCAATTTTATTTCTCTTACAAATTCGAAAATTTTATCAGAAGCATCATGGTAATTTAAAACTTTATAACAACTCAGAATTTCATACATTTTCTTGATGAATCGAAAATACTTATTAATATTATTACAAATATCTCCTAAATTATATTTATCTAAATTGTGGTCTACATCATTTTTTAACATGGCTAATAATTTTGAAAAATTTTCTAGATTAGATTCATTGAGCTTTTCCCTTAGAAGATTATTGAAACGACGCTCATAAATCATTCTATGTTTTGATAATTCATCCCTAACTTTTTTATTTAACTCATAAAAATTACGAAGCTCTCTTTCAATATTATAAGAATTTTGATGTTCTTCAAGTAATACTACTGCTGATCTTACTTTTTCTAAAGCAGAATTATAATCTCCACTCTTTACTTTCTTTAGAATGAGAGATTTATAATGATTTAATTCTTCAATAAGATCCTTTTTGTTTTTAAAATTTTCAAGATTGTAATTAATGCCCATATTCTTTCTTCTTAGATATAGGTGAATATATTCTTATTACTTCTCATTATATTATTTACAAATTTTAAATTTAATATTATTCATTTAATAAATCATTCTTTTCATTATTGATAAAAATAAAAACACACCAAGAAAGACTATTTCCTTAGGAAATCCTGTGATTAATGGAAATATTCCCATTACTAGTTTACAAAAACATAAATTAAAAGAATTTTTAGGAAAAGGTGAAATTGATGAATTGGGAGAAATAATTGCTAAGGATCTAGGGAAGAGAGTTGCTGAATTAAGTCTCAAAATTTAAAAATAATATTTAAATTAAAAAAATTAAAATTTTAATTACGAGCTCCGCATAAAGAACACACTTCAGCATCTCCAATTGGATTACCGCAATCCTTACACCTTCTTACAGTATCCTCTATACTTTCTCCTGTCATTTCTAGTTTATCTTCTAATTCTTCGATTTTTCCTTTTGAAAAGATTGTTCCTTTAATATCGCCTGGCCAAATGATATTAACAATAACACCAGCTACAATCAGTACAACGCAAATCACAATATAAATAGTTAAATTAGTGCCTAAATTATCCTTCAGAAATTGTGTAGTAGCAGTTATCCAGGAAACCATCCAATTTCCAATTGGAACAATAATTGGAGTGAGTCCCAATAGAATCGCACCTATAATATCAGCAAGAACTTGCAAAAAATCCATTTGAAATATCATATTTTAACTCACCTCTTTTATTCTTTCATTCTATTTTCTCTAATTTTTTCTCTATTAATAGAAAAATCTATAATATCATACACTTTTAAAAAGATTGTGAGAAAGTATATGCCCATAAACACCAAAACCATCTGTTGTATATTCAAAGAAAAATAGCCAAAATTTAATATCGCAAATTCTATATTAGTTGCTCCAGAGAATTTATAACTCCATAAATATAAACAATTTACAAGTACTTGAATCAGAGCGAATACACCTTTTCGGATCGACTGTTTTGGAGAAGAATATTTGAAAAATGCACACCCGCTAATGATTAATCCAAATGCTGTAAGCCAGAAAATCACACTTTGATATTCTTGTTGTTCAAAGTCTAACGGAAAGCCTTCTACTACCATACTCCGAAGCCATGTAAATGTAGCTAAAGGAATCACAATTGAAGTAACAACATAAATTGCAGTGTAAATAAAACCTTTTACCATATTTTTAACGGCACCCATTTATTACACCTCCTATGGAAATCCTCCAGCTGGTAAATCAAGTATAGTTATTGAAAGTGAATGCATCCCTAATGAATAATCTAAACTAATAGTTAGATTAACATAAAATAGTATTGCGGGAGGCCCTCTGAACCAATTTACTTCTGAAGTGAAATTTGGAAAATTTCCCATAATAAAAGTATCACCTAAAAAGGTAAAATTCCCTGTTGTGCCCTTTGTTATTGTCCCAAAATTCGTTGAATTTGAAAAAATTTGTACTTCTTTTGTTTCATTCGCTCCAGGTATTGGGTAATCTATATGACTATAATTCATTGCGATATCTATTTTGAGTTCAAGATTTTCTAAATTAAAGTAACCAGCATTAGTGAGATTAAACGGTAAAGTAAAATTGACACTTTCAATTGCGAGTGTAACATTGTTTATTTCAAGATTAAATTCGACATCACCAGGATCTATCCCAATATTATCTGGATTTGTAAGAATCATAACTGCAGATAATCCACCAAGTATAGATACTACAGTAACAGATATAGTCAGTAATGATATAAAAATTCGGAATAATAATCTAAAAACTCGAGATGGTCTCATATTAATCGAGATCAAAAATTTATTTTTAATATTAATTTATGTATTTTTTAGATAAATTAAATTAACTTTTATTAGATTAATTATGCATATAAATTTTATATTTATATTTGTTAACAATTTAGGTTCTTACAAATTAGATAAGTTGAATCCAAATTCACGTATTTTTGACAAATTTATTAAAAAAGTAAGATTTCTTTAAATTTTTACTAACATTTTCTCCCTAAACCTTTAAGAAAACTCAAGATTTTTGAAAGGCAAATCTAATATTTATATCGATAATTGAATTTAAATGTATTAATTAAATAATAAGAATATAAGGAAAATTATTATATTTTTAAAAAATATCTAAAAAAAATTGAATTTATTATGAGTGATTTAAAAACTGTTTACGCACACTCAACTGGTTATGAAGAAGTAGCTAAGAAAATGAATACTTCTGTAGAGGCTGGTTTAACTGAAAATGAAGCTCAAAAAAGACTTGAGGAATATGGGAGAAACGAATTAATTAAAGAAAAGGGAAAAACTGCTTGGCAAATCTTCATAGGACAATTCAAGGATTTTCTTATTTATTTGCTTATATTTGCTATTCTTATCTCAGTAATAATTGGGATATGGGAATCAACTAAACCTAGTGCCGAAGCTTGGTCCACAGAATATACAGATGCCATAGTAATAGGAGCTATTTTAATAGTTAATGCGATATTAGGTTTTTATCAAGAATATCAAGCAGAGAAATCACTTGAGAGCTTAAAGAAACTAGCACCTCATTTTGCTAAAGTTCGAAGAGATGGAAGAGTTATAGAAATTGCAGTGGAAGATGTTATTCCTGGAGATATAGTATTGATAGAAGACGGTGATAAATTTCCAGCTGATGTCAGGCTTTATAAAGAATTTTCATTATATGTTGATGAGGCAATTTTAACTGGTGAATCTAAACCCGTTAAAAAGCAATTAAAGCCTGTTGATGAAAAAATGATTTTAGCAGACAGAACTAATCTTGGATATATGAATACAATAATTACGCGAGGGAATGGAGAAGGTATTGTTATAGGAACAGGGATGAGAACAGAAATAGGAAAAATAGCTGAAAGCTTACAAGAAGAGGAAATCGCACTTAGCCCATTTCAACAAGAAGTAAATAGATTTGGGAAACTCCTAGGAATACTTATTTTGGTGATCTGTGCCGTAGTATTTGTAACTGAACTTATAATAGTTTTAACCACAGCAGGTTCAATTGACGAGATTATAGAGGCTTTTGAAATTTCAATAAGCTTGGCTGTTTCTGCAGTTCCCGAAGGTCTAGTGGTAGTAATTACAGTTGTTATGTCTCTGGGAATGCGAAAAATGGCTGATAGAAATGCATTGGTACGAAAGCTCACCGCTGTTGAAACTTTAGGCAGAGTTAATGTAATATGTTCAGATAAAACTGGTACACTTACAAAGAACGAAATGACAGTCGTGAAAGTATTTCTGGGAGGTAGGGAATACAATGTAGAAGGAGTAGGATATGCTCTTGAAGGAAAAATTATAGGTGATAAAGGGAAACAAGTTCCAGTTTCATATGAAAACTATATCAAAAGATTTCTTGAAGTATGTATGTTTTGTAATAATTCAAATGTATCTCTTAGGAATGATGGAACAAGTGATACAGATGTAGTTGGAGATCCCACTGAAATTTCACTTAAAGTTTTAGCTATGAAAATGGAATTAGATACGAAATCAGAGAAACTATATGAAATTCCATTTAGTTCCGATAGAAAAATGATGTCTATAGTATCAAAAATTGATAATAGAAATTACGCTTTAATTAAGGGTGCTCCAGATATTCTATTAAATAATGCTAGTAAGGCTATTTTTGATGGACAGGAAAAACCAATTAATGAAGTAAAAGATATAATTTTAAATAAGAATGAAGAATTTGCCAAAAATGCTTTGAGAGTTCTAGGTATTGCGTATAAGCCTATAAATGAAAATTATACTGAAGAAGAAATAGAGAAAGATTATATATATCTCGGTTTAGCAGGAATTATTGATCCTGCTAGAGATGAAGTAAAAGACGCAATTGAAGAAGCCAGAATGGCGGGAATACGAACGATCATGATCACGGGGGATCACAAAATTACGGCGATTGCTATCGCTCATGAGATTGGATTAACCCAATCAAGTGAAGCTATAACTGGTATCGAATTAGAAGATATGAATGATGATGAACTGCGTGAGAGGGTTAAAACTGTTGATATTTTTGCTAGAGTTACATCTGAACATAAATTAAGAATATTAAGGAGATTGAAGGAACTAGAATTAATCGTATCAATGACAGGAGATGGAGTGAATGATGCTCCAGCTGTGAAAGGAGCTCACGTTGGTGTTGCGATGGGATTAAAGGGAACTGAAGTCACGCAAGAAGCTTCAGAAATGATTTTAATAGATGATAATTATGCTACGATCGTAAATGCAATTGAAGAAGGAAGAGGAATTTTCGAAACTACTAAGGGTTTCTTTCGTTACATGCTCAGTACTAATTTTGATGAAATATTCCTGATTTTAGTTGCTTATATACTTATGAATATTCCAGCAACAAGTAATATATTCTTAGCTCTTCCTGTTTTACCAATACAAATATTATGGCTAAATATTGCAACTGATGGAATTCCCGCAATGGTGTTAGGATTAACACCAACAGATCCGGATGTGATGAAGAATAAACCGCGTAAAGGATTTACATTACTTCCAGAGATTAAAGGCCCAGTTCTTCTCCTTGGAATTTATACTTCTATTACAGACATTACACTCTATATACTACTCTGGACCGTTTTACTTCCAGCTTGGGCTGATCCGGTAACGGGGATAGCGCCCCTTAAATCATTGGGACTTAATTCTGATTATGCAGCATCCTTAGCACAAACTATATTGTTTACAAATTTAGTCATTTGTGAATTATTGTTTGTTTATACATGTACTTCCAACATCAAACCATTTTATTTGTTTCCAAACAAGCATTTATTTTGGGCAACTGGACTTTCTCTTGGTCTTCAATTATTGATTCTTTTTACTCCAATAGCAATAGCTTTTCATGTTGTACCTTTAACTCATCCCTACTATTGGATAACCCTTTTCATTGCTGCATTCAGTGTATCAGTCGTAGACGAAATTAGAAAATATAGAATTCGAAAGAAGAGAGGAATGACGGTCCTTAAAAAAACTAAGTAAATTTTTATCTTATTTATATCACTAAAATTAAATTTTTATTATTTTTATATTGAGAATAATTTGTTCTTATTTGAACTACTTCTTTAATTCTTTTTAATTAATTTTAAATCTTTTTTATAATTTTACTAAATAATTAGAAATGATTCTTAACGAGCTTAATGGAAATGAACATTCCTGAAGTTTTAAAAAATAAAATAGAATCAGATCAGACAGTTCTAACCGAATTTGAATCAAAAGTATTATTACAAGAGATCGGTATTTCCGTTCCAGTTCAAAAATTAACCGCTTCTAAAGAAGAAACTATTTCTGCTGCAGAGGAGATTGGTTTTCCTATTGTATTGAAACTTATGGCAGAAGATGTTGTTCATAAATCTGATACTGGAGCTGTGAAGTTAAACTTAAAAACAAAAGAAGAAGTAGATAAAGCATATGATGAATTAATGAAAATCCCTTCTCAGAAAGAAAAAAAGATTTCAGTGCAAAAAATGGCAGATGAACCCATAACAGAACTTATTATTGGTATGACCACAGACCCTCAATTTGGTCCTGCCTTAATGTTTGGAATAGGAGGTATTTTAGTAGAACTGTTAGAGGATGTTAGCTTTAGAATAGCCCCAATTACAGAATATGATGCTAATGAAATGATTCATGAAATCAAGGGATTCCCAATATTAGATGGATATCGTGGGAAACCAAAGGCAGATATTAATGCTATAGTGGAGACTTTATTAAAAATATCTGATCTCGT
>CAZBNW010000123.1:0-7386 GCA_964493385.1 uncultured archaeon | reverse complement strand
GTATTGACGAATTATTAGATATTTTTGATTTAGAAGGTCGAGAAAATGATTTATTGGAAGGTTATTCTAGAGGGATGAAACAAAAAGTATGCTTATGTGCCGCACTTATTCAAGATCCTAAAATAATCTTCCTAGATGAACCAACCTCGAATTTAGATCCCGCAGTTGCAAGGATGGTTAAAGATCTTATATCTGATTTAGCTAAAAAAGCTGACAAAACTATTTTTATTTGCACACATCTTCTTGATGCTGCTGAGCAATTATGCGATTTAATTGGCATTATCGATAAAGGAGAATTAAAAGTTGAGGGAAGTCCAAAAGAAATAATTGATTCTGTTGGCGCAAAAGATTTAGAAGATGCGTATCTAAAAATAATGGGTGTTTCCAAAATCGAAGATTTATTGGCTTGGAGAGAAGAAGTACCCAATAATATGAAAAAAGAAAAGAAAAAAAAGAAAAGAAAATAATAAGATAAGAATGGCTCTTTGGAAAATTATTGCAAAGATGGAATTTAAGCGAAAGACAAGTGTCTTTCGAAATCACAGAATATTATTTTTTGGTATTACATATTTTATTCTTATTTTATGGGCCTTTCTATTAGCACCTTTTCTTTTTGAATTATTAATGAAATCTATAGTTTCTCTGTTATTAGTATCAATACCTTTACCAGTAATTATATCAGGCATTGCGTTTATCATTGAATTCATTTTAATATTTTTTTTTATGATGATTTTGATGTATCCCCTACAAAATCTTTATCGTAAGACTGAAATTGGTTATAAAGAAATTCTCTTGTCTTCTCCTATAACACCAAGTGATATTTTTCTTGGAGAATTTATTGGTAAATTACCGTTCTACACTATATACATTTTAATGTTTTCTCCTATTATTTTAGGATTGATTAATCCTATTGTTAATCTAAGTTTTATTCAATCTGGTATAATTTATATTTGTATTATAGGACTTGTTATTTTCGCGGCTTTAATAGGATCAATTTTAACTTTGTGGCTTGAGCGTAAAATAGTGAAGAGTGAAAAAGCAAGGGATTTAGGTAAAGCTCTAATGTGGGTGTTTGTGATTGTTTTGGTAATAATTATGTATTCATCTATATTTTTGTTCAACTATTTTATGAGTCACCCTGAAATGAAGAACATCTTAATGTTATATCCTTCTTTATGGTTCTCAAATATTATTCTATACATAATTAATCCAATATTAATTGAGACATATTTCTTAAACATATGGTTTAGTATCGGATTAGCTATTGGAGTACCACTCTTAGTCTTATACTTATCGTTCAAAAAAGCAGATGCCTTTTTTTCTTTAGAAAGTGGTATTGTAAAAATCTCATCAATTATCGAAAAAGAAAACAAATTCTATGGATTTATTAGAAAGATCTCAGGACATAAATGGGAAGGATTAATTATCACCCAATTCAAGGGATATTTCAGGAAAAAGGAAAACATCATGAAAATTGTTTACGCAGTAGGGCTTATTGTTGTCGAAGGTATTCTGTTTATTTCTATAGGAGCAGGTGATACAGGTCCTTTTGAGATGGCTATACAAATGATAATATTAATTTTAATTGGAGGTATGATGCTAGGTATGATGATGGGTAATTTTATTTTTATTGATTCGAGGGATTTATTGTGGGTTTATAAAAGAAGTCCTAGAAATGTGTCAGCTCTTATTTATTCTTATATTAGGATGATGGTAATCATTATATTGATTATAGATATTGGATTTACTATTTTTTTCTCTTTTCTTTTTAAAAACAATTTTGTCACATCAATTTTTTTCTTTTTTCTTTCTATGATTTACTGGGTGATAGCCATCTCACAAGCGATAGGAATACAATGCTTTCATCCTGCATTTAAAGAAAAAGGGGGAGATATGATGTTAAACAATGGTCTATTTATTATTCTTAATATTGCTACGTTTATTATTAGTCTATATCTTTTATTTGCAGTAATTTTACCTCTGGGTCCTCCACTTGAATTCTTGATGGGCTATCTAGCATTACCTCCATTAATTATTGGAATAGGAGCCGCAACTCCATTGATATATTTTGGAATTAAAAAATTGAGTAAGATTGAATAACTTACCATAAAATAACTATTTTACATAGCTTCCAAACTGATGAAGTTTTCTTAATTGTTCTGAATTGAATATAGGTCCATCTTTACAAACAGAGACATCATTATTTTCACCAATGCAACATGAACCGCATAATCCTACACCACATTTCATCTTTCTTTCAAGAGATACCTGGATTTCAATATTATTTGATTTAACGATCTCAAGTACCTGTTTCATCATTATTTCTGGACCGCATGTTATAATTAGATCGATGTTATTCTTAGCTAATATATCTTCAATAGTGTCAGTAACAAAGCATTTTTTCCCAACTGATCCATCGTCAGTGCTACACATCGTATTAGGAATAAGATCAATTAATCTATCAGCAAATATCAATGATGCTTCATCTTTTGCACCAATTGTAACAATCACGTTTTTCTTATTTTGTTTTAAAGGTTTAATTAATGATGTTAGAGCAGCAATTCCCATACCACCACCAACTATAAGAATGTTGGATGCATCTTCGTAATTCCAAGAATTCCCGAAAGGACCTCTAATACCAATGTTATCGCCTTCATTCAGTTCAAATAATTTATAGGTACCTTCACCAATTTTTTGGACAGTAATTTCAATAAGATTACCTTCTATATTTGAGATCGACATCGGTAAAAAATCTATATCTGGAAGCCATAAGATCACAAACATTCCTGGTCTATAAGCTCTTGCTATTCTTTCGTTTCTAATTATGAAACTTTTAATTTCTAAGGAATGTTCTATTATAGATTCTATTTTTACTAAATCTGTTTTATGTCGAGTAATATTTAAAACCATTTCTTCGTTATCTTTAGTTAATGCTTTTTGTTCTAGAATCCCCTTTTCAAGTGCTAATTTGTAAATCTCCTTTCCTCTTTCTGTTCTAACTATTAATGTCCTCCACGCTTCTTCACTCCCTATATTTCCAACGGAAATATCTGCAAATGATGCTGTATAATCAGAACATGAAAAGCAAGCATTTCGAATAGTTTTATCATAAATAAAATTAAGTGGAATTTCTTTAGGAGTATTATTAGTAATAATTTTCATTTTAAAGTTACTTTTTTCAGTGGTAATTTTAGAAATCTCATTATTACTTATATCATATTGTTTAAAACATTCGGATAATAACTGATTATAATATGTCCCAAAGCAAAAAGTTCCAATTGACAATGTCACTAAATCAAACGCTTCAAAATCAAATCTTGGATGATTTTGCATTTTTTTAAGCGCTTGTATTTGACAAGGTGTACCAACTACAGCAATATCAGTAAATTCTTTATTTATTGCATTTCCTACTAAAGAAAGGGTTGGACTTTGACTTGGTTTATATCCAACACTTCTATATAATTCCTTTTGATTTGTAGCAATTACAGGGAAAGGCCTAAATTCTTCATTTTTATCAGTTACTATAGCGGCATCAATCATTTTTACTTCTAGAGCTGTAGACAATAATGCAGTTATAGGCCCAGCTTCCATTGGGAGCTTGCCTTTAGCTTTATCGGTTAATTTAACTGAGATTATCTCAATGTAATGCCCTAAAATTTTATCCAGTTCTTTACCAAATACCCATTTGTCTAATAATGATATAGGAATTTGATCTAATCCAGTTTTTGGACATAAATTATAACATAAACCGAAACCATCTCGACATGTACTCACATCTTTACAAGATCCATCTTCAATAGGTATTTCTTTGTCATAATCAAAACTAATGTTCGCACAAAATGCTCCACATGCTCCACAGTACAAACATTTTCCTGTTTTAATAATTTCTGAATCTAATTCTTGCCAGCCTTTTTTAATTTTATCAATATACATTTAATTTCCCTCCTGGAGTTGCCTTATGAATTCTTGAGCTTCCTTTTTTCCAAGTTCGAATGCCTCTAGATTTTTTTCCAAAGTAGAACTAGGTACGAATTTTTTAATTGTTTCAATAGCTGATTCTTCAGAAATGATTCCAGAAAGGATTGTAAATGCCCCAAATAAGATTGAGTTACCATATACTATGTTTCCAAATTTTTCAACAGCTAATTTCTGAACAGGAATGCTTAAAGATTTTAACCTTTTTTCAGATTTAAACTCTCTAATAGTTGATGGATCCCATATTAAAAAACCTGTATTTTTGTCTTGTTTTAAATCATTTTTTTTAACTCCATCCGCAGATGCTTGAGATAATATGATTAAGAAATCATACGGCTTTAACGCTTTAGGATAATCTATTATTTTTACAGCTTTATCTAAATCAACAACGATTTCTGCCCAACATCTACCACCGCGTGCTTCTGCTGAATATGCTTCAGTTTGGGTGGCTGCTAAATTCTCATATAGTGCACTTGCAGCAATAATCATCTTACTAAGAGTTACAACACCTTGTCCACCAAAACCAGAAATACGTATTTCGTATCTACCCATCTTTACTTTCCCTCTAATGCATTTTTCTGGATTTTAGCATATTCCTCCGAATATTCTGGTTTATTTGGTTCATATCTAAATTCTCCAATAGTATACTTATTAAATAATTCTTCTTTAGTCATGAATTTGGCTTGATTTATTTTTACGCTATTTCTTTTTATCCAATCTATCATTATGCCAGTATTATCCATTGTCTCACCTTCTACTCCCAAATATTCCGCCCCTAAATTATCTAAATTTTTTCTCCCAAAATATGTAACACATGGAGTAATTACTTCAATAACGGAAGTTCCTTTATGCTTTAATGCTTTTATAAAATATTTCATTAAAGTTCGAGGATGAGCAACTGTTGTTCTTGCCACATAGGTTGCTCCTGCAGCAAGAGCAAGTTTTATACCGTCACTTCTATTTTCAAACATTTTATATGGTGTCGTTGAACTCATTGCTCCATATAAAGTTGTTGGTGCTCCTTGCCCTCCTGTCATAGCATAAATACTATTATTAAAAACCAATATAACACAATCCAGATTTCTTCGACAGATATGAATAAAATGATTTCCCCCAATTCCTAGAGCATCTCCATCCCCAGAAAATACTATAGGTTTCATTTTCGGATTTGCCATTTTCATACCGGTTGCCATTGCTGGTGCTCTACCATGGAGTGCTAGAAATTTTTGCGAAGCATGATGTACCAATAATAATAATTGACTATAACAACCTATACCTATGATTAAAGGATATAATTTAGGCTCTAATTTTTCATCTTCAAAAACCCGAGTGAAAAGATGTCCTATTATACCATAGCCACATCCTGCACAGAATCTAGATGAATATGTGCCCAATAAATGCCCTCCCAAAGAATGCAGTACGTAAGGATGCTCTAGTTTTTCTTTTGGATACCTAGGCCCTAATCCTGACATTATTTAGCCACCTCCCTTATAACTTTTAAAATATCATTTGGGTGATGGAAATCGACTACTTTCGGAATTCTTATAATCGGAGTTTCAAGTTTAGTAACTCGTTCGACTTGTTCTGCTATAAAACCGGTATAATTTAATTCTGGTACTATGATTGCCTTAGCATCTTTGACTACATCTCTTACTTTTTCATCCGGAAAAGGCCATACTGTTATTAATCTAAATATTCCAACTTTTATTCCTTCTTTGCGAGCGACATCAACAGCTCGATAGCTCGTTCTTACTGGTAAACCATATGAAATAATAATTATGTCTGCATCATCCAATTTATATGCTTCTGTTAAAGAAATTTTATCCATATTGGACCTTATTTTCTCAAACAACGTTTCTGTATATTCTAATGCCTTAGAAGTTGGGAGTCCTGCTGTATTATGAGGCTGATGGAGAAACATTAATGGGCAATAATCTGTCCCTATTATTGGAGGTTTTGGGATAATATATTCTCCGGTATTCTCATCTTTATATGAAAATTTATTTTTAAAATCTTTCGGTAATTCACGATTAATTACTCGTTTCAATATTTCTTTCTTTGATGGAATATTAACTGACTCATGAAGATGGCCTAAATATGCATCAGAAATAATGAATACAGGGCAACGATAAGTTTCAGCAAAATTGAAAGCAGTAATGGTTAAATCGAATAGTTCTTGGCAATTCATCGGTGCTAGCGCAATAACTTGAAATTCTCCATTTCCAGGAAAACGGATCATTCCTAAATCATTATGATGTGGTTCCGTCACGAATCCAGTTCCGGGTCCATTTCGCATAACATCTGCAAAAACAAAAGGGATTTCAAGATTAGCTGCCATGCTTATGGTTTCTACCATCAAAGAAAATCCAGGTCCCGAGGTGGCTGTCATGGATTTCGCTCCTACTAAGGACGCTCCAATAACGGCATTAATGGATGCTAATTCATCCTCCATCTGCATACAACAACCTCCTATTTCGGGTAATCGTTTAGCAAAATGTTCGATAACTTCCGTACTTGGAGTAATCGGATATCCTCCAAAAAATTTAAGACCTGCTGCAATAGCTCCTTCTGCCATAGCAACATTACCCATTAGTACATATGTACCTTCTTGTAGAAATCTCATATCATTTTCTTTACTCAATATATTCACCTTACTAAATTTTTACTTTTTCAGTCGGAATTTCTTTTTCTTCTTCTAAAACGTAAATACTCCAATCAGGACAGCAATATTCACATCTACGGCACCCTGTACAATACTCCGCTTTCCCTTCTTTAACTTTGGGGATATATGCAATTCTATAATTTAATTCATCACTTATTTCCAAAATACCTGTTGGGCATGTAACGACACAAACCCTGCAACCACCACACCTGTCCCTATTTAGGAATAAAGAAAATTTCTTTTCTTTATTTTCTATTAATTTCGGCATCTTATCAACTTTTAAGAAGAGTTTAATTAAAAAAATATTTTAATTGTTATTAATTTAGGGTAAATTTATTTTAAATGTTCTCTTACAATTTTTTCTAATTCTACTACGAGATGCTCATTAATAGGTTTAATAGGCGATTTATTTAAAAACTTCGAAGCTTCTTCTTTTGCTCTTTTTCTTGCTGATTTTGAACCATTTTCCCTCCATGAATCCCGTGTCATCCTATCTATTATTGTACTTGGGAGGAATAATTCTTTTCTAAAATATTTCAAAGTTGAAGAATGAGATAGTAATTCTTCTTTATCTTCATAATCTTTTAGAATTTCTGATGCAAATGGTGAACCATGATCTTCAATACCTTGGAGAAATCTCTTAACCATTCCTATAATTTCATTATCAATTATTAATTTTTCAATACTTTGCGTAGATTCAAAATCAAGCATCCCGGGCCCAGAAACCATATTAATTCCAGCCAATCCGG
>CAZBNW010000122.1:0-7422 GCA_964493385.1 uncultured archaeon | reverse complement strand
TTTCAAATAATCAAATACAAAAAATTGAAGGTCTCGATAACTTAGTGAACTTAAAAAAAGTAGAGCTGTCTAATAATAAAATAAATAAAATTGATGGTTTAAAAACTCTGATTAATTTACAAGAGTTATATTTGGATAACAATAAAATAAAGGAATTCAAAGGATTAGAAAATTTAAACAATTTAATTATATTACATATTGGTAGAAATAAGATATCGCAATTCAAAACTGAAGATATTGAAGGTTTGAAAAACCTGAATTTCTTATTCTTAAATGAAAATCCCTTAGATCAAAATAGCTGGGAGCAATTCAAGAAAAGATTTAAATATCCTTAAGTGTTAAATTAAAAATTTCTTCTGTAAATCTCAGAAAAATTAATTTGGATTAAGATAATCATCAGTCCAGAGTTCCATAAGAACCTCATCATAGTATTTTGAATCGATATAGAATTGGTTTTTCCTTATACCAATAATTTTAAATCCTATCTTTTTGTAGAGATACAGTGCCCTCTCGTTAGTAAAAAAACAGCTTAAAATAATTTTTTCCTTAGCATTTAACTTTCTGGATTCCCGAATTGCCATATCAATTAATTGGCGTCCTATACCTAAATCTCGATACTTTTTCTTTACAATAATCCCTAAAATCCCAACATGCTTTGCTGCATCCCAATCAGAATTCAAAATCTCACATTGCCCAATAATATTATATGGTGCTTTAAGATCTGGATTTTCTGCTATGATGCAGATTTCATTTTCTTTTATAATGTTGAGATACCACGAATCCTTCTCTAGTTGAGTTCTCACGGGAAAAAATACAGGTAAGTAAATACCCTCGTCAATAACTTCATTGAAATTATACCAAACACCATCAACGTCTAATTTGGTTAAATGTCTTATAATTATTGTCTCTCCAGTTTTTAACTCTAAGACCTTTTTCATTATTTAAATATAAATTTTTATAATTAAATTCCTTATGGTAATATTATGGAAAATAAAAATAATCAATCGAGTAAAAAAGAGGACGAAGAAAAAGAGAAAGTAAAAGCTTATTTAGATAAAGTTGCAGAACAAAAAAAGGCTCCAATTGCGAAAGATTTAGTTACACTGAAACATGTGGAAGTAAAAAAACAAGAAATAAGTCCGGAAACAAGAGATCTCGCACAAACTCTAAAGGAGAGCTATTTAGAGCATGATCAATTCGAGAGGCTTTCAAACGATGAAATTACAATCCTTGAAACATTCATGAACAAAAGACTATTTTTAGAAAGAATTGCTATAATCGCCAACCAGTCAAGGATACCATTAGGAATTCCCGGTTTTAAAAGAGCAGAATTGGTAGAAATTTTGGAACTTTTAATCTCTAAAGGCTATATAGAATCCGAAATGGTCGGAGATAAAAATGTTTATTTCCTAACTGAACGTGGAAAATATCGCGTTCAATAAATTAGAAATTATTGATTAATCTTTTTTCAAAATTAACTTATTTATAGGTATATCTTGGAATTCTTCGCTTGGATTTTCTCGTCTAATAGTTAACGGGAGAATTTTTGATCTTAGCTCTAATTGAGCAATTTTTATTGGATCTATCATATTTATGGGTTTTTCCACTAAGATAGGTGCCCCAAATGATATTTGCAGAGCTCTTGCCCCTACAATTCTAGCTTTTTCATATCTAGTTAAAAAGATTGGTCCAATCTTAACGTAATCCCTAACTTTTTTATATAATTTGCGTAATTCTCTAGATTCTAAAAAACTAGACATAATCCAACCCTAAGAAAGAGTAATTTAACAATTTAAAATGTATGATTTCATATAACTTTTTTGGTTTTTACTAAGTTTTTAATGGGCATATAATGATTTATATCAGTTTATTAATGCGCAGGAGGGGAATCGAACCCCTGATTTACACGGTGTGAGCGTTTAACGCTTTACATGCTATTAGCATGATAGATGTCGTCATACCACTAGACCACCTACGCTTGTTTCTATTTAGGATTAATGAGTAATAAGAATTAAATTTTACTTTATCCTTTATTGAAATCTTATTTATTAAATTATTAGTAAATCGATTTAAGAATTTAAGTATTTTTTAATGATCTTATAAAGTCTGTCAGTTTAAATATTTCATTTAAATTTTATACTCAAAAGCTAAGATATTATTATATTTATTGGTGATTTTCGTAACTCTAGAAGAAGAATTTATATCTCATCCATTAATTAAGCAAAATTTAATTGCTCGAAGGGAATACCAAGAGAATATATTTATTAACTGTTTAAACAGAAACTGCTTAGTTGTTATTCCCACTGGTTTAGGGAAGACTATCATAGCTTTAATGCTTGCTGTACAAAGATTAACAGAAATACCAAATTCAAAAATAATACTTTTAGCTCCCACTAAGCCTTTGGTACAGCAGCATTATAAGTCATTTTTAGATTTGACTAATCTTCCTCAAGAATCACTCAAATCTCTCACAGGTACGATTGCTCCTGAGCAAAGAAAAAATCTTTGGGTAGATTTAAAAGTTGCTTTCATGACACCACAAGTACTCCAAAATGATTTAATTTCGGGGTTATACTCAATTAAAGACGTTTCATTGATGATTTTTGATGAATGTCATAGAGCAGTTGGAGATTATGCTTATTGCTTTATCGCTAAAAAATATATAGATCTCTCAAATAATTCTCAAATATTAGGTCTTACAGCAAGTCCAGGTTCAACTGAAGGTAAAATTAATGAGATTAAACAAAATTTATTTATTAACCACATTGAAATCAGGACAGATAAAGATTTAGATGTTAAACCTTACGTCCATAAAGTAGATAATGAATGGATAAAAATTAAACTCCCAAGCGAATTTTTAGAAATTAAAAGAATTTTGGAAGAGAGGCTAAAAGCATGTTATAAATCCCTAAAAGAAAACGATTTACTTGGTTCTTATGATATATTAAAAATCACTAGAAAGGATTTATTAAAATTAAGCAATTTGATTAATCGAAGGATTTCTACAGCAAGAGATAATGAAGAAAAATTCCAGATGTTTAATGCAAAAAAGTTAGCAGCTAATGCGATTAGATTATCTCATATGACTGAATTAATTGAAACTCAAGGAGTAAGTGCTCTCAAGGATTATTTTGAAAAAAGTGAACAGAAAATTAAGAAAAACACAGCGAACAAATCTTTAAAAGAATTATTTGCTGATAATGATTTTAAGCGAGCTCGAAAATTAGCATATGAACTACATTCTAAAGGATTAGTCCATCCTAAAATAGAAAGATTAAAAGAAATTTTAACTAACCAAATAAAAGAAAATCCTCATTCGAGGATTCTTGTTTTTTGCCATTTTCGAGATTCTGTTAATAATATAGTGAAATACTTTGAAGAAAATGAGATAATCAAAATCCATAAATTTGTAGGACAAGCAAGAAGGGGATCAGATAAAGGTTTAACTCAAAAAGAACAAATAAGATTGCTTAAGGAATTTAAAGATGGAACTTATAATACTTTAGTAGGCACAAGTGTTGCTGAAGAAGGATTAGATATCGAAGAATGTGATTTAGTAGTTTTTTATGATGTAGTTCCTAGTGCTATACGTTCTATTCAACGTCGTGGGCGTACTGGTAGAAAAAAAGAGGGGAAGGTGTTTGTATTAATGGCAGAAGGGACTCGAGATGAAGGATATTATTGGGCTGAAAGAGCTAAAGAAAAAAATATGAAAGTAAGCTTGGAAAAAATAAAGAGTTCTGAAATTCAATCCAATTTAGGTCAATCGAATCTTTTAAATTTTATATCCCCTGAGAAAAATGAAGACGTTGAATACATAGAAAAAAATAAGCTAAATCTAAGGTCGATTAAGAAAATTGAAGGTTCTGATAACTTTGAAATTGTCTGTGATAATCGTGAAACTGCATCTCCAGTTGTAAGGACTTTATCCTTAATAGGTATTAAACTTAAATTGGAGCAATTACCGGTTGGAGATTACGTTATTTCAGAAAGAGTAGGAATTGAGAGAAAATCTGCTAAAGATTTTAATGATTCCATCATTGATGGAAGATTATTTACCGAATTAAGCGAGCTTAGGTCACAATTTTTAAGGCCAGTTTTAGTCTTGGAGGGAGATCCATTTCAAGACTCAAACATTAGCGAAAATGCTCTCTACGGAGCAATAACTTCGATAATACTTAACTTAGGCATTTCTATCTACAAAACGGAAAATGCTATCGAGACAGCACAATTCTTATACCAATTGGCAAAAAAAGAACAATCAATTACAAAATCATCATTAACGTTAAGATTTGATAAAGCACCTATCGAAACTTCTCGTTTATTAGAATATGTTGTTGCGGGAATACCAGGTGTAAATACTCTTCGAGCAAAAAACTTATTGAAAGAATTAAAGACATTACAAAATATTTTCTTAGCAGACATTCCAGATTTAACAAAAATCGAGAATATTGGAAAAAAAATTGCTCAACAAATTTATAAAATCAGCAGATATAAATATAAAAATGACCTTTAAATTCGGGCAATAATAAAATCTCTAATTTTTTAAGACAATAAAAAAGATTTTTAATATCTTCAATAATAATTTATACTATTATTGACTTTTATTGAGTAAGGATACAAGTTCAAAAAAAGCTGAGTGAAGAAGGATATGATAAAATTTAAAGTCGTTGTTGCTGGAGCCAAAAATGTCGGAAAAACAAGCTTGATCCGAAGATATGCTACTGGTAAATTTGAAAAATCAACATTATCAACAATCGGTGTTGATTTTGAAACTAAAAAAGTAGTAGTCGATGATACAGAGATATTATTGAATATATGGGATTTTGCAGGAGAAAAAAAGTTTCGCCTCCTCTTTCCATCCTACGTATCTGGCGCTTCAGGAGCTTTAATGTTATATGATGTTACAAGTAAAGAATCTTTAAATGATCTTTATGATTGGATAAATGTGATCTCCTCCGTTCCGAATTCTCCTAAGACAAAAATATTAATTGAAGCAAAAATTGATTTAAACCGAAAAGTAAAAAGGGAAGATGCTCTTAAATTATTTGAAAAGTATAAATTTCAAGGGGAAATGTTAAGAACTTCGGCAAAAACAGGTGAAAACGTTGAAAAGGCTTTTGAGATGCTAGGACGAGAAATCCTTAAAAATTCTTTAAAGAAATGTCCTAATTGTGGACATTTTTATCCCTTAGAATTAAAATTTTGTCAATATTGTGGCACTAAGACATGATTAATATCTTTCTTTTTTAATAGTTTTATCGTTTTATTACCTGTCTTTCTTTTCAAGATTATAAAGTTGAGATTTATTATTAAAACTAGATTTTATAAAACAGCTATTATCAGAAAGAAAAATTTATTTACAACAATAAATAAGAAAAAATATATTAACACTTACTAAGGTTATAAAAATTGAACTATGATATTAACCAAGACATTCAAGAGATAGTAAAAAGACTTAAAAAAGAGGATATTTCTTTTGAAGACAAAGCAATTTTAGTAACTGGCGGAGCAGGTTTCCTTGGTTCATGGGTGTGTGATGTTCTAGTTGAACAGGGCACATACTGCATCTGTTTAGATAATTTATCCTCGGGGAAACCTGAAAATGTACTACACCTAATGGAAAAAGACAATTTTCGCTTTATCAATCATGATATATCTTATCCAATATATTTTGGGATGAGTTATCACCCATTAGGCATTTGTGTGGGGGATATAAAACGAATTGATATTGTTATGCATATGGCAAGCAGAGCTTCTCCGTTTGAATTTAGGGAGGAGCCAATATCGATTCTTAGGAGTAATACTCTAGGTACATTGAATTCTTTAGGAATTGCGAAATTCCATAACGCAATTTTCTTTTATACTAGCACTTCTGAAGTTTATGGAAATCCCCCAAGAGAAGCTGTACCGACACCAGAAAGTTATTTTGGACATGTGAACCCTGTTGGACCTAGGAGTTGTTATGATGAATCTAAAAGAGCAGGGGAAGCTTTTATTAAAGCTTACGAGCTTCAGCATAAAATGAGAACAAAAATTGTAAGGATTTTCAATACCTCAGGACCTAGGATACGATATGGTCCTGCATTTGGCAGAGTTGTTCCTAACTTTATTCATCAAGCCCTACATGATGAAGATATAACTGTATTTGGAGATGGATCTCAAACTAGATCTTTTATTTATGTGGTGGATGAGATTGAGGGTATACTTAAAATGGTTTATAAAGATGAAGCCATTGGTGAAGTTATTAATTTAGGTAATAATAAAGAATATACTATATTAGAACTAGCACGTATTATTAAAGATTTAACTAATTCCAATTCAAAAATAGTTTTTAAGTCGTTACCAATTGATGATCCCGTATATAGATGCCCAGATATTACAAAAGCAAAAAGGATTATAAATTGGGAGCCAACAACATCATTGGAGGGGAGTTTAAAAAAAACTATTGCTTGGTTTAAAGACAATGAACGAAATAACTAAGAAAAATGAAAAAAAAGAATTAAAAATCAGTAATAAACACTTTGAGATATTACTTAAAATTTGTCTAATTATTGGAATCATTATTGTTTCAGGATTTATTATCTATTATGTTTTTACACCTGAACCAGGTTATGTTACGTTTGGAATTTTAGATGAGAATCAAGAAACAGATTATCCTACTGAAGCATCTATCAATGAGACAATCTTTTTTTATGTAACTGTTGAAAATTATTTAAATAGAGATTTTACATTTAGAGTGGAGATATTAAAAGGTGATAATAATACTATTGTAACTTCTTCTGGTTCTTTTAATGCAACATCATACTTCAATACAACTAAAACTACAATACTGCATAATCAATTTTGGATGTCTGAAATGTTGAATGTTTCTTTTTCTCAACCAGGAGCTGATCAGAGGATTATTATTGAATTCTGGGAAATCCCTTCTTCTGGAATTGAAAAATATTGGGAGGACTTACATTTATGGTTGACTATATTGCCTTAATCAACTAATTAAATAAAAAAAAAAGTAATTATTTTTTTAATCATAATTAATTAGTTTGCTCCCCCAATTATGTTTACGGATTTTATTCTTACATATGGAGCTTGAAATACACCATAAACTTTATATTCTTTTGAAACTGCATCAATATTATTAAATAAATCCAAAATGTTTATACCAATCATTGTTTCATTCAAAGCTTCCTTTATTTCACCATTTTTAATTAAATTCCCATGTAATATTAAACCACTAAAATCCCCCGTCGCCAAATTTACAGAATCTCCCGTATAATCTAAAACGATTCCCTGCTTAATGTCTTTTATTATTTCTTCAAGAGGGATGTCTCCTGTTTTCATAATGAAATTTGTAATACCTATAGAGGGAATTGAACTGTATGAATTTCGAGAAGCATTTCCAGTACTTTCAACTCCTTCTTT
>CAZBNW010000121.1:0-7431 GCA_964493385.1 uncultured archaeon | reverse complement strand
TTAATATTTTAAAATAATGTATGTTAATTAGCTATCATTTTGAATTTCTTCTTCAGAAAGTCTTTTGTTTTTCTCATGATCTTTTTTATCAATTGCGATTTCAGGTTCTTCTTTTACATGTTTAACTTCTGGAGTTATCAGATTTTTAGAGTTTAGGAAATTTTGAATTTTTTCTGTACCAATTTTATTAGTATCTAATGCGTTATTATTCACTAAAAATTCTTTAAAATCATTTACTATCAATGCTACATCTTCTGGATAATAACGCTTTCTAATGATAAAACCTTTCCTCTCTAAAGAATGTTCAGAATACCACCAATAAAATATTACAGTTATGATGATAATTAAGAAATTATTAATTAGATTGATTTGGTTTCTGTCAGCGAAGATCCCTGCTAATGTCCCTGCCCCTGTAATCATTATAATCTGTCCTTCTATGTATAAAATCGTAAATGAGAATAGGAAAAAGGGCATATTATTTTGGTTGAATATCATCGAGTCATAGACTTTTTCACCTAAGCTTCTTAGAACCATGATTGCGGTAAAAATCATTAGTAGAATATCAATAAATCTTGAAATTATTTCCATCTCAGTAGACGGTTGAATAATACCTCGTAAAGAGATTAAGAAACTGAAAGATCTAAACCATATTACAATCCAAATAAGAACATAAAACATCGAAGCAAAAGCATTTGTTGAATTAATTTTTTTGCTTCTTTGATATAGCGTGATAAGACGCCATGATGTTATAATAATTATTATTACCATGATCACATGAGTACCAATATACCAAATTAAAGGATCCTGAATTCCTAAAGATTGTGGGTCGAAATAGGGCAATAACCCGAAAAAAGTGCCTAATTGCATTAAAACGGGGATAATTATCGCCACGATAAGTAAAATGAGGCAAACAAATTCTTTCTTTTTGGAGAAGCCGTATTTATCAATTACCTTATTGTCGATATTATTCGAGATATCTTCAAAACCTACTCTTATAAAAAAGATTTGAACGAGATTCCAACTAAAATAGATAATTATGAAAAGTGCTGGAAGAATTACATCCCATCCTAAAAATTGAATTGTTATTTGAGTAGATGGGGCAGCTAGAAAGTAAACAAGTACAATAAAAAAACTAATAAAAAAGTTAATAGTAAAACTAATTATTTTACGTCGATCAAATTTTTTCTCAGGAGAAAAGAGATATTTCTCTAATTGAGGAACTAAACCTTCTAACATTAGTAATATAAATGTAATCGAAATAACAGTGGCTAAAAATAGAACACCATCTCCTACGCTTTTATTTGGAATAAGACTTAAAAGACCAATTAATAGGGATGATATAAAGAAAATTATGGTATACATTACATGACTATTATTAAAGATCCGATGAAAATATTTATCTAAAACTGCTTGAAATTTGGCTACAACCTTATTATTGCTCATTATAAATTACTTTGCTAAACTAAATAATTTTATTTTTTAATCATTTGATTTCTTTTTATTTTAGTAATTATTTCAAAAATTTATACATTAAGTATTATAATGTTTCAATGAGTTTAAAATAAAACAAGAAAGATCTTAAAAAAAGCCTATTTAACTCTTATATTCGTGTAATTAATGTTCTATATAACGAGCCCTCTTGATATCCTTGAACTTAGTATCAAGAATTTCCATAATAAGATTAGAAAAAGATTTAAATAGAGAAATTTCTCCATTAAAATTCTCTAGTACACCTTTATATTTTTCTAAGAAGTTATCAATTATAGCTTCAGAAAAGAGCTCTAACCGTTTTTTATCTACATCTTTATTATCACATTTAAGAACTAAATGAAAGCTAGATTTATGGGTATAAAATAAAAAAATAAAACTATCTAACGTTAACATTTTCAAGCTTTCTTTAAACTCACGCTTTGTAAAACGGCAAATTATATCAAAATAACTTGCAAGTGATTGTTCATCATCTAATCTATTATTATTCAAAAAATCGTGATAAAATAATGCTATTCCTGCTTGATTAATTATCATTAATTCTTGGATCATTTTGGTCGTTTTAATGTTGCAATGCTTTCTTAATTATTTGATATATTCTTATTAAATTCAATTAATAGAGTTTTTTTATAAACTAACTTATGTTACAAGTTATTTTTAAACTTTTATCTAAGAATTTATTTAATTCAAAATAATTTTTTCAATTGCAATATCCGTATAAATTGAATATTTAGATTCGTATTATCCGTTTAATACTAAAATAGATAATAGCTCTTTTGTTGCCTTAAAAAAAAAGCAAATGTTCACTTAAACTGGAATATTAGTAAAAAAAAGGGAATATACAATAAAAATGAAATTTAAATTATTTGCTCAATAGGAATTTTCTTTATTGTGTTAAAGGCGGTTTTTAGACATTTTTCGGCATCATATACTATAGTATTTATTATATCCGATACACTCTCTACACGGTCTATAAGTCCAATGCTTTGTCCTAAATAAACAGTACCTTCCTCAACGTTTCCTTCATACGTCTTTTCTAAATCTGCTAACTCTTTTTCCACCTTTGCCATTGAAGTTTCACCGGCTCTTTTTTCTTCTTTACTTGTGACAAGAATTTGATTTTCAGCCATTTTATTCTTCCATACTCTTGCAGGCCCAAAAATCCCAGTTTTTAATTCTGTATCAGAGACACTTGAATTGACTACAATACTTTTATAATTTTCGTGAAATTCACATTCTTTAGACGCGATAAATCTGGATCCCATGGCAATAGCTCCCGCACCCATAGATAAAGCAGAGGCTAAGCCTTCACCAGTAGCAAACCCTCCAGACGCAATTATAGGGATAGTTGGTAATTTCTTTCTTACTTGTTGTAATAGAATTAAGGTGCTAATATTTTCATAAGATTGATGCCCTCCACCTTCAGTTCCAGTAATAACCAGCCCATCAATTCCACTAGTAATCAATTTTTCAGCAAGATATAATGAAGGGGCGACATGGAAATGCTTAATGTTTGAACCGCTTTCTTTTAATTTTTCAAAGTGCTTGTTATATATCATTCTTGGAGAACCTGCACTTGTAATTAAATAAACACATTGTTCTCTTATTTTTGGATTTTCCAGAATAAATCTTGGAAGTTGTCTACAAAGCTTTATAGCGTCTGGCTGTAGTCTAGCTGTTCTAATATTAAACCCGAAAGGCTTATTAGTATGTTCAACAACATATTCCATACTCTTTTTCATTTCGTTAATAGTAATTGTTCCATGTAAAGTAACATGACTTAAAACACCTAACCCACCTGCTTCTGATACTGCAACAGTTAATTTAGTAGTATAAAAAGGACCCATTGGAGCACTTAGTATCGGATGTTTAATCCCTAACATTTTTGTTATATTTGTTTCAATTACCATTCTGAATCACTCTTTTCTCATTTGATAATTCTAAATTTCAAAAGATTTGATAGATTAAACCTTTAATTATAAGATCAAATGATTAGTTATTTTTATCAAAGGTTTATTTATAAAATTTTTACATGAAAACCTACTATTAGAAGTATTAAATTATTAAAGATATTATTAAATTTTTTCATAATTTTTATTAAATTCTAAAATTGAAATAATTTTGTTAAGAAAATAAAGATTACTTCTATTAAATAAAGCAGTTTCGATTATCAACAAATCATTTCCAACAGTTTATATTTGAATCCAATGTTTTAAAGTAATAATTAGTTTGTGGAAGGTTAAAAACCAAAGTATTCTAGAGAATTATTTAAATAATTGATGTTTATTTTTCACAATTATTCAATATTCTATTGAAATATGGTGTAAAATATGGCATGGGGGGGCTCGCTTAACAAAAAAGGTTCTGATTACATAAGAATGCTCAGAGATGCAGACAGAGTAGTAGCATTTTTAGAAAGTGTTGGAGAAGAATTAAATCCTGAAGAACAAGCAAATTTTTCTAGGACAATTGAAATAATTACGGATTATATCTCAAAAATATCAGAAAAGAAAGATTAAATTCTTATAGTTTCTGCATTACTTTTTTAATAATTTCAATGATTTGGTCGGCTGCTTTTTGAATAGTCTCTGTAAGATTAAATTCAAAAAAAGGAAGATCTTTACTCTCACTTCGCTCCTTGAGTGAGAATTCATCTTCTTTATAGAAAGTTAACTTAGTAAATCCTTCAAGACTTTCAGGTACAAATCCAATCATCAATACATTTAAATTTGGCAACTTCTCAATCAATAAATCAATCACAATATGGATTGGAATAGTATGCGATGATATTGGTACGTATTCTTTAATATTTTCTCGTTCAATTATAGCAACAGTTCCAGGAGGTTTATTTAAATTGCATGTGTCTAAAATAATGAGATGTGATGCTTGAAATTCTATAATATCATCAATTCTATTCATAGGATCAATACCCGCGTTAATAAATAAGAATTTATCATTCGAGCATTTTAAAAGCTCGCTAATTATGTAAATTCCAACGGCATCATCAGCCAACTTCTCTTCTCCAATACCCATGAAAACGATTTTTATTGCGTTTTTTAGCTTATCTAAAAGTTTCTCGTATAGTTTCTTCATAACTGATTAAGGAAATGATAGTTGCTAAATAAATAATTATTAGATGCTTATTCGAATTAATAAACTTATCTTAAATAATAATGAATATATTCTGGATAATTACTTTTATGATTTCTTTAACTTTTTTCCCTTTTTTAAAACTGATAAGAGAAGGATTAAATTCATTAATTATAGTTAATTCATATTTAATATTATATGACGGAAGATTTAACTGAGAAACCTGAGAAAATTCAATTAGAAGGAATAATTGAAAAGGATAAAGTTATTATTACTGATATAAAGGGAATTGAAGAATTTTATAATACGTCATATATAGGATCGGTCGAGAAAAATAGTAATGGGGAAGAAGTCTTAATTATTGACGCTATTGAAGTTTTATTGTTATGTGAAAGGAATAGAATATTGTTATGGGAAGATAACGATAAGAATAAGAAATTATATGATTTTGAGAGTTTATTGACATATTTTACTCAATATGATCAACGTTTATGGCATAAATACATTATATATATGGATTTAAGAAAAAGAGGGTATATCGTTCGTACTGGTTATGGTAATGGTTTAGATTTTCGCGTATATAAGAGGGGGGCTGATTTTGAAAAAGATTCAGCGAAGTTTTTAATATTTCCCGTATTTGAGGGGGCCCCCATTGAACTAAGAGATTTGGATAAAATGTCCAGAGTTGCTATGGGTTCCCGAAAGGATTTAATTGTCGCGACAGTTGATCGATTATCTAAACCCATTTATTATAGTGTAAAAAAATTCCAAATTATAAATAAAGGAGAGAATGGCGATATAGATAATGCCAGATAGATTTGCATGTGATACATCAGTAATTTTTAACGGTCAGATTCTTTCCTTAATTGAAGATGGAGAGTTAGGGGAAAAACCAGAAATTTTTATTTCTAACGTTGTTATTGCAGAGGTTGAATATAGAACTAACATTCAAAAAGAAATTGGTTTCTTCGGATTAAACGTTTTAAAGCAATTAAGGAAGCTCCATGATAAAGGATTTATCACACTCCATGTTATTGGGAAGAGACCCACAAGGGAAGAAATTAAAATGGCTCCAGGAGGAGAATTAGATGCCTTGATTAGAGAGAATGCGAAAGAGAATAATGCTATTCTGATAACCGCGGACAGAATCCAAGGAGATGTTGGAGAATTTGAGGGATTAGAAGTTCTTTTTGCCTGGGAAAGGAAATTTACGGAAGAGGTCTTACCTATATCTTTGAAGATTTTAGAATATTTTGATGACGAAACGATGAGTGTCCATCTCAAACAAAATATCCCTCCTTATGCTAAAAAAGGATCTCCCGGAAATTGGCGGCTACAAAAAATCAGTAATGAACCAACCTCAAATAAGTTGATAGAAGATATTGCAATGGAGATTGTTGAAGTAACTAGAGAAGATCAACATTCTTTTATTGAAATTGAAAAGGAAGGTGCTGTAGTTGCTCAAATGAGGGAATTTAGAATAGTAATCACACGTCCTCCATTTTCCAATGATGTAGAAATTACTGCAGTACGGCCTCTTGTAAGTTTAACATTATCTGATTATTCCATTGATAGTAGATTACAAAAAAGATTACAAAAAGCAGAAGGAATACTAGTAGCAGGTCCCCCGGGGGCGGGAAAATCAACATTTTCAGCAGCATTAGCAAATTACTACTTGGGACAAGAGAAAGTAATAAAAACGCTTGAAAGCGTTAGAGACTTACAAGTCGAACCCGAAATAACTCAATATACCAAATTGGAAGGCAACCTTGAGAATTCAGCAGATATACTTTTACTTGTAAGACCAGATTTTACAATTTTTGATGAAGTTAGGACTACAAAAGATTTCCAAATTTATTCAGATTTTCGCTTATCTGGAGTGGGGATGGTTGGTGTAGTTCATTCATCTTCAGCAATAGATGCAATTCAAAGATTTATAGGTCGAATAGAGCTTGGAATGCTTCCATCAATTATCGATACTATAATCTTCATTGAAGGTGGAGATATTTCTACGGTTTTTATATTAAAAATGACTGTTAAGGTACCTCATGGTTTCAGAGATAAAGATTTAGCAAGACCGGTGGTAGAAGTAAGAAATTTTAAGAATGATCAGCTTGAATTTGAGATTTATAATTTTGGAAATGATGTTGTCGTAAATCCTATCAGCTCTAGATACCCCTCAAGGGCAAAAAGATTTCCACCAAGTAGAAAATATAGAGATGAGAGAATCAGTTTAGATATCGAAGTAAAAAAGCAAAAATTAATAATTAAAGCAGATCCTGAATACGCAAGTCAGAATATAGTTATCTTTGCAGATAATCAACAGATATTCACAGGTTCTTTGAGCCGTAACAGTGATATTTCTCTTTCAATTTCAAATAAAGAAGCGAGAAAGATATTAAAAGAATTAAATGATAATAAAGATCTTTTTGGAAAAATAAAATAAATCCATTTTAATCTAATTATTAACTAACGCAATAAAATAGAGTAAATTAACTACTCTTTACCATTTCTCTTACTTTTTCCATTATTGGGGGGAGTACTTCTTCAATTAAATTGTCAAATCGGATATCTGCTACATGATCATAAGGTGTATCACCTTTATTAAGAAGTATCAATTTAGCACCTTTCTGTTTTGCAATCCCAGGCATATTTGCTGCTGGTGTAACTACTAACGACGAACCAATTACAAAAAATACATCAGCATTTTCAGATCGTACTATTGATTCTTGAAGTTCATCATATGGAAGGGGATCACCGAAATTTACTATGCTTGAAATTAATCGTCCCTCACAATGAGGACAAGTTGGCTGCCCTTCTCGAACAGGATGTGTTCTATATCCTGGACCCCAC
>CAZBNW010000120.1:0-7446 GCA_964493385.1 uncultured archaeon | reverse complement strand
CGTCTGAATTTTTCATTACATTTAACACAGCGAAAGCCTTGAACTGCAAATTTTCTTAAATTACCAAGTATATCTGGATTGAAATGCGTCGTTAAAACTTTTTCAGCTACTTTTTTTGCCTTAACAGATTTAATAAGTTTTGCGAGGTTTAATTGAGCCTCAATTTTATCACCCATAGTTTCATATAATTTGTAAGCGGTAATTGTCGGCCCCTCATTAATATTATCTGTTGGAATATTATACCCAATTTGTTCATATTGTTTAGATGTTCCTAAAAGACTTTTTACTAGGTTCATTATCGCTTCTATTTCAGAAGGCACAGTATATCGTTCAGTTGCTTCATAAAACTCTAACGGATATTTATATAATGTGTCTATATTATGTGCTTCGACATCAATCTCATTAGGGTCAATTTTTGTACCGATTACTAAAGTAGCGTCCATTCTACCCCCAATTTTATTAGGTAAATAATGTCTGGAAAAATTTAATAAAGGATCTAAAAGGAGCATAACTCCATCCTCATCTCCGTCGCAATTTCTCCTCTTAGCTGCATGCCAATAAGGATGAGCATAGATAGCTCTAGCTGGAGTAAATCCAATTACTCTACCTATTATACCAGCGCTGGTATGAGGAGCTAATCCAACAACCAAATGACCTATTAGATTTTCTCTTACTGATACGTTGTAAAAACGCTCCATTTTATAGAATAACTCTAATTCATCATCGAGGAAATTCGCAACTTTAATGAAATATTTAGCACAATCATTAGAAAGTATAATATCCTGAACCTTCAGCTCTATAATCTGATTTTCATCTTTGAGAGGTTTTCCATAAATATCTTCGCAATAACCCAATTCTTTTAGCAATATTATAGGCGTACCAATTTCTTTTGGCTTAAAATGAGTTAAAGGTATATCAGTAGCATCATATCTAATTTCAGCAGTTTTATACACTAAGACATTATTTTTTGCTCTTAAAATTCCTTTTTCAAGAGGCTCTGGAACTTTATACTCATTTGTAAGACCGATAATACCTTTTAATTTTTTAGGTAATTGCATATTAAGTGATTTTAAAACAGAGGTCACATGTTCCTTAATATTAAATTTAGCTTCATGAGCAGTTTTCAGAGGTTCATGGCATTTAGAGCACTTCTTTTCGAATGTAGGATAAAGTATTTTACATCGGGGGCATAATTTTTGTACTTCAGTATGAGCACCACAATTAGGACATATATTAAAAATACTTACTTTTCCACATTTTGAGCATTTTTTTCTACACACATCAATCCTAATCTTACCTGTTTCTACAACGTTATCTTTACTTCCGAAATCTACTGGTTTTCTCTTTTTTTGTCTAATTTCATTTTCTTTTCTTGAACTATATCCTATAGCTTTTTCTATTAATCTTGAACTGCCTACTACATTACTTAAAGGAAAAAGTGTATGGATTCCTTTCATACTTTTTCTTTCTGACTTTTCTGGTCGTCCCATACGTGACCCCATAAAATATGGCGCTTTATTTTTAATTTGAAGTGAAGAAATCTTAAAGAAATATGTAAATATATTATCATCCGGTTCAATTTTTATCGGTTTTTTATCTTTCAGGTTAAAAATCGTTTGATAAACAAAACTCATTTCTCTATTAAATACAATTTTATTATCCTTTATTTTGTGAAGTATAAATGCTTTTTCTAAAATTTTCTTAATTGGCTTCTCATAAATTAATTTAATTATTTGTTCAGATTCAGAGAAACTCTTAATAAACGCATTCCGTAATAAATCCAATTCTTCAATAGAAAGATTACCCCAGAAATCTAAATATGCAGGATGTAGAGGTATATTGAATTTTTTTGAAATCCTAACAGCTTCCTCTGCGGTAGGAATATTCTCAAAAGGATTATTAATAAAACTCTTTAGCTTCTCATCAATCTTTTCAATACTCCTAATAGAGTTTTCTAATTCTAATGCCCACCACTCCTCTACATATCCAGATGGTACTAATTTGTGGTTATTTTCAGTAAATTCACCAAACCCAAAAAGTATATCTCCTAAAAATAGAACTTTTTTAATTTCAGGAAAAATTTGTCTGGCTTGTTGAATGCTTGAAACTTTTATGACATCACCATTCTTCAGCTTTACAATGGGGGGTTCAATACTATTCACAGGGCAAACACTTGTACTTTTTCCCGGACGTTCAATTCTTAATTGTGTTCCAATTGCAACAAATTCATCTAAAGTTACCATTGTCGCAGGATGCATTCCTGCCGCAGCTAAACCTGTATTTCTTGATCGCCCATATCTTATTCTATGGCCGCCTATCTTTGAAGGATGGCTGAAAACAGGGCGCCCAGCAATAATATCAGCAACATATTTTGAATTTGGGGCGATTTTAACTTCTTTTCTTACCTCTTTCTTTTCTACTTTCTCTTTTTTTTCCTGTTTTTGAGCAATCTTTTTCAATTCAGCGAGCCAGGTCCAGCCTTCTAAATTCATAGCATTAGCTATCTTAAGTAATTTCGGTGCCTTAAGAAGAATGCCATCATTTAACACCAAACAAGCCCCACCCCTTATATTATTTGTCTCAATCCTAGGTAAATCTCTAAATGCTGAAACTTCTTCATCTTCTGTCGAATCCCCATTGATCTCAACTGGTAACCGACTCACAGCAAACCTAATTTCATGGTTAGATGACGGATATTGCAAATGAACTATTCTATCATATAATTTAACCTCCTCAACATATCTGCCGATTTCAGCTTCAGTTGCTTCATATTTAGGAATTTGTGATTTTTTTCTAACATAATCAGCAATTAATACACATAGAGCCGCGGTTGTCCCCCCAGCAGCTCGAATTGGTCCTGCAAAAAATAAAGATAAATATTTTCTACCAAAAGTATCTTTTCGGATTAATATCTTAGATATTCCTTCAAGTGGCGCACTTACAACACCCATAGTCTTTATTGCTAATCCTACTCTTATTGCTCTGTCAACTCGGTTCTCCAATGATTCAATATTTCCAATTTTTTTATCTAAAATATCAGAAACTACTCTAAAAACAAGTTCATCCTCATTTAGCCCTTTTATTTTTAATTCTCTTATTACTTCCGCAACACCTTGTGGCCCTACAAGTTTTTCAACTCTTCCGGCTAAATCTTTCGCTTGCGGAGATTCTACATCTAATTCAGGGTCAAGCCCCTTTTGGCGTGCTTGTTCTCCTATTGAATAGCATTGATCAACTTGTTTTTGAATCTGGTTAAAATATACTTCCATCGCTTTGCTAATATCTGGCATAAAAAAACCTACTTTTAAAGTAGAGAAAGCTTGAATAACTTAAACTTAGGGTTAAGATACTTATTTTCTGAATTATATTAAATTCATTTATTAATCAGCTATTTCATTTATAAATTTTGAGAGAATGCTAATTTTCTACACTCTCTAATTATAAAAAAAAATATGTTTTTCCTTTAATAATAAATTATTTTATTTTAAGCTTCAATAATTATAATAAATCTATTTTGGATCGTAATATATTGAAAACCGATAATTTAAATGAAAAACAAGTTATAATTAAGGAATTAATTAATTCAGGCATAAATGTAACACCTTCAATTTTAGAATTTCTTTTAAATTTAGATGATCCTTTAAAAAAGGTTAAATTAATTATTAAGAACGTTAGTTTTCTTCCTGATTTCGATAGTCACTTAACTAAAGAAATTTTACAGAAAATTTCAAACGAGGAAATACATAAAGCATTAAAAAAAGTGCTATTTAAAGAAATACAATCAAAAACCATTCAAGAAAAAGAATTTAAAGAACCCTTTAATAAGGATTTACCGAGTTCGTTAAACATAATGGAGTTTGAAGAAGTGAAACCAATACCTGTTGAAATTTCTAAGAATGCTGCACCAATGAAGAATGAACTAGAATCTCAAGAGAAACCATTAATTAAAAATGAAATTGAGAACGTTCCTCTCCAAAGACCTATTTCGAATAAAGTTAAAATAACCCCTTTTGAAGGTTCAAAATCTACACTAGCATTTAGTCCCGCTGCGAAGGATTTTGAAATTAACTATGCTATTTTAAAAGATCCTACGGAAAAAATTTATACAAATGGTAAATATGAAGATTTTTACGATTTAACATTAGATAAATTCAATAAACTAAGAAAATTAATGAGGAAAAGACCAGAAGTTCTTTCTGCAAATAATATTAACAATATCTTGAGGTTAACTAATAGAGTTGAAGTATCTGTAATTGGATTGGTAAATGAGATTCGCAAGACAAAAAATGGAAATTTTTTCCTAACATTAGAAGATCTAACAAATATAATAAATATAATAATCAAAAAAGATTCAGAGAACCAAGAAAATGTAAAAATAGCAGAAAGAACTCTAAATGACCAAATGGTTTATGTAGAAGGGACGTATAATCCAGGAGAACGAGGAAAAAATGGGATAATATACTGTAATTATATATCAAAAATAGATATTCCAAGAGATTATAAACCAAATAAATCGATGGATCCATTGTCTGTTGCTTTAATTTCTGATACTCATATTGGTAGTAAAGAATTTGAAGAAAAATTATGGAATAGATTTATCAATTTCTTAAATGGAAAAATAGGAAATAAAAGCCAAAAAGAAAGAGCTGGAAGAATCAAATATATTATTATTAATGGTGATTTGGTAGATGGGATTGGAGTTTATCCTAAACAAAAAAACGACCTCATCATATCTGACATATATAAACAATTTGATAAAGCAACTCAAATCCTCTCAAGGGTTCCAGAATACATTAAAATTTTTTATAGCTCAGGTAATCACGAGCCTGTAAGGAATGCGATACCCCGACCGGCAGTACCAAAGAAGTATTCAGTAGATCTTATCAATAGTGGTGTAATATGCATAGGAAATCCATCACTAGTCCAAATACATAATGTTAATACATTAATCTTTCATGGAGATAGTATTCTCGATTTAAATATGTTGATACCTGGTTTAGAAAACAATAGACCAGTAGAAACAATGAAAGAGTTATTAAAATGTAGACATCTAGCCCCTATTTATGGAAAGAAAACACAAATAGCTCCTATAAACAAGGATTGGCTTGTAATCGATAAAATCCCTGATATTTTTCACACTGGACATATTCATATTAATGATATGGGATCGTATAATAATATCTTATTAACTAATTCAGGATGCTTTCAAAGCCAAACAGATTTTATGAACTCTTTAGGAATACACCCAACTCCTGGTATAATTTCCATTGTTGATTTAGATACTTTAAACGGAACACAATTAGACTTAAAAAATAATGTGTAATTATTCTTCCTAAAATATAAGTGAAAATAATCAGATATCATGAGTTTCACAATTCCTCGTAAAAAAAATTCAGAAATGTTATTATATATTTGGAAAATAATAGATCTTCCTTCTATATCGTTAAATAATTTACTATATAAAATATCATTTGAATTATTTCTCCTCCCCCCAGATCAAGCTACAGAATTTATTAATAATTGCATTCATAATAATTTGTTGGCGAAAGATGATAACCATCATCTTAAATTATCAAATGCATTAAATCAAAAATTAAATAATTGGCAGAAGAAAAGAAAAACTATAATCTTGGAAAAAATTTATTCAGCCAGAAAAATAGCTCAATTAAGAAGCGATATGGAAAAAAAGGAAGCTACTAATTTTAGTGTTTTAATTAATGCTTTCGTAGATAAAGGTACATTAAATCGATCGGTATCTGTTTCTGATGCTGCATTTGAATTGCTAGAATATAATCTTGATAAAGGAATAGTAAAGGCAAAAGTTGCAGGCTCTAAAGAAGAATCTTACATCATAGAAATTGATACTAATAGTAAGTTTTTACGCCATGATTGCCATGATTTTGAGACTAGAAGAGCTGAAAACAAAAAATTTTGTAAACATTTAGCAAAATTATTTCTGCTAATAAAAGATGAAAATGAAAATATTGCAGAGTTTTTTCTCAACGCATTAGCTGAAAATATAGACAATTGGGACTTTTCTAGTTAAATTAACTTCTTAAATATATTATTTTTTAATTTAACTTTATCATTTTGTAGAAAAATCGGTTTGTAATTCATAATACCTTGAATTTTATCAATATCTAATAAAACTTTTTCAAAGAGCTCAATTCCTATATCCATTTTAATTATTTTCGTTCTTCCGTAATGGCCCATAGATTTAACATCAGCTGAGATTATTCCTGCTAATGATAATTCATTAATATAATCACTTATTCTTCTTTTAGTCAGTTGTCTAACCCCAGGTATTAATCCTCTAATTTCTGAATGGACATCATAAATGTCACCAGAAATAATAATATGTTCAGGGCTAAATTTTGAAATTAAGTAAATTGACATTAAAACCAATTGTGCTTGAAGGGGCATACCTTTTAAGTATTCCGTAATATGATCGTTTTCTAAATCTTCTTGGGCGTTCTCTACATGTTTAGCTGTTACTATTTTATTTTGAGCTCCTTCAGCTAATTCACCTGCCTTCCTTAATAATTGCAGTGCTTTTCGAGCATCACCATGTTCCTTTGCTGCGAGAGCTGCGCATAATGGAATAACCTCCTCCTTTAAAACACCTTCATGAAAAGCTATTTTAGCTCTTTCCTTTAAAATATCTCTTAGCTCACTTGCGTCATACGAGGGAAAAACAATATGCTCTTCACCAAGACTTGATAGTATTCTTGGATCCAGGTTCTCTCTAAACTTTAATTTATTGGAAATTCCAATTAAGCTCGTTTTGCTAATATCTAAATTCTCATTTAATCTTGTTAAATCATATAAAATTTCATTTCCGCCTTTCTTGTCAACTAGAATATCTATTTCATCTAAAACTAAAAAACAAATTGAACTCCCGACCTTTAAATCCAATAATCCAAGTAGTTTTTTAAAAATAATATCCTTCGGCAGACCCGTAGGCGGAATTTTCTCCCGTCTTGAAATTGTGTTATAAATGTGAGCTAAAATACGATAGGGAGTTGATAAAATATTACAGTTAATATAGATCCACCATGGTTTGATTTCTGAATTCTGATGCGCTAGCTTTTGACTTACATATCTTATAGTTGCTGTTTTCCCTGTACCTGTCATCCCATAACATAGAAAACTCGGAGGTGTATCCCCCAGTAATGCACACGCAGTCTTTTCGGCAATGCTTCTTATTTGAGAATCACGATGAGGTAATTCTTCAGGAATAAAAGATGATTCTAAAGCATCTCGATTACTAAAAATTTTTGGTCCTTTAAGATAACTCTTGTAAAATTTATCTATATTAAATTGATGATTATTATTATGATTTTTCAACAACTATGACACCATTGATTCAAATTTTTGATTGTACTCAAAGTGTAGAAATATGTGCAATATTTCTAATGAATTTATAAAATTAATTATTAATCTTTA
>CAZBNW010000119.1:0-7568 GCA_964493385.1 uncultured archaeon | reverse complement strand
TTTTAACTAGTATCTTAAAAGTTTAATAAACAATAATTAATAAAAGTTAAATCAACCTATTAATAATAAAGAAAAACGTTATTTGTAATGACATCAGAAGTTTCTAGTTTGATAAAAATCTTTTCAAAATTTTTAGACCCAAAATCTGCTAAAATTGATAAATTAAAAGAGATTGATGATATTTTAAAATTACCTCTTCACTCGTATAAATTCATTGATAAAGAAGAGTCAACCATGATGAAGCAACTACTAGAAATTTCTACAATAGGAGAGGCTTCTAAAGAAAATAAAGATAACCCCTTTCAGAGTTTAATTGAAATTGAAGAAACAGACGATTCGATTGAATTAGCGGTAAGTTTACAGAAAAAAATTGAAGAACTCAAAGCAAAATACCCCACCTTTGAAACAAAATTAAAGAAAACAATAACCATTAGTTCTCTTATCGCAAGTATTAAGGAAGAAAAAGAAGGAATCGAAGTTAAAGGCCAAAAGGTACTTGTGTCTGGATTAGACGAAGCTGGTAAAACCTCATTGTTATCCAAATTTGGAGAACGTTTAGGAATTAGTGATATGATATCAACACATCCAACAAAAGGAGTAGTTCGAATGAAGTTTGGGAGTACAAATCTGAATTTATTTATTTGGGACTTAGGTGGTCAAGAGGAATATAGGGAAAGGTATTTAAGTAATCCAGAGCAGTATTTTGTACAGTTAGACTTACTTCTTTATGTAATTGATGTGCAAGACCCAGAGAGATTCGATGAGTCTTTGGAGTATTTTGATAAAATTCTGGATTCAATAATAATGTTAGAAGAAAATCCCTATATATTAGTCTTTTTGCATAAGGTCGATCCTGAATTGAAAAATGACCCAAAAATACTCTTAAATATCGAACTTTTAAAGGATAATATAAATGAATTCTTAAAAAGCAAGGTTTTTAATTTTGATATTGAAATGTATCTAACTTCCATATATTCCTTAATTTCGCGCGAACCTCAATTTGCGAAATATGTAAAAAATTTAATGAGTGCGAGTCATTCTCTAACTGATCCAACAGTTCGAAAAGTGGAAGGACTCGGAAAAACTCTAGAAGAAACGTTGAATGCTGTAATTCGCTTATCGGAGAGTATTTCTACACAACTTAACGACCTTGATAATCGTCTTCGAGCTATTGAGTCAGGAGCATTTCAAGTTGCTCAAAGTGGAATCCCTATTGAAATTGCTAATCCAAATCAACCCTCTGCAAGACCTCAAGAAAATGCGAGATTGAGTGTCCTTAATGAATTAAAAGATTTATTTAGTAAAAGGAGACGTTTAGATCTTTAATTTGATTTCTTTTTTTAAATGCTCAATAATCCTTTTATAAAAAGCTAATAAAAATATAATACAGAATATAACTAAGCATAGAATCAAATACCAAATATTCTCAAATAACAGAGAATTTATCTGTTGGTATTGAATCTCATAAACTATAAATTGTTCAAAGTAAGTTAAGGTTTTAAGCATCAACGGAGCTGCAAAACTAATAGAAATTAGAAACCCAATTACTCCTATAATACAGCCACAAATAACATCAGTAGGGTAATGTACACCTATTTGAATTCTTGAAAAAGAAACTAAAATAGCAAGTAATATGATTATAATCGTGATAAATGGGGATCTTAAAAAGCATAATCCAATTAACAAGCCTTGTGCTACTACATTATAAGAATGCCAAGATGGAAAACTCTTTGAAGTTGGTTTTCTTTCTAAAACAATAATCTGACCATCCTCAAATCTTTCGAATGGCCTCTTTCTTTTAACAATTTGTTTGATTGTTAATATTAAAATTAATCCAGTTAGAAATGTTGCTGAAATATAGGATAATAAAAAAGGGTCATACCAAATTAGTAAATAAAAAGCAATCAAGAAAATCCACAATGTTTCTCTTCCAAAAAAGGAAATAAATCTCAAGATATATGTTATAATTTTCCCGCCTAATCCATTATATCTTAAAATGATTTTCTGGTCCCATTTATCTATTCTTTTTGAGAGTTCTTTAAAATCTATCATATCCCTATTTTTCAAACATTAAATTAATTCAATAAGAGAATATGCTTTTTTTACATTTGGTATTTGCTCTTCAAAATATTCTAATATGTGTGCATCAGATCCTACAAAAATCGCAGCACCATCTTTCTTAAGCTGAAGAATTACATCTTTCGATGGAAAAGCACGTTTTATTGGAAATCTAAACCCAGATAAATTATACTCTATTCGAACTTTATTCTTAATGCATAGATGACCGAGATTTAATACACGATCATCTGATGTATCACAATCATTTTGAGGTTTAAGATCATTATTATTGATATAACGAAAAATAGTGTCAATATGGCATATATTTTTAAAAATTTTTGAATTAATCATTTTCTCACTAATTTCAAAATATTCATCGATAATTTGTTTCATTGGCTTTCTTTCTAAAAATCTTAATAAACCCTCTCTTGTTGTAACAGGATATCCAATGATCCACTCATGGATTGACCCTCCAATAAAATCTAATTCTCTCTCATAATCATCCATAAACTCCATTAGTTGAATTTCTTTATCCTCATAATATTCAACTTCCAAACCACTGAGTATGAAATCATACGTCTCCTTTAATTCATCTATCTCTTCAAGATAGTTATTAATTTTACCATTGTAAAACGGATTAGTCTTATCATTTTCCACGTAATGAAGTTCATAATGATCAAGAAAACAGACATTAATTTGATGCTCTTCTGCTACTTTTATATAATCTTCAAATGTAGGACCATTTTGCGCTACGTCTACACTCCAAGGCGTAGTATGGACATGAAAATCTGTGTGCTTAAACCTCATAAAATAACAAGATTGATAATTAAAGAAGAAAAATAAAAATTTTGATTAATCATCTAATTGAATCTTCTTTATCAAAAAATACTCTATAAAACAGTTCTTTTCCATTAATATCATCTGGAGGTGTTATCTTTGTATAACCGCCCTTATGAATAACACGAATTGTGCCCTTGTTTTGAATATGAATATTCCCATAAAATCCTTTTATCCCTTTTTCTTTCGCAATAATGATTATGTGTTGGTAGAGAAAAGTTCCAATTCCTTTTCCCCTGTAATCTTCCCTAACTACAAAACTATACTCTGCCATATTCATTTGAGGGTTCAAATAATATGTTGCACTTCCTATCATTTCTTCTTTACCAATTTCCCCAATAAATGCTCCCAGTGAGAATACGTTATCATAATCTATATTTACTTCACTCTGAGTTTTTGAGTGGGTAAATTCTTTTTTTAACTCAAAAAACCGCATATATCTATCTCTTTCATTTAATGAGTAATATAATTCCTTAAGTGCTTGTTCATCTGTAGTTTTAACAGGCCGAATGATAATTTTGTCTTTCTCTCTTGTTGTGTAAATCGTTTCATATTCTGAAGGGTATAAACAAATTCGACCATTCTCATCACAAGGAAGCATCTGATCAGAATAAACATAATTTAATTTTTTCGCTTCCTCCAATAATGATTGCCGGAATTTTGGGTGGGCTACACATATCAGTTCAAGTACTCTTTCACGAATAGTCTTGCCATGAAGGTGTGCTACTCCCCACTCAGTCACAATATAATGAGCATCTCCGCGAGATAACATCACTCCTGCTCCTTCATCTAAATGCGGCACAATTCGTGATTTTTCACCATCTCTTGACGTCGAGGGTAATATTATTATAGGTTTTCCTCCCTTAGAAAATGCGGCTCCTCTCATAAAATCAATAGTCTCTCCTAATCCAGAATAAAAACTATATCCCTCGGATGCAGCGTTCACTTGTCCAGTTAAATCAATTTGTCGAGCAGAATTAATTGAAACCATATTCTTGTTCATTCCAATATATCTAGGATTACATACATAATCAGAGGGGTAAAATTCAATAAAAGGATTATTATCCACAAAATCATATAACTTTTTAGTCCCTAATGCGAAGCTCGTGATTATTTTTTCAGGATGAAAATTTTTTTTTCTACACGTCAGAATGCCCTCTTCAATAAGCGGAATAATATTATCTGTAACATAGTGAGAATGCATACCTAGATCTTTTTTATCCATTAAATATTTCAATGCTGTATTTGGTAGATCGCCAAAACCAATATGTAATGTTGATCCTTTTTGAATTAAATTAGCTAAATTCTTTCCTATTCTTTCTGCAATTTCATCTGGTTCATCAAACTGAAATTCCAATAAAGCAGTATCATTATATACAAAGTGATCAATTTCTTTCATATGAATAAAACTATTTCCTAAAGTTCGTGGCATTTGCGGATTAATCTCAACAATTGTTATATAAGAGGATTGAGCTATTGTCTTAGCAATATCTACATTTATTCCTAACGAACAAAAACCATATGGATCAGGTGGAGATACTTGGATGAGAGCGACATCAACATGTTTACGTCCTGTTAAAAATAATGAGGGAATTTCACTCGCATATATGGGTGTATAATCTGCTTGCCCTTTGTTAATTTCTTCACGGAGAGTTTGCCCTATGAAAAATGCATTATGTCTGAAAAGATCTTCAGCCTTATCTTTAAAATATTTTTCAGGTCCAATTGTTAGAAAGTGAAGAATCTCTGTATCGATCAGTTTCTCTGATTGTTTGATTAATTCTGATGTTAATAATTGTGGTTCAGAACACCCTGAATCTATAAAGACTCTATTCCCTGGTATAATTTTATTGATGGCAACTTCTGCCGTTATCTCCTTTTCCTTCCACTTTTCTCTCCAATCTTCCTTCATAAAATCAGATTTCACTGTTATTTCTGTTAAAATTTAAATTTTTAAATTATAAATATAATCTACAGTCTTTTTATTAATTGTATTTTCATCAATATAATGTTTTTGAAATTATAAATAAAATGTTTAAATTTCATATACCTCTTTTATGAATTAGAACTTTCCGCTATACACTAATAATTTTAAATGTCAATAATTTAAAAAAAACTGAAAATATAGATTTATGAACTTCTAAAATTAAGAACTTCAAAATAGTGAAATATAATGTTAAAAGAAGAAAGAATGAAAAGTATTCTCACTGAAACCCGTATATTTAATCCTTTTGATCTTAATCCTGATTATGCTAAAACTGGAATGTCTATGGAAGAATATCAAAAACTGTACAAACAATCTATAGAAGATATGGAAGGTTTTTGGGATGAACAGGCAAAATCACTTGATTGGTTTAAACCGTATGATAAAGTTTGGGAAAAAACTGAGTTATTTCCTGGTAAATGGTTTGTTGGTGGAAAACTTAATGTTAGCTATAACGCAATAGATAGACATGTCAAAGCAGGAAAAGGAGAAAAAATTGCTTTGATCTGGGAAGCAGATGAACCTGGACATGTACGAAAGTTTACTTACGATGAACTTTTAAAAGAAGTCAGTAAAGTTGCTAATGGAATGAAAAAGTTAGGATTGAAAAAAGGAGATCGAGTCACAATTTGGTTACCTATGGTTCCTGAACTTGCGATAATTATGTTAGCTTGTGCTCGAATAGGTGTTATTCATTCAATTGTTTTCGGTGGATTTTCAAAAGAGGCTGTTAAAGATAGAATTGAAGACTCTGATTCTCGCCTTTTATTCACAAGCGATGAGACATTAAGAGCTGGTAAATATTACCCAAAAATGGCAGATATCGTTCAAATTATCGATGATGTTCCTACTATAGAACATATTATTGTTGTTAAACGCTCTGGAAGAGATGTGCCTCATACAGATAAAGATATCTGGTATCATGATTTTATTGATGGCATGAGTGAGGAATGTGAACCTGAAGCAATGGATTCTGAAGATACACTGTTCATTTTATATACAAGTGGGACAACTGGAAAACCAAAAGGAGTAAATCATACTACTGCTGGATACATACTATATACCTCATTCACTCACAGAATTGTATTCAATTATCATGAAGGAGATATTTGGTATTGTACAGCTGATATCGGTTGGATAACAGGGCATTCTTATATTGTTTATGGTCCGTTAACTAATGGTGCAACATCGTTGATGTTTGAAGGAGTCCCAACATATCCAGACGTTGATCGGTTCTGGGATATAGTTGAACGTCATAAAGTAACTCATTTTTATACTGCACCTACTGCAATACGTGCTTTAATGAGATATGGTGAAGAACCAATTAATAAACATGACTTAAGTTCATTAAAAGTGCTTGGAACTGTTGGTGAACCAATAAACCCGGAAGCTTGGACTTGGTATCATCGTATAATAGGTAAAGAACGTTGCCCAATAGTAGATACTTATTGGCAGACTGAAACTGGTGGGTTCGTTATGACTCCCATTGCTACTGCTACTCCCACCAAACCTGGCTCTTGTTGTATGCCATTTTTAGGTATAAAACCAGTCATATTCGACTTAGAAGGTGATGAGGTAACTGAACCAGATGAAGGTGGGTATTTTGCAATTCAAACACCATGGCCGGGAATGCTAAGAGATGTTTGGGGTGATACGGAGAGATTTAAATCAACTTATCTCGAAAAGTATCCAGGTTATTATTACACTGGTGATGGAGCTCGTCGGGATGAAGATGGCTACTATTGGATCCTTGGACGATTGGATGATGTTATTAAAGTGTCAGGGCACCGTATAGGAACAATGGAAGTAGAATCTGCTCTTGTAAGCCATCCAAGTGTAGCAGAAGCCGCTATTGCTCCATTTCCACATAAAATTAAAGGGCAAGCTATCTGGGCATTTGTCACATTAATGCAAGGAGTTGAAAAATCTGCTAAATTATCCAAAGAAATTAGAATGCATGTTAGACAAGAAATTGGTCCAGTATTTCAACCAGACGTCATTCAATTTGCCGATGCTTTACCAAAAACGAGAAGTGGAAAGATAATGCGTCGAATACTAAAAGCAATTGCAACAATGTCAGATGTTGGAAACGTTACTACTTTGGCTGATCCTTCTGTGGTTGAGAAACTACAAGAAGAACGCAAGAAGATGGATATTGAAGTGGGTTAAACTCACATTTTTTTTAATTTTCTAATTTCTCCAAGACTTTTTTTAAATTCTTATAAAATAATTACTCCTTGGATTGATTTTTATCTTCTTTTAATGGTTTCTTTGGTTTTCCCGAGATTTTAACGTTAAATTCTTGTCCTTCTTCTTTAATAGGTATTATGGGTTTTAAGGCATCTATCGGAGCGTTGCACACCCAACACGCATTTTCTAAGTTAGTTAACGTTCGGGCGCAATTATTGCAATAGATTGAATTGCATTTTGGACATATGTAAATATTAAATCGTTCAACTTCACCTTTACAAACTAAACAACTTTTTTTCTCTTTATGAACTGTAACTTTTTCTTCTACCGTTTGACGTGTAAATTTCTTCTCTAGAACCTCATTTATTGCGTTTGTTACATACCTTTTTAAATTTAAAAACTCAATTCTTTCTTGTAATTTGGAATTACGAATAAATAACGCTCTCCATTCCTCTAATTGATTGAAAAGTCGATTTTGCAGGGCTGTCAATTTTTTTGA
>CAZBNW010000118.1:2737-7630 GCA_964493385.1 uncultured archaeon | reverse complement strand
CGTGAAATGAAGCTTTCACGAAGATTTTTGTTTTAATTTATTCTTTTTAATTAAAATAGATATATAAAAATAAATCAAACAAGAAAAAAATATAGCGCCTCCGATTAACCCTGTAATGAAGAACGCTGGTGAAACAAATAGCATTAAAGAGATCCATTTTTCTAACAAATGAAATTCGATTAAGCTTTCATTTTGCCCTTCAGTATTGTCAAAAACAAAAATATAAAGATCATCAGCAGGATTAATTTCAAATCTGTACTGGTCTTCAATATAAATATGCTTGAGATGTTGAGTGTTATAACCATTGGCTGTTAAATAAATGTTTTCCCCTTTAACAGTTACATTTCCTATTAATGTAGATTTACATAATACTCGAGTATGATGAACTGTTCCCGAACTATAAGGATTTTCTTGAACTCCGGGGCTAATTGTTAATGATTTATCAATTACTATTTCTGTATTTATTACTGGGATTAAAAGCATGAGTATAAAACTAAGTGTGATTAGTAAAAATAGTACAATTTTTAAATTATTTCTAAAAAATTTTTTGATTGAAGTCTTCATTTTAATTTTTCCATAAAATGCAATATAAAGAACATATTTAAAAGCTCTAATATTGTTCTTTTCCTACAAATTCACCTCAATAAATTTTTTCCCAATTTTCCCCATAATTATTAAATAATAATCAAAAGAAGTTAAAAAAGTTCTATAAGACTCTAACCTTCACCAAAATAAGAAAATAAAACATATACTAAGAACGCTATTACTGATATGAAAAAAATCTAAAGACTAAATATTGAAAAGAATTCAAGAAATATATCAGTGGTTAAATTTCTATTTCCAAATATTAGAATAATTATAACAGAAGCTAAAGCAGCGATTATGAATTGAATTACTAATGCTTTTAAAATTTTAGAACTTTCTCCCAATTTCTTATATTCTTACAAATACAGATTGTAAATCTCCCCTCTAAAAGAATTAGAATGTACAGAAGAAATAATTATAAGCTCATAAGCTTTTAGATTCGAGAGTTAAAATTTTAAATATTTTAAAAGATAAATTCAGTTTAAAATAAAAAATATAAAAGGTGAGAAAATGGAATTTGAAACTGTTATTTATGAATCAAAAAATAAAATTGGTTATATTACACTGAACAGACCTGAAAAGCATAATGCCTTGAGTTATCAGCTGCTTGATGATATAGATGCTGTTTTTGACCATGCTGAAGCAGATAATAGTGCAAATATAATAGTATTAAAAGGTGCTGGTAAAAGTTTTTGCTCGGGTTTTGATTTAAAGGGATCATATTATTTAACACCACCAGAGGGAGGTTGGACTTATAGAAATTCTTATGAGATATTAAACAAAAAGATATATGCTAAATACCCGCGAATATTGTATTTTCCAAAACCAACTATCGCTCAAGTTCACGGTTATGCCACTGATGCTGGATGTTATCTGCAGCTTCTATGTGATATCTCAGTAGCAGCAGATGATGCATTATTAGGACACCCCATTCAGCAAGTATGGGGTGGTTCTCAGAGCTTACCTCTCTGGCAATTTTATTTAGGTGTCAAAAGAGCGAGATACCTTCTGTTGACTGGTCAAAGGATAACAGGAAAAGAAGCAGCACAATGGGGACTTGTAAGTTTGAGTGTTCCTCGAGAGAATCTTGAAGAGGAAGTAAACAAAATTGCATCCAAAATTGCAGAAACTCCCCCTGATGGAACTCTAAAACTTAAGACTTCCCTCAATACCGCACTTAGAATAAGAGGGATTGATGCATTATTCGATTACTACGGTCAGATGAATAGATACAATAGATTATTTAGAGAACAAAGATAAAATAATATAGTTTAAATTTAAATTTTTTTTTGAAAAAAGGAGGTATTAGTAAATATGGATTATGAACTAATAATTTTTGAAATTTCAGATCAAATAGCCACAATAACTTTAAACAGACCAGAGCGTCTTAATGCTTGGACATGGCAGATGGGAAACGAGATTTGGGATGCATTATTGAAAGTTGAAAATAATCCAAACCTACGAGTCACGATAATAACGGGTGCAGGAAGAGGTTTTTGTGCTGGTGCAGATTTGTCTAGAGGTGCTAACACTTTCAATGGTTCAAATCGACCTCGTGAGGCTGATGAGAGATCCAGACGAGAAGGTAGTACAATTAGACGATACTTCTTATTGAAGAAACCTGTAATAGTAGCAATAAACGGACCTGTTGTGGGAGTCGGTGTAACATTTATTTTGCCATTTGACATAAGAATAGCATCTGAGAGTGCACGTATCGGTATTGTCTTTAATCGACGTGGGGTTATACCTGAAATTGCTTGTCCTTGGATTTTACCTCGCATTATTGGAATTAGTAGAGCAGCAGAACTCATGTATACTGGTAGAATTATCAATGCTAAGGAAGCTTTGGAATTCGGACTTGTCAGTCGAGTCGTACCTGATGATAAATTAATGGATATGGCAAGAGAATTAGCGGAGGAAATCTTATTAAATGCTCCTGTGAGTGTTACTCTTACAAAAAGAATGCTTTATCAATTCCTTACCGAAACGGATATAGATAAGGCGGAAAGAATTAATCACAAATATTTTGGATGGACTGGGTTACAACCAGATGCACGTGAAGGAGTAGTGTCTTTCCTTCAAAAAAGAAAACCCGAATGGAAAATGAAAGTACCTAGAGATTTACCAGATTTTTTCCCTTTAGAGTGATAATACCCATATATGCAGTTTTATAGTTAAAGATTCATTAATAAAAGAGATTATTAGGAAATTAAAAATGGAGAAAATTAAGAAAGATTTTAGTCAAATTAAAGGGTTATTAGTAGATATAGATGGAACACTTTATTTTAAAGGAAAAGCAATCTCTGGGACTGCTGAAACAGTCTCTAAGTTACGTGATGCAGGTTTAAAACTCCTTTTTCTTACAAATACAGATAGTAAATCTCCTAAAACTGTTTTAAAAATCTTAAAAGATTATGGATTTACAATCAATGAGGATGAGATTTTTACACCAATTATTGCTTTAAAAGAGTTTCTATCTAAATGCCCGAGCAAAAAATCTTACTTTGTTACAACAGTAGAAGTAGAGAAGGAATTTCAAGCCTTTCCTCATGTTGAAGGTTCTGAATTACCTGATTTTGTAATCATAGGTGATTTTCATGACAATTGGGATGTAAATAGACTTAATATAGCTTTTAAATTTGTGCTTAAAGGTGCTAAGCTTCTTGGAATGCAAGGTAATAGATATTATCTTGACCGTAATGGTGAACCAGTAATAGATACTGGTTCATTTGTTCAAATGATTGCTAACGCTGCAAATGTGACTCCTAAAATATTTGGAAAGCCTTCAAAAGAATATTTTTTGCATGCATTAAACAAAATCAACCTTGGTATTGATAATGTTATCGTGATTGGCGATGATCCTGAATCCGATATTCAAGGTGCTGATAATGCGGGAATCAAGGGTATATTAGTAAAAACAGGCAAAGGACAATATTTTGAATCTGCTAAATCAGAAATTGAACCATTTTTAGTAATTGATTCATTTAGTTCTTTATTAGATCTTCTTTTAGAATGAGAGTTTTTACGAGTTTTAAGACCTACAAAAAATGTCAGATAAAGTTAGTAACCTATAAATTAAATCTTTTAAAACATAAAGAGACCAATTTTTGTTATTCTCTTTTAGTAATGGAGCAATCCATTTTAACAAAAAGATTTATATATTGTTTTTTAGTTATGTTTCATAGAAAATTAATTTAACTTAAAAATGGGATGTTTAATTCATGGCTTTAAAAGAATATTTTGTTCGAGATCTAGTGATTGATGATGAATATGGGATAATTGACTCAAAAGCAACAATTCAAGAAGCCGCGAAAAAGATGAAAGAGTTAGGAGTTCCAGATTTAGTAGTAATTGAAGGAGAAAATCAGAAAATTTTAGGAGTTATTGCCGATTTTGATATTGTACAAAATGTTGTGGCAGAAGGAAGCGACGTTAAAACTGAGAAGGTAATTTCTACAATGTATAAAATTACTCCAGTAACGTTAGATACTCCCGTCACTGATGCTTTTACAAGAATGCGTGATTTAAATGTTAATGTTGTACCTGTAGTTGAAAATGAAAAACTTGTAGGAGTATGTTCTATTCATGACTGTTGGAGCTTCATTCCTGATCAGAATATAGACGAAATCGGTCTTATTCCAGTGAGAAATACAAAAGCAGCAGAATTCTGGTTTGGTAGTGTTTGTGCAATTATAGGATTCACACTAGGGATAATTTTACCTTTAGCTGGAATTTTTGGATTTTTTACAGGGAAATATAGTGATCTTAATAGTATACTTGGTATGGGACCACCACTCGTAGGGGATCCAACATTGTTTTTCACTTTATTTGATGTAAGGGGTGTAGGGATTTTGATGCCTTTTTTTAACTTAAATGATCCAATATGGCTTGTAATTGGTATATTTAGTATTCTTATGTTGCTATCCGGAATAATCGGGTTATTTTCAATAATCTATACAAGTTTTTCTGATACTAGAAATCTACAGACAGGTCGGATTTTAAGAATTTTTGTACCTGGATTAGTTGTTTTCTTTATGGCTTTTGAATGGATATTATTTGGTATAGCATTTGCACTTGAAACACCTCCTATTATTACCATTGATCCTGTAGGATTAACAACGTCAATTATTTCGATGATTTTATTTCTATTAGCTATCAATCGAGACTATATTTTCCGAAGCGAAGTAGGACCTGAAGCAATAACAAGTGAGGTGTCAAAATAAGAAATGCCCCGAGGTGGTGGAGGATTTCGTGGTGGCGGTGGATTTAGAGGTGGTGGATTTAGAGGTGGTGGATTTAGAGGTGGTG
>CAZBNW010000118.1:0-2637 GCA_964493385.1 uncultured archaeon | reverse complement strand
GGTGGATTTAGAGGTGGTGGATTTAGAGGTGGTGGATTTAGAGGTGGTGCCGGGGGATTTAGAGGTGGATATCGGGGTGGTGGAAGACCGTTTGGGAGAACTGGTGCCACAAGAGTAACATCAAGATCTCCCAGGGGCCCTTATTCACATAGATATTATGGACCACATCGTAGATACTATAGACCATATTGGTGGTATCATCGACCCTGGTATTGGAGATGGTGGTATTCACCTTATTGGGCGGGACATTGGTATCGACCTTGGTATTATAGTCCAGTGTATATTGGAGCGGGAATTATATTTATGATTGTTCTTGCACTGATAATCCTCCCTGTCGCTGGTGTAGCATTTTGGTTTCCAGGTAGTCAAGCTGATGAAAATGGTTATGTAAATTATCGTTCTACTGAGACTTTATATTTTAATGAATTTTGGTATGAGTATGAATATATTGAAGCTGGAAATCAAATAACATTTTCAGTTCAATCTTCTCCTAGTGATATAACATTTGCACTCTGGAATCAGCCGTTTGAATATCTTCCTGTAATAACAAAATACATTGACGTTATAAATTCAGAAACTATAAACCCTCTTTTAAGCGATTATTGGTCTGAGTGGTTATTTCTTAGATCTGGTTCCTCCATACTATATAACTTTAACGCAAGCGATGAAATTGATTTCTTTATTGCAGATGGTTATGATTTTTATGATTGGTATTATGGAGGTTCTCCAGTATTCCCTGTAAGTGAAGTAAATACTAATCAAAGTAGTGGATCTTATAGTATTAGTGTTACCAATGATTATTATCTTGTTTGGTACAATGATGGAGTATCTTCAATTGATGTTGATTATACAATAAATTACACAGCTACAAATGTGCCTGATTTTAGTGGTACATATGAAACAAACGAAGGTGTTACTTTTGTCTCAACAGATACTTTTACAGTTCCTACATCTGGAAATTGGTATTTCTTTATCTATTTTGACCCGATGAATTCACCAGATGAATCTACAACAATCACGTTTGATGTGAGTTATGATACGGGTGTTACTTATCAAGAGAGATGGTTCGATATTCAATGGATCTTAGTTATAATTCTTGTAGTTGTTATCATTATATTAATAGCCGCAGTTGTAGCAAGAAGAGGTCAGAAAAAATTAAAACTTAAAGCACCAATCACACCAGAGCAAAAAAAGGTATCACCATACAAAATCACTCCTCCAGAGACTGTTGAAAAAGAAATCAAATGTACTCGTTGTAATTCACCAATAAAACCTGATGCAAAATTTTGTCCTAAATGTGGAGGAAAAATAGAAGGAAGACAAGTTGGTGTTCCTTCAATAACTACTCCAGCTAAGGCAAAAACATGTTCTCTATGCGGAAGTAAACTTACTGGAACGGAAAGTTTCTGTAAATGGTGTGGTACTAAAGTAGAAAAATAATGTAATTCAATACTAAAATATTTTTTTCTTTTTTTTTCAATAATTATAAAGTTAAGAAAGAGATTATTCTACTTCCTGAGTAGCGTTTTCAGCTTCATGATTCTTAGAAGAAATATAACTACCTTTTACTTCATTAAGATCAACAGTCACTACTGTATGACCTAAATGCTTTTTTTCAAATTTCTTGATTTCTATTTGGTTAACGGGATTACCTGGATGAATAACAAGATATGTTCTGCATTTTATGCACGCACGACATCGAACACTCATAATTGTAATCAATATTTATTGTTCTACTATTATATATAAAAAAATTAACACGTATGTAGTTGTCCAATTATTAAAAAATTATAAAAATATTTCAAATTTTTGGTTTTAATTTAAAAATCTTGTGTGATGATATACGGAAATTTTTATTTAATTCTTGAAAATTTTACAACATATAAATTACTTTTTTATTTAATTAAATTAGATTTCCATCAAGCTTGGAATTGTAGAATCAAATAAATCTTTCATTTTATTAATATTAACTTTAAAACTTTGAGATCTTAATCCTCTAATGCTTATTTCTGGATTATTAAATAAAACACCTATTTTTTTAATTTCAACGTCAAATTGTTTTGAAATTTCTATAATAGTATCGTAATCATTAGGATCCGTTTCTATGATGAATCTCCCCACTGATTCGCTAAATAGAAATTCATCATCCCTTAGGTTTTCGTCATAACTACTTGAAAAGTTTAAATCTGCCCCTAATTTATGTTTGAAGCACATTTCAGCAATTGTAATGATAATACCACCTTTATTAACATCATGATTTGCCTTCACAAGATTTCTTTTGTATAACTCAAGAAGGAAATCCCAAGTAGCTTGAATTTTTGCCTCATCAACCTTAGGAGGTGTTCCCCCCTCAAGATTATAAATAACTGAATGATATTCTGAACCTCCTAATTCTGCTTTTGTGTCCCCTATTAGAAAGATATGATCTCCCACATCCTTAAACGGAAGAGTTATTATATTCTCTTCACCTTGAATGAGTCCTACGATCATTATCATAGGCGTTGCCTTAATTGCTGTTTTCTTGACTTCATCTTCATTATAGAAAGATACATTTCCACCTATTATTGGAATTCTTAAGGATCTACAAAAATCATTCATACCCTCAACAGCTTTAGAAAAATACCAAAAAGATTCGGG
>CAZBNW010000117.1:1229-7684 GCA_964493385.1 uncultured archaeon | reverse complement strand
ATTATTGAGAGCATCAACATTTCTTTCTTACCCCGAGCCCAATCTGAGCGAATTTGAAAGTAATAGTTTAATAGTTTTAAATCTTCGACAGACTGCGTCAAAAATTCTTCCTTCTTCGGTTGATTCATAACCTCATATATTCTATCTAATATTTCTTCATCTAACTGAGTCTTTGGAAACGAATAAAATATTGATGGCCCTATTTTAGTATGAAAATATGATAATATAACGATCATTCTAATCCATACCCCATATCTTTTTCCTCTAAGAATTTATAAGAAAATCTCAGCATATAAATTTCACACTTTTAGCTCATATATTCACGATTAGTTAATTAAATTCAAAAAAAGCAATCATTTTATTAAGCTCAGCTATTTCATAAGAATAATTTTCATCCAACCATCTGTTAATACCATTTGGAAGCTTTTCTTAAATTTTGTCCGTTCAAGAAGACTTGTAATTTTAGTATTGTATATTTCCCACTGAAAACCGTGTAATTTTTGGATTTGAGTGAGAATATGATATCGAAACACACCATACCTTCGTTTTAATTTAATAATTTCTCCATTAGGGGGATTAGAACATCCATCATAAATCCATGCCTCTCTTCTATCCTTCAAAACACGATAACACTCATTGAAAACCTTAAATGGTTGCTTCCAGTGATGAAATGAACCTGTACTAACAATGAAATCAACTGAATTGTTTTCAAAAGGAAGGTCAATAGCATTCGCTAATTTAAACTTTACATTGTTAAACCTTCTCGCATTACCTGAAGAAATCTCAACCATTTTATTACTTAAATCAATCCCATAAATTTTTAGTTTTGGCGCTCTTTTGGCTATCTCTATTGATAAGAATCCGGTACCTGAACCCACATCTATTAAAATTCCCTTATCTATTTTCTGAACAATTTCTTGAGCAATTCGTAATTCTGATTTACTTAAAATTTTCTTTATAATAGCATTATAAAGAATAGCACCTTGAGTTGGAATTGCTTCTAATCTTACCTGTATATCTCTAATAAATTTAACTAAACCAATGGTAATTTCACTTCGAGTTGTGATCATTACTAGAAAAACCAAAAAGAGGATTACAAACAAAAATCAAACCAAAAAGAAATAATGATATAGGGATAAACTGTTTTCTTGATTTTACCATTCTCAATCATTGTTTAAAAAGTGATTAACTATATATATTTCTCCCTTAAATAAAAATTATTTAGGAAAAGAAAAATTCGGTTAATGAGAAGATAATCTATTTGATCCTATTATTAATCTTTTGAATAACTAAGTGGATAAGAAATTCAACCTGTTTTTCTATTAGCTCAAGTGAGATCAATTTGGACGATATAATTCTCTTCGAGCTTTCCTGTTAGCTCGTCTTCTTATAAGACGCATGCTTACAATAAGCCCACCAATCACTGATGGAAAAAGAATTAAAGGGAGTATCCTCCCCAACATCCTCCACCATGTATTGATATAAGAATAAGAGATATAAACGCTATTTACATTAATAATCTCATTTTCCCCTTCCCATGCATAACTTATGCCATCTTCAATTTCGGAAATTGTACAATTATATTCGAAAGAATCCTTTCTATATGTTGAATATGAATCAGGGCGCTTTCCATACACTTTGAATTCGACACGTTCTGTTATTGTTCCATTCCATGCACGAGACGTTCCTACATCATATAAAATATTTAAAACATCAGAAGATTCCCTAATATCTATATGAGCACCAAAATTGTATTCAATTGTTATAGAATCATTTTCAGGAAAAGTAGCATTGATAATTATAAATTTCCTGGATTCAAAATAGCGCCAATCTAAATATTCCTCCCAAGGACTGTCTGTAAAATTATAATCAAGAAAGTCATAAGAAACTGTTGTATTCTCAATTTTTATCAAACATGACGATTCTAAATCTTTAAAATTTGATGAAAAAGGAGCTACAAGTGTTACGTTCATGGATTCACTCGGATTGTGAATTGTATAATTTCCTGTAAAATCAATATTGATTCTACTAAGATACGTCTTAGCATCAACGTTAAAAATAACGCTTGCGTTCGTCATAATGAAAAGAATATTTTCTTCTGGAAGAAAATTTCCTGTTCCAGCATAATCAATATATACTACATCAGCTTTAGATTCCCTTATAATTATTGGAAAACTTAGTACTATGATTGAAATAATATAAATGATGATAAGCAGTCTACTTTTTTTCAAATAAAGCCCTCTTTTTTCAATACTTATGTGAACTAGTTAGAACTTCTCATAAAATATTATAATAAAAGATGTTATAAAATCTATATGTCTTTACCTTTATCTAAATCACTTTATGCTTTATTGGCTATTTGTCTTTTTCACTAATTTCCGTTCAATATTCATAGTTTCTAAGTCAACCCAAACATAATTTAAAAAATTTTCATGTTGGTGAGATTGCCCCGGTTGAATACATATCGTTGTACCAACTTGAGAATACCATTTACCCGAAACGTTAGGAGATTCGTGAATATGACCATGAACCGAGAGTTTTGGTTGATTTTTTTTAAGAAATGCATATTCTGCTTTTGATCCCACCTTTCGACCGTCATGGGTTACATCAAGATCTAAATTAGCGGGAGGATTATGAAAAATATAGACTGTATTGCTCATATCGGAAGGTTTTACTAGATTTCTAATCTCATCCTCGATTGTGGGGAGAGTCTCCACATACGAGAGCCAATCTTCAATTTTTTTGAACCCGTTTGGAGTAGAAAGATATTGCTTCCCGATTTGTTTTGGAAACTCAAAATTCTTAGTATCTTTACGCGCCCTATCTTTTAGACCAAAGGGTAGGTCTGAAACGTAGTTCATCCCTATAAACTCATATTTACTACCCTCAATCTGGAACCTCGTCTGAGCCATATTAACTACATAAGAATATTTATCGCAAGTTTTTTGAAATAAGTCGTCAAATATCCTCAAATCATCATTTCCTAATAACCCTAAATAAAATACCTCCATTGCTTCAAATCTCGAAAAATACTCATCAAGAAATCCAGTAATAAACTTACCTTGATGTAATAAATTCCCTTTAAAGGGGAGCATATCGCCACCATTTATTACTACATCAGGTTTTAATGAAGAGGCTATCTGAAAAATTTCTTTGTGTTTCCATTCAATCCCGTGCATATCAGTTACGTATAATAATTTCATAATACTTTTTTAGTGCTGTATTTACATTTAAAACTCACAATCAATTTTTAATTTTAGGATTATCAAAAATGTAACTGAGTATATTTTCCTGCTTTTTTAAGTTCGATCAATTATGTGTTTAAGGCACGAATCGATATCTTTTAGTATTAACAGCAGGTCATAATGCAGACTTCATTTAAAAGCTATATCTATTTTTGGGGAACCATATTTCCACTTTTTTAACTAACAAGAATTTCGGTTTTCTTGATTGCCATTCTATTTAACATTATCCGTGTTAATATTGCGAAGGATTCTTTAACATTTTCACCAGTTTTGCTAGAACATTCAAAAAATTCGTTCATATCCATCAATTTAGCAATTCTCTGTCCTTCTCTCCAGGAGATTTCTCTGAAATCATCTAAGTCAGATTTACCACCAAGTAAAATAATTGGAAATCTTTGGTTCGTCCCATTTATTACTGATAACCAATCATTAATATGAGAAAAGGAAGAGTAATCTGTTATATCATACATCAAAATCCCGCCCATAGCACCATATATGTATTGAGGAAAAATGAAGCGAAATCTTTCCTCACCAGCAAAGTCCCAGATCAATAACTTTATTTCCACTCCATCTATTTTTAAGACTTTAGTTTCAAAATCTACTCCAATAGTCTTGCTACAATCTGATACAAATACATTAGTCATAAATCTCTTTCTTAATGTAGTTTTACCACAACCTGCATCTCCGAAAATAACGACTTTGAAAATCACGTCATACATGTTAATCTCCTTCAATCTCCTTATTTAGTAATGATCTTAAAAGTGGTATATTTGTATTACACATTTACCCAAAACCCTTATCCTTAATATTTCAAAAATAACATTCTTATTTAAATCTTTTTTGAATAATTTATCAGTTTTTCATTTTTTTCCCAATAATTAATGGAAAATTGTGAAATTGCGAAAAAATTCGCAGTTATTCCTTTTTGTCCCATGAAATGAGAGGGAATATAGCGATAAGAGAGATTAAATCTAATATCAAATTTGCAGCATTTTTAATATTAATTATTTTATGTTTAAGCGGATCTATTAATTTTTTGGAAATAATATCGTTCAATAAATAAGAATCTAAATGCATTTAATCCATATATTGCAAATGCAGTTATAAACTATATTGAATTACTTCTAACTTTTTTAAATATAATCAACTTGGTATTTATTATGGAAATGACGTTATTTGATCAACTTGATAAAAATCAATTAAAAGAACTCCTTGTTAAATGTTGGATGACTCACGATGGTGCATGGTTTTATAACTGTGCCCGTGAATTAGGTATTGATACTGCTAACAAACTAAATAAAGCAGCTATTAAAACTCTTTCAGTAATTGAAATGCAACGTGTAAAAAAGGCAATGGGATGGGAAAATGTAAAAATAGAAACGTTTGGGCAATTAAAAATTTTTATAACTAATGGTTTTAGTGTAATAAAAGGGGACTTCATGGACTTTAAGTATACTTTCCCTGAAAATAATCGGATACATTGGGAAATGAACAGATGTTTTGCCTATAAAGGTATGGAAATGATAGGAGTTAACAAGCAATATGAATGTGGCGTAATATATCGTGTTAGTTGTTGGTTGGATGCTCTGGGAATTAATCATACAATTGAACCTGAAATCGGTAAATGTCTACTAAATTCTCGTGAAAATTGTTCCGGAGATATTATTTTGAATCTTTAAAGCTCAATTATAAACTCAATCATCTATAATTTAAAACTTGTTCACACGGTGGTGCATCTTCTCCAATTGACCATAGAAAGAAATGAGCCCCTGTTGGTCCGAGCCATTTAAATTGCTTTGATAAAATCTTTTGTTTTTCTTCATAGGGTCTGTCTCTAAAAGATTTCAAATAGTTATCAAACGAGCCATGTTTTTCAAGAATTTCTAAAAACACTTTTGCATTAGAAACAATTGCGTTAACTTTTTTATCATTTCGAATTATTTTAGGAGTATCCAATGCTTTTGAAATATCATCAACTGTCCAATTCGTAATTATCTTAGGGTCAAATCCATGAAAAACTTCCTTAATACCTTCCCATTTCCTATTTACAACCTGATAAGAGAATCCTGCATTAAAAACGGCTTTACTTAAAATTTCAAAATACTCTCTTTCATTGCCAGGTTTTTTTCTCGGTGGTATAACTTTCTGATACATAATTATATGTCCTTCTTTGATTTTAATTTTAAAAAGTAATTAGTTTCCTTAATTACCCAAACTGCTTAATATATTTAATATTAAGCCTTTTAACTTAAAATTCTTCTAATAAGTTTTATTATATCAATTTCGTAATTTAAATTTTAAAAAAAAAAACACCAGAATTAAAGTAATTTCATCATTTCTTGAATATTTGTTTCAATAGCCATAATATCATTTGACGAGATGTTTCCTCCCTTGACAACAATTGCCGGACCAACAGTTTTCAATTCTAACCAATTGCACATTACTTTTAAATGTTCAATATCTCCACTACCACCATGAGAAACAAAACAAAATACTGGTCGTCCTTTCAGAATTGCTCTATCCATAAATAATTCATCAAAGAATATCTTTATATAACCCGATGGGGCACTAAAATAATTTGGTGTTCCAATTATATATCCGTCTGCTGATTTTAGAGCAGCGAGATCCAGTTCCTTAGCATCCATAAGCTTCATGTCCACACTATCAGATTCCAATTTGGAAAAAGACTCCAAAATTTGCGCCGCTATCTTTTTTGTATTGCCTGTTTTTGAATAATATACTATATAAACATTTTTTGTCATTTTTTTATAACCTCCCTTAAGATAAATTTAATGTAATTTCCAAATAAATATGCTTTTTTTCTTCCTTTTTTCCTAAATTATAAAGGAAATTCCACATTCTGAACCCAGAGAATTTTTTCCGAAATAACCTATAAATGTGATTTACTTCATCTTTTGTTAGGATTAGAGCTTTTCCCTCAAAATATTTACCCTTAAGATTTCCCCTCCCATCACTTGCAGCAATTTGAACTTTTGGGTTATTTCGAATGCGTTTGACCTTAAATGTAGCTCCTCCTGTACATATATAAAATTTATTATTTTCCTCCACAAACCAGACGGGCGTAGTCGCTCCTTCCCCATTCTTACGGAAGGTTTTTATGCTAATATATTTTCCTTCTTTTAGTTGGGTTAAAATTTTACTCGTTTCAGTATCAACCATATTCTTTCCATCTCTTATTATAATCTTTAA
>CAZBNW010000117.1:0-1129 GCA_964493385.1 uncultured archaeon | reverse complement strand
TAATCTTTAACTTTATAAATTAATGTTTCATAATGTAATTTAAAATTGAAATCTATTTTTACAAAAAAAATTTGGGGTATTTTAATTGTATTGCTCTAATTGTGGAGAAAAGATAAAAACACCAAATCAAAATTTTTGTGTGGCATGTGGAAGCAAATTACCTTTAAATATCGAAGCTAATGAAGGTACAATAAATAATAAAGATAGTGACCTATTTAATATCAACCGTAATTTTTACATAATAAAAAGAGACTTTTGGGAGCTGGAAAGTAGTGAATTCTGGAATGAAAAGAGACAAGTTATTGGTAAAATAATAAAAATTAAAAAAGAATATAAAAAAGGAAAATTGGGTCATTCACATACCGAAATTCAAGGAGTAGATGGAACAGTTTGTGCGAGTTATTTTAATTGGATAAAAGATCCTGAAGGAAATATAATTGGGAAGTTACAACAAGGAGTATCAATTGCCTACCCAAAATTTTCTCTAAAAGATCCAGAGGGGAATAAGTTATATAAAGCTAAATATAAAGATACAAGCATTTGGACAAAGAATAAGGGAGGTTCTGCCCCAATAATAGAGATATCAACAGGGAAAACTGTTGCCGAAATTCAGTCCTCCAGTAAAAAGCAAAATATGATAACTTTGAAATTCCTTGATAAAGAGACAGATAGACGCATTATTTTCTGTTTTACATTGTTTATAACCCATAATTCGCTTAGGCCTGAAGATACTACTGTATGGGTATAGGTTATAATAATTGCATCATTATCATACTTGAACCATACATTTTACATTTTTATTTTACTCAAGATATCATCGAGATAATGTATATTTCCCGGCTCGAGTTCTTCCTTTAACGCATTTGCTAATGAATATCTAAATGCCCATACTTCCACATTTTTATCCAATTCTTTTACCTTCTTTACAGCTGGTACAAAATCACCGTCTCCAGATACCAACACCGCTGTATCATATACATTTTCATACGCAAGCGAGATGATATCAATGGCGATGTTGATGTCAACCTTCTTTTCAATGGCGCCACTTGACGCAATCTTATCAAAACTCGCTTTAATCACATAGCCACTTCGATTGCTTAACTCCTCATACCACCTCTTCTTCTCTGGA
>CAZBNW010000116.1:0-7872 GCA_964493385.1 uncultured archaeon | reverse complement strand
TTCGATCGGTTCTTTTGTAATTATAAGAATGACTTGCCTTATCAATTGGTCCAAGATAGGCCTCAACTTCGATAATTTTTCCAATTATGTTCCCCTTTGGTGTTTCTCGTACTAAATAATTCCCAATTAACTCTCTTGCGACTGTGTTTGTATCTCTAATAAAAAAATCTCTCTCTAACCGTTTAAATTCAGTCATGAATCACGATCTTTTTTTAATAATTCATTATTCACCAAAATTGATGTTAACATAAATTATAATTAAAATTAATTTTAAGAATTTAGGGGATATAAAATAAAAGCACCAGAAAGAGTATTAAAAGCTGTAAATCATGAGGAACCCGACAGAGTTCCAGCATTTGAAAGCGCCTTTACAAATAATACAATTGTAAGACATTATGGAGTCGATCCTAGTGGTGGTCGAGGTTACAGAATAATGTATGAATTCTTTCGAAAAGCTCAAATTGACTTAGTGTTAAGTTATGTTAGTCCTTTACCTCGAATACATACCAAACCTGGTAGAGAATATATTGATGAATATGGAAGAGTAATGAAGTTGGACTTTCAAAAAGATGGAACTTTAATATTGGCATATCATGGAGGTTATTTTAACTCATTTGAAGATTATGAAAGCTGGGAAAAACCAGATCCTCATTCTGAAAAAAGATTAGAATGGTTTTTAAATGGTAGAGCCGTACAAGAAGATTTGAATAATGAAATTTTTTCAATACCGGCAGCTGGAAGTATATTAGAAAATCCCCTTGAAGGATTTGGAATTCAAACATTTTCAAGAATTTTAGCACGCCCAAAACAAGCGAAAAAAATATTTGATGAGTACGGAAATATCGCATTGGAACTAGTCAAAATTTTGGCTGAAAAAGATGCTCAAATTGTATTATTATGGGATGATTATGGTTTTAAGAATGGGTTGTTTATGAAACCATTTTATTATCATAAATACGTGTTTCCTTGGTTAAAACGCATATGCGATGCTGCTCATAAACGTGATTGTAAAATAATGCTACATTCTGATGGTGATATATTAGAGATTTTTGAAGATATAGTGAATAGTGGGGTGGATATTATAAATCCTATTGAACCGACTACTAATAATCCTGAGTATGATATTTTTAAATTATATGAAAAATATGGAGCTAAAATAATTTTTTCTGGAAATTTAAATCCTGTATTATTAGCATTAGGAGAAGTTTCTAAAATTGAAGCTTATGCTAAAAAATTAATTAGGGAATTAGCACCTGGTGGAGGATATCTTTTTGGATCTGGACACAGCATTCATCCTGCTGTAACAGTTGATAGGTTTGAAGCGATGCAAAATATTAGAAGAAAATATGGAAATTATCCGATAAAGATACCGGATTAATTAATTTCTAATCTCATATAATTCAATAATTACTGAATTCATTAGCAGCATCGAACATTGCTACAATGTTTTGAGGAGGGACTTCTGCGGTAATGTTATGAATATTTGCTGCTACAAACCCTCCTCCAGGCTTAAAACAGTCAAAATTTCGTTTTACTTCTTCTCGAATTTGTTGAGGGGTTCCAAAAGGTAATGTTCCTTGGGTATTACATAATCCACCCCAAAAAGTAATCATTTTTCCGAAACGCTTTTTTAAACTACAAGGTTCCATATCATAAGCGGAAATTTGAACAGGATTATAGATATCATACCCAATATCTGCCCAATGAGGTATGAATAATGGAGTAGATCCACAACAATGATAATTAATCTTAACATCTGCTAGTTTATGTATCTTTTCAGAAAGCTTTTTCTCAATTGGTTTTATTAATTTCTCGTATGTTTTTATATTCATAATTGGACCTGCTTGTTCAGCCAAATCTCCATTGACACATATAACATCTAAATACTCTCCAACTTCGTTTAAAAATGTTATATTATAATCGGTCCAATATTTTAAAAGCCCTTTCATTGCTGCTACTATCAATTCAGGTTTAGTTCGTAAATATCTTAATGCTTTTGTAAAGCCAAAAAGAAAGGTCGTATATTCATAAATACATCCCGTAGGAGGAGTCGATAAAGCATAGTTAGTAGTTTCTCGTAATTTCTTAGCATAATCCCTTAATCCGTTAAATGGAGTTTTATCTTTTCCATTAGACCATTCATAATTTTCAATCTCTTGAACAGTTTGAAAATCAGCAAATGGATGTATAACAGGATCATAATATAAAATCTCATCTAAATCTTTGTTTGCGTCATTTCCCCAAAAACAGCCAAATTGATCATATACTCCAACATATTTTCCCTCATATTGTGGCTCAAACTCTTTTACGTTTACCATGCCACCTAAAGGGCGGACATATCTTATATCTATATTAAATCTCTCTAAAAGTTCTTCACAGGGCAATGCTATTTGTTGGACAAAATCACAATATTTAATACTTTTTTCTTTGATTTCCAGATAATCTAACAGCTTTCTATAGGCTTTTACATGAATCCCAGATTGATGCCCACCTAAATCAAGAGGCACTTTATCTGGTTCTTTATGATTTAATGTTGTGTTTACTCTTTCCCTTGAATTCATTAGTAAATATTTGTATAATTTATTATAAATACTTTTTTTAATCTGGAATTTAAAAAATTTAGAAATTGATGAATTAGTTTAAATAAGCAGCTTCTCGATTAACCACATTAAGATGTATTATGAAAGTAGATTCGTTTTCCTATAGAGTTAATTCTTTTTTAAGAAATGATTCTAATTTAGCATTACAAGCTATAAATGGAAATCTTACAATTATTGATAATTCTTGGTCAATTTCAGTTCCATCTAAAGAAAAAACTTTACCACCAGCTTCTTTTAAAATCAAGATTCCTGCAGCTACATCTACTAAACGATTGCTTTTCCTCAAATTAATGAAAGCTTCCATACTTCCGCTTGCGATTTGACATAAAGTTAAAGCGCTACTTCCTAATATTCTTACTCGATAAAACCTTCTTATTAGAGGAGTTAATTTCTGCAAATTCTTCATTAGATTTTTCATAGGAAGATTAAGCTCAAAAAAACACTTTTCTGAAATATCTAAATCTGAGACTTGAATTTTTGTATCATTGAGATAAGCTCCTTTCCCATTTTCTGCCCTATATACATCTCTTGTAATTAGGTTAAGAACTACTGCTTTTTTAATGTCACTTACTCTTTTTCCAATCGCATAAGCTATCGAAACAGAGCAATAAGGTATTCCTCTTGCAGCGTTATTGGATCCATCTAAAGGATCAACGATTAATATATTATGATTCTTTTTGGCTTCCTCCTCATTTCCAATATACTTTTCTCCTAATTCTTCACTTATTAGTAATAGATTAACATTGGCTTTTTTTAGCGAATCAATTATTGCATTTTCGGCGACCAAGTCAATTTCCATTGATAAGTCTCCACCAGCCCCTCTATTAGAATTTATAGCTGCTTCTTTTGTACCTAAAATGGGATGCACGACATCAAATACATTTAAAGCAATATGTTTTAAAAAATCAATACTGAGTTCCATAGAAATTAAATATTTAGATAATTCGATTAAGAAATAAAAAGAAGATAACTATTTTACATTTCTCAAAATCGAAAAATCTGCTTACTTATTTTCCCAAAATTTTTTGTTTTTCGATTATCCATTTATCTACAATAAACTTTTGAGATTTCTTTTTTTCGTTGACATCGTATTCACTGTGTATTGTACTTTTTGGTATCCAAAATTCCTCACCAGAATCTAAGGTGATTAATAATGCTTTAGGGCTTTCCACTTTAATTTTTGCTTCTATTTCGAGAGTATCACGCGAAACACCATATTCAGTAGTTTCTACTATATGCAAACCATCTCTAGCTGTAATATGTTCTGAAAAAAGACTATATTCCGCTTCTTCATCCACTTTTACTTTTTCTTTTGTTTTAGTTTCAAAAGTGCCACTTGTAGCAAATTCAATTTTTTCATTTAGTATATGATCCAACATTAATGCCATGAAATTTAAATTTGGAAATCGAAGTTTTTTGCTGTAATCACCTATTTTAATCTGTAAAACTTGACGAGATTCATCTTCCCAACCAACATATATTTCTGTTTTGCGATCTTTAAAAACATGATAACCTCTCCAGTTTGCACTTCTTCTGTTAAGGACTTCCAAAATACAAATAATTTCTTCAATTGAAAGCCTTACCGTTTTTCCCTCTCCTTCAGATGGTTTCTCCCAAGAGCCATCACTTTTTCTATTTATACAACTTAAGAAAATGTAAGGAACTTGTTTTGATGGACTTGAAACTCTAACACTCTTTTTTTGACCATAAAAGGTTTTAGTATGAAAATCTGCCAACACAATACACTCTTAAAGAATTTTTTAATGTATTCTCAGATTATTTAGTAAAATTATATTAATTTATTGATTTAAATCTGATTAATTAAGCACTTACTATTTTTATTCAAAAATTTAGCAAATGAGTAAAAGTTTTATTAAATTTGATTTTATATAACTGTAAATCAATTATTTTGGTTGGGAAGTAATATGGAAAAAAAAAATGATGAATCTATTGAACGTAACGAGAAAAGAGCTATGATAAGCAGTTCAGGAGACCTTACAGAATTCGAAAAACATATAAGCATTTCCGGATCTGCTAACATTTCTGGAGGAAAAGTAAATAAATCTATACGAATATCTGGTTTAGGAAAAATTAATGGCGATTTAGAATGTAATGAACTTACTTTATCTGGTTCTTTAAAGGGATCCGGTAATATAACTGTCCATGGAGATGTTAGTAGCTCAGGTTCATTTAATGTAGCAGGATTCCTTTATGGAGATGAGAGTGCTGATTTCGCTGGTTCAACACAAGTGGGTAATATAATTACTATTCAGGGGACTTTAATAGCATCAGGAAAATTTAAGGGCGGAAATTTTGTAAGGGGTGATCAAGGAATTAAATTTTCTGGTTCTTCAGATATAAACGGGAACTTATCTTCTGAGAAAAATATTAGTATTGATGGTTCGACAAATATTGAGGGGAATGTCGTGGCTGAAGATATTATTATTGGAGTTTCAGAAAAAATAAAAAAACAGCATTATAAAATTCTTGGAAGTATACTTGCTAAAAACAATGTAGATGTTATCAGAACGCATGTTGAGGGAGATATTAAAGGTAAAAATGTAACAATTGGTCGAGGATCGGAAATTCTCGGAACTGTTTATTATGTTGATACTATAGAAATTGATAAGAAAGCAAAATTAGCTAATGAACCAATTCAAATTAAATTAGATGAGTTATAAACTAAGAAAGACTATTCGATTATAAAAATTAATTCAAATTACATTAGCTCAATCTCTACGAGAACTGATTCAGGAATCTGAATCTTCATAATTAGATGCATACTACGCTCATTAGCAATTATCTCAAAAAGACGCTTATGGATACGCATCTCAAATTTGGCCCAAGTTGAAGTTCCCTGACCAGAAGGAGCTTTCATCACAGGTACACGTAATCTTTTAGTGGGAAGTGGGATAGGCCCATTCTTTCTGATGCCTTGCGATTTGCATACGCTTTCAATTTGCACGCATACCGATTTAAGTGCGTCTAGTTGCGTTGATGACAACCGTATGCGTGCTTTTTGTATTTTTTCCTCACCACTAATTTTTATTTAAAATTTACGGTGTATCTTAGTATTCTGTAGTAATACAAATTATTCCTATTAAATAAATTTTTTTATCTAATTTTTATGGAGCTATTTACATAATTTCATGTAAACCCTAATAAGAAATTATTTCCTAAACTCACATTCTTTAAGTACTTTTCTGCAACTTCAAGACATTTTAAAACTTGCTTTCGAGGGGTAATCCCTAAATCTCGCATTTGATATTCTCCATGATAAATTAATAAACTAAATGGTAACTTTTTATTTATGGAGCTAAATATTTAAACAAAATTAAAATTATCAGAGATAACTTTATCAAGATAGTAAATAAATCTTATATAATCAAAGTATAATCAAAGACTTATAAAGTGAAGACATGCCAATAATAGGAATAGATTATGAAAAATGTGATAATTGCGGGATATGTGTCTACGCTTGGTCTCATCCGGATTATTATTTCACAAAAATTGAAGAAGAAGATAAAATAATATATAATAGTCATGGAAAGAAATGTAGTCAATGTGGTCAATGCATAGCTCAATGCCATAAAGAAGCCATACTATATGAAGGAATGGGAGAATATTTTACTTTTAAAGGTATTGAAGAACCTAAAACTATTGCTTCTTATGAAACAATTTTTAATACTTTAGTGGCTTGTCGTTCTATTCGACGTTATCAAAAAGAAAAAGTACCTCAAAAATTATTGGATAAGGTAATTAATGCCATGGGTTATGCTCCAACCTCAGCTAATTTGAGACCTGAAAATTTTTTAATAATCTCAGACCCAGAAATGATAAAATCGTTGTCTGATGCGGTTTTTGAAGAACATCGTAGAGATATTTCGTTATGGAATCAGTTTGGTGAACAAATGTTGAGTTTGGATAAAATTTTTCATAGCCCTATTTATTATGATGCGCCTCACGTAATAATTGTAAGTTCACCGCTTAATATGATAATCGGAGCCTTTAATATTGGAAATATAATCACATATGGGAGATTAACCGCACAAACTCTTGGTTTAGGTACATGTTGGAATGGGTGGACGAATTTAGCAATACATAACAACCCAAAAATAAAAAAAATTGTAAAGATTCGAGGTAATCTCGTTTGTGCCTTTACTATTGGCTATCCTGATGTGATTTATTATAGAGTTCCTCCGCGTTCTAAAAAACAAGTAAGAGTTATCTAATTAAGAAAATAAGAGCAAATGTTTATTACCTAAATTTACATTTGTTAGGAATTTTTTTGCTACCTCTACACACTTCAATGCCTCCTTTCTTGGAGTTATGGGTAAATCTCGCATTTGATAATCTCCATGGAATACTAATAAACTATATGGAATTTTATTGTTTATAGAACTAACAAACTTTGCAATCTGTTCTACTTCTTCGTGATTTGTATAACCGGGAACCATTAACGTGCAAGCACTCATCTCAGGCAAGTTTTTTCTTGTTCCAAAATAGTTTTCTGCCAAAAATTTAAAGTTCTCTAAAGTCCTCTTGTTGCTTACACCACATAAAGCAAGATTTAATTTCTCATTAAAACTCTTTAAATCAAACTTTATATTTCCTCCTGTTTCAATAGCAATTTCCATGCATTTTTCAACCCAGTCCTTATTTCCGGAGCCGTTCCACTCCCAACATATCCTCATGATTCTATTTTCCCCAGATTTTTCAATTTTTTCGAGGATTTTATTTGCGAGATTTAATGAGAAAGGTAGTTGAGCTTCAGGTGTACCCCCAAAATAACATAAGCAAGTAATCTTCTTGTTTTTAACTATTTGATTAGCTAATGTTTCAACATCAAACAGATGCTTTTTTGAAAAAAGTTTATGAGAGGAATTCTGGCAAAATAAGCAGTCAAAAGTGCAGCCATACAGAAAAGCAGCATAGCTGTATGTACCAAATTCAGGACCTTCATAATTTGAATATTCTGGAAAGCCAGATGATGTTCCAGCGGGACAAAACCAACTATTACAGCAGTTGGTTGGATTGGAATCTATGTACCCATGAATATAACCTTTCGATTTTGTTGGATATGGTAATTGACCCGAAGTTCTTAGCGGAATATTTCTTAAACCACAATAACTCACATCACTTTCAGATAAAGAACATTCATTTATACACAAATTACATTTTAACTTAATATTTGGTTTTTCTGCCTTAGGAGGTTTCTCGGGTAATTCTACAAGCTGGCGAACTTGTTTATGAACATTTAATAAATGGGTTT
>CAZBNW010000115.1:0-7916 GCA_964493385.1 uncultured archaeon | reverse complement strand
CCATGCTCTAAAAATATTGTATCTCCTTCAAATTTACTTATTGTAAAGTTGAGTGGCGCTGTTAGCTGTCCATCATCACTAGATGTTGAATGTGTATCTTTAGTTACGCTATGATCCCAGTTCCATACTTTTGTAGCATGTTGCCAGCTATTTATCTTATGAGCAGGGCCAGTAGTAAATGCTCTTCCGCCCCATATTTCGATATAATTTTCAAATCCAACACCAATATCATTGTGATCATCTGGATCACTTCCATAATTATCACAGAGTCTAATATAATATCCATCATCACTTATAGGGGAATTTGTAATAAATCCCCATGTTCTTGGATTGCGATATAGATGTAAATCTATACCCGCTCCGTACACTTTTGGAACTGTAAAAGGGTAAGAGAAAAAAGCACCTGCATAATTATTATAGTCTTCACTCAATGCCTGTACCGGGTTTGTGTTAGCGCCAAATTTATATGCATAATTCCCGTGATAAACTCGTTCAGCACCATCAGAAGCACTAATTAATTCATTAGCGAATTCTATGCCGTAAGGATTTTCATCTGTGACGCCTGGGTTGCCTACCCCGTAAATAGTATCAATAGGATCATGAGAGAAGGTCCATCCATAAGGATCGAAATTCAGGATATCATTTATATCTAATTCGAAATCACCGTTTTTGATCCACCCAAAACTGTCAGTAGGATCAATCGCTTCAGCATTTAAAGCATCTTTATTTCCAAAATACATATATGTATCTATTTCAATATCATCCCCGACTACTGTATCATTAATGTTTGTATTAAACCATACAGTTGCCATACCTATTTCAGGATAATCCTTTTTCACATAATATTTACGTAAAGTACCATTTTCAACGATTCTTATATCATCGAGACTTGATTGTATATTCTGACCTAAATTTGTATAATCAAATGTAACACTTACTCCATAATTTTCAAAATCATATGGATAAGGATTTGTTATATTAATTATCATTCTACATCTCCAAGAACTGTTCCACCAAGGGGCGTCGCCTAATAAACTTAATTTAAGATTTTCCAAATCAGCGTCTTTATCTTGATCTTCTCTTAAATTCTCTGTAGTATTTACAAAATTAGAAATATTTGTCAAATAGGTAGGAAAAAAGCTTAGCAATACTATAGTTAATAGTAATGATGCTTTTTTTAATCGAGTAGTATTTAATTTTACTCTGTTCATAAAATCATCTAATTGATTTAAAATTTTTAGAATAAATTTTTAACAATATTATAAGAAAAGATAAATAAAATATTATGCTTATAATTAAATTCTTATGCGAACAACAAATGTATGAATACCACTTTTTGTAAAGTTAAATTCCTTAATTATAATTCCTTGATCAACAAAAGAAAAATCTTTCTTTTTTTTTTGCTATTTGGATTATCTATTATGAAATTTCCTATAAAATCTGTATTCTCTACAAATATTTTACCAATATTATCCATAATTTCTTTGTTTTTAGGATAAAATTGAATAATAACTCTGGATTTGGGTTTTAAAATATGAAAAAAGGATTTAGACAGATTTTTTAACATAGAATGCATTTGTTTGTTTTTTAGATCTCTATATATCCATTGTAGTGCTGAAATGGAAATAATAGCATCAAAAGTGTTTGGTTTAAAAGGAGAAAAACACATATCTGCCGCAATCGGGTTTAAGTCTTTTATATCATAATAATTTAAGAATGCTGAAATAATATCAATAGCCACAGTCTTATATCCTATTTCATTTAAATACATAGAACTAAATCCTGCCCCACTACCGGCATCTAAAATTAGTGCATCTTTTTTTCTAAGATTTAAAAGTTCTAAAGCTCTGATTGTAATTTTTCCTTGTATTTTCAAGATATTTTTAGAGGATGCATATTGTCTTAAGATTTCTCCTCTAAAATAGTCTGAAACATTGTTATAAATTTCTTCTGGTCTCTTCCTTTTAATATTAAAATCGTAATTATCGTTCAAATTCGACTGAATTTTAATATTTTATTTAGGTAATCAACGCTGAAATTAAATTTTCAATAATAAATCAAAAATTTTATTAAATTTTAAATATTTATAATTTCATTCAGCTAATATTCTCTATATTTTAATATATTAATTGTGATTGTTAGTGCCAGAAAAGGAAGAAAAACAAATAGTGAGAAAGACTACACTAAGTCTTAGAAGAAAATATGGAAGAACCAAACAAATAAATATTGTAGAGAGAGATGCTTTTATTCCTAAAAATCTTGAAAAAGAAATAAAAGAATCAATCTTAAAAAGAAAAACAATTTTAGCAACAGATATTGCATTGAAATATGATATTAGAGTGTCAACAGTAAAATTACTATTAAAACAATATGAAGATGAAGGATTAATCAAATTACTTGACCCTTCTTTAAAGTTAAAAATTTATGTTCCTTCGTCTCAATAAGTTTTCTTAATATTGAAAAAAGAAAGAAATTTATATATATTAGATTTTAAGTTTCATAAGAAAACTATATCACTAATTAGATTTGCAGTTTTTAAAGCAGCTGTAGCCTAGTAGGTAAGACGCCGGCCTCGAGCGTTATTTATGATGATCAAGAAAGCCGGTGCGCGTAAGCGCTCGGGGGTTCGAATCCCTCCAGCTGCGCTTTTTGTAAAATTTATTGAATTATTTGTAGAATTAAATTCTCCATTTGAGGTTTTGCCGCTTCGATCTTATCTATAATTGTTATGGTTCTTTCTAAATCTGCTTCATCCTCTTCAACAATAAATAACAAATAAAACTCTAAATTACCAAAATGGAGGACTTCAATTACACCTGAAAACCTTTCTCCACTTTCAAATTTATCAGAAAATTCAAATAGAGTTCTATTCTCGGCAACCACACGCTTTTGCAATTCTAAATAAATTTCATAAATCTTTATTTTTTCCCTTAATTGGAGATGAGGTCTATAGTACTCCCCCAGTGTAATCCCTTTATTGTCAAATAATGCAATTAGAATGGAATTATAGTTTTTACTTATTTCTGAAAATAATAGTGAAACCATCTCTATCTTTTCGAATAACATCGATAATCCGCTTGAAAAGGCATCCATGATTGATTTTATATCAAATATGGTTGTCTCAAAGAAAAAGATGTCAAAATCATTCGAATATCTTGTTAATGCTTGCTTTAAAGTGAGAATCCTTTTATTAATTTGTGCATCATCTACGAGCTGAGGATCGAATTTATGAAAAAGAATGCATATTGGGACGTATTCTTGTTCTTCCTTGAAAAAAAGTAATATTTCCTCTAAATAATCTATTGATTCGATATATCGATTAAAATCCTGAGCGTCTATAACGTAGAACATTAAGTCTGTTCCCATCAGATATTTTTCTGGATGTTTTAAATATTCTTCCCTATACTGTTTCTGTCCTCCAAAATCCATCCTTGTAAATTCTATACCGAGGAATTTGAAAGTATCACGAGCAATTCTTCTTGTCGGTGTTAATCTTGCGATCTCTTCCTCAAAACCGAAACGTTTGGTAATTGCTGTTATGATACTGGTTTTACCTGCATTATCCAAGCCCATTACGCCAATCTTTTTTGTAATAATAAATCACCAAATATCGAGCTGGTATTATTTATAATGAAAAGTCTTCTAAATTATTCAATATTAAGAACTACTAATAAATAATCGCTTTTAGTAAAAAAATAATGATGATTTTAATATTTAAGCTTAACGTTTAAAAAGGCAATATTTTTAGCCTCCAGCTAGAGCATAAGACACATAGAGCTCATCTCCGTCTTTAAGGCTTGTTTTATAGTTTTTTAGATATTTAATGTTTCGACCGTTTAATAAAATAAGAATTTGAGCATTAAACTTTTTCTTATTTTTATCAAATAATTCATCATCGAGCTTATCTCTGTTTTCATTTAAAAATTGCGATATTATATCTCCAACAGTTTTACCTTCATAATCTATATGCTTTTTATTAATTCTAAGCTGGAAAATATTTAATAAGTTCAATTTCACATTAGCCATAAAATTACCCTTAAAATAATAGAACTCCCTAATAAATTATTCATTTAAAGCATAATCATTAATTTTATAAAAAAAATATTCTTTTTAAGTTTATTTTTTATCAAAAATAGATTACATATTGAACTCAGAAAAATTCTCTGAAATTATTTACTTTCCAATTATATAAAAATAGTTATATTATAGTTACCAACTACTTTTACTTGACCAGTTTTCAAATTATGTTCCTTTAATACGACATTGCCTTTTTTATAAATATCAATTTCGATAAAAGACTCATCAAAACGTTTAGGCTTAAGATTTCCACCATTAGAAAACACAGTATAATCAATTTTTAAATTGAATGCAATACCTGGTGAACTATTTAAACACAGATCAATTTGTGAACGAGCAAATTGAGAAAGTACGTCTCCAGAATCTATTAATTCTGTCCTCCACACACTTAATGGAGTAGGAATCAGACTGTGAAAACAACAAACTCCAAATATTTTTTGATGACTAAGAGATAAGACTTTTTCTATAAAGGTGTTCAATCTTTTTCGCCCTATAAATCCCTCTGTAGAATCTCGGGTTGTAGAGTTTAACCCTTGAAAATATAATTTTTCATTTTCATATAAAGGATTAAAATCACCAAAATATTGTTTCCAATATTCCCAAGCGGGGGGTATCGAATCTGTATATCCCGGTACAATTAAATAAGGATACTTTAATTTAGTTATTTTATCTTTTGCTATTCTAAATTCTTCTTTATAACTATTTTGAGTTACATTTCCAGCATGTACAACTAAATCTATATCCTTAATCGTATTTATTCTCTCAATAGCTCTGTCAAAATTAGTTCTCTCATTTTCCAATTGTTCATTAATTAAAGAATGTGATAATTGTATAAACTTACATATTGGTTTTTGATCTTGTTCTATTTCTAATGGAAGATAATAATTAACTTGACGATGAATTTTACGTTTAGAATTTGAATCTAATATAGGAATTATCTTAAAAGTGAGATTATTTTCTTCGATGTCGATAATTGAATAAGTAAATAAGTCCCGATATCGTGTTTTATTACAACAAAATGTCCCTGCATTAAAAATATATAAATCTTTTTCACTACTGCTTACAGTATATAAATTTGACGTGTGCCTATGACCATTCAAAACTAAATCTGTTTTTGCTTCCAAAAGCATTTTAAGCATATCTCCTGAATCATCAATGGCAGATCTCTCTTTTCCGGTATTTGGAATAGGGATGAGCTGATGATGAAAGCTAACTACCTTGAATTTATTTTCTCTTTCTGGTCTTTCCAATCTCTTTCTAACAGCTTCGATTATGTTATGATGTATTATTCCACCGGGTAAGTCTGGTTTAGTACTATCTATTCCAATTACATATATTTCATCATCTTCGTATTCATAATGTCTTCTCCCAATCATTTCTTCAAAAAGTAAGTACCCAACATTCATCGCATCATGGTTTCCAATTATTATCATTAGTGGACATTTAGATATCGGCTTAAATTTCTTAAATTGCTCCATAGCATACTCATATTCTAAAAGAGTGCCATTTTGAGTAATATCTCCAAGGTGTAAATAAAGATCAACATCTTTTATCTTATTTATCTGTTCTATACCCAAATTATAAACGTGAAGATTAAAAGGACCTCGAGAGCGACTAATATGAGTATCAGATATGATTACAAATCTCTTTTTTGAAGGATTCTTTTGCTCATATTTTAATTTCACACTTTTTTCAGATGCCATTTTGATCTATATCTCTTTTAATTTTGCCGGATGGCCAATATATATTGAGTTTTCCTCTAGTACTTGATTAAAATTTGTATATGAATGAGCAGATAATTTTGAATTGCGTTTAATATGAGTTCCTGGCAATAATACACATTTAGCTCCGATTAGAACATCATCTTCTATAATAATTTTCTTTAAAATAAACTTATCTTGTTCAATTCCAAAACTTAATAGAGTACTTCCCATTCCAATAATTACATTCTTACCAATTGAAACAAATTCAGAAGAGATCCAGCTATTATCATATATTCCCTTCTTTCCAATTTTTACTCCAAAAAATCGTAATGTAAAACGATTCTTAAACCAGGGAAGCGGATTCGAAGCATTAATAAAAAGTGGCCATTTTTTAACTACATTTCTTAAATTCCAGTAAATATAATTCTTATCTTTTATATCTCTATTAAAGCTTCCCTCTTTTGGAGGAAAAATTAGTTTTATTATAATTAAAAATAAAACAGAAATTAATATAGCACTTAATTGTAGTAAATAAATTAATAGTACGATATTGAAGGGTAATAGAAAAAAGAAAAGTAAATAAAATCCTTCTTTCCATAAAAATACAAGATAAACATATTCAAATATAATACATGGAAAAAAGCTTAGGATGATAATGATAAAATAAAGAATAAGATATTTGTTCCGAAATCTCTCATCAATTGGAGTTGGAGAATCACCTTTTAGGCTTGCTGGTTGAAACACCTCTTATCCACTCCCCCCGGTTTTATTTTTATCATTAAGATTAGTATTATCAACTGTTTTATCTTTAATTCTTTCTGCTTTATTTTGAGATTCTTCTACTGATTGTATGGGAAATGTCATACTAACCGGTGTTCCTACATGAATCAAATCACTATCTAATACTTGTTCTGGCCAAGTATAACTATTTGCTCCTAAAATAGCACCATCTTGGAGCACAGTACCAGGTGTAATTATTGTCTGGGGTCCAACAATGCAAGTCTTTCCTACTTTCACCTTCTTAATAAGAATTTTATCTTGATATATTAGATGTGAAAAAATGCAAATGTTAAGCGAGGTCATAGTATAATCTCCTATCTCCACAAACTCAGGATCAATATATCCTTCATAAGCAACTACATTTCTCCCTATATGAACTCCAAGGAAACGGTAAACAAAAATGTCTGACCAAGGCAAAGGCAAAGATCTTGCTAACCAAATTGAAAAAAATACTGTCCAAAATCTTCGATGGGTATATTTCCATTCTTTACTCCCCCTTTCAAATACACCCTCCTTCGGAGGATACAATTTATTTAAAATTTTAAAAACTACAGTTGAAAATAAAATAATGGAGAACGCAAATAAAAGCAGATTCCCATAAATATTTAATGGTAGCAACAGCCATTCCCACCATTGCCCAAGTAAAATAAAAGATAAAAATCTATTACCTGTCAAAAGAAAATAAAGGTCATTATAAAACCAAAGATTAATTAAAATTACAATTATAAAACCAATAAACAATTGTAAAAGGATAATTAGTGTAAATGGGGTTTTATACACTCCTGAAGTGGAAATATATTCGATTCTGAATTGTGAGTCTTCTGTATTTTCCATTGAGTTAGTCAAACTTCAATTATGATTTCCTTATATTATATTATAATTTTGAAAATAATTAAATCATAATATTTAATTTTAGAAATTGAATTCTAAAAGTAAAAATAATTAAAAACTTAATACACTATGATTTATATATTATCAATTAATTTAATTCATAAAATCAATTCAAAAATTATAATTATTTGAATAAGGTGAAATATAATTAGTATCGACTGGGCAAAAGCGGAAGAAAAACCTAATAAAAAAATATCTGTCCAAGGTAAAGCACTGTTAGACCTTAGAGCTAAAGTAAATGATTTGGAAAAACAATTATCTGAAACAAAAGATAAACTAGCAGATACTCTAAATGAACTAGATGAAACTCAAAGTAAGCTTGAACAGACGGAAAATGAGTTAACAAAAACTAAAACAGATGATCAAGAAATAATTAAAGACTTGAATACTGAAAATAATAATCTTAAAACAGAATTAGCAGAGTTTAAATCTAAAACCGAGGATCTAGAAAATAATTTAGCTAGT
>CAZBNW010000114.1:0-7949 GCA_964493385.1 uncultured archaeon | reverse complement strand
TCTTGTATATTTACTGATAATCTTTTATCTGAGATAATTAATGTGGGAACTGAAGTAATACGATACTCCTGCGTAAATTGCCGATTCTCTTCCAAGTCAATTGAAATTTTTTCAATTCTTAATTTTTTTCCAAACAATGAAATATTTATTCTCTTTAACATATTTTCGACTGGGGTGCAAGGTGCGCAATGATTTGACGAGAAAAATAAAATTTTCGGATATCCTTGATTGATATCATCATACATTTTCTATTCTTCTTTATATTTGTAGTATAAGTCTTTTATAATTGCTTGGAACGCTTCATATACTCCACTACCAGTCTTCGCGCTTGTCTTATAATATCCAAGGAAATCTCTATCTTCAATTATTTCCTTTACCATTTCATCATCTAAATCCTTTTCATCAACTAAATCAGTTTTATTACCAAACAAAACAATTGGGAGATCTCCTGTGTACTTTCTAATATCTTCATGCCATTCCTCTATATGATTAAAACTATCTTCATCAGTGTGCGAAAATACGATAATTGCTGCCTTACTACCCTTATAGAAGGTAGGACGCATGAAATCAAATTCCCGTTGACCAGCTATGTCCCAAAAAAATAACTTACAATTATCTCCCTCGATTTCCTCATCATATTTTGAAAATTGGGCTCCTAATGTTTTAATATAATCTTTTTGAAAACTTCCCTGTGTATATTTCTTGATAAGGCTTGTCTTTCCCACGGCACCATCGCCGATTACTCTAATCGTTATTAGCTAAATGCAAAAAACAGTAATCTTAAAGACAAAACCTTTTACAGCATCATCCTTTCCCATTTAAATAACACCGTTGATTTTTTTCGTTTAAATCTGCTAAAAAAGCATTATATTTCAAAAGTATATAATATTATTTTTTTATTTAATTTTATTTGTTATTAATTTATATTAATAATAACAACTCATTTTAAATGTTTACATTGAGTTTTAAGGTTCAAGATCCAAATGATATGAAGTTTTGCCAGAGTTGTAGGATGAATGTGTTTCCTACTAGACCAAGATTTAATATCAAAATATTTGGAATTTTTGTTATTATTATAATGAGTATATTTATCGCAATTACCATCATATCTTTCTCCATTTTTTCTGGTATTTTACTTTTTATTCTTTTCATGTGGGGTTTTATGATAATCAATCCATATTTTATATATTATAGATTACAGAAAAAACAATATTGTCCTAGATGTTTTAAAAAAATTTTTGAAAAGAACTTAGAATATAAACCTTTTGGAGTTAAAGAACCAGAAATTTATAAAACTTTAGCCCCTACTAAAAAATCTACAATAATTTGGCACTGCCCATATTGTGGTACTTCATTAAGTGAAGGAGCAAAATTTTGTAAGTCATGTGGGAAAAAGTTTGAAATTCAAAGGTAATTGAAATTATGGATATTTTACAAAGAATAGAGAAAATAATATGGAAATTGTCTGACAGTAATAAGCAGATAGCCGTTGCTGAGTCGTGTACAGGAGGGTATATTTCCCACATGTTTACTAATATTTCTGGAGCATCCAAAGTTTTCGAAAGAGGAATTGTATGTTATAGCAATCAAGCAAAAATAGATTTATTAAATATAGATCCTAAGATCATTGAGAAAAATGGTGTGGTATCAGATAGTGTTGTTAAACTATTAGCTTATAATATAAGAGTGCTTTCTAATGTTGACATTGGAATAGGAATTAGTGGTATTGCTGGCCCAACTGGAGGAACGCCAGAAAAACCAGTGGGACTCGTATTCATCGGTTTCTCAACTGAAAGGTTAACCTCTGCACAAAAATGCAATCTTAAAGCTGACCGCATAACTTTTAAAAAAATGGTCTTAGAAATAGTTTTACAAATCTTAGAAGAATTACTCCAAGAAGGAATCTAAGAAAACTAAATAGTATTAAATTTCTAGGAGAATTTAATTTTCAATTAAATTTCCATTCTCCATAATATCTTTTTTAGAACCATCTATGTATTCAACTGTTATATTAACTTTAGGAGCAGTAACAAAATCCCAGTGCATTTGAGATCTTGATGTTCCTCCGTATTGTTTGTTCGATCCAATGGCCACGTGAACACTTCCATTTATTTTTTCATCAGTAAGAATGTAGCCAATTGCTTTGGTAATTATTGGATTACAACCAATTCCAAGTTCACCAACGTTATAGGTTCTAAGTTCTGGTACTTTACCTAATATATCGAGTTCTTCTAATTGTTTAAAAGCACTAATTAAGATATCTAAGTTAGTATCCGCCGAGACCTTATCCATCAATAACTTACCCTCCTTAAAAACAAGTTCTACATTTTTCAGAATTTTATGGCTATATCGTTCCTTTGTCAATGGGCAAAAAATCTTGCCCTCTCCTTGTTTTTCATGTGCAGCGAAAAAGACCTCACCTGCAGGTAAATTTCCTCCTAAATCTCCTAAAGCGATTTGTTCCTCTGAAAGTATTCCATCATCAAGAACTTTAACTCGGTTTTCTATCGAAACCCAAAAATCAGTACCAAGATCATCGTTTACATATACTTTTTTAGCATTTTCGAAATAATTTCCTAAATTTTTTGTAATAAGGGTTAATTGTTCCGATGGAATAGACATACCATCAACAATGAATTTTTCAAATAAATTATAATCAATATTATAGAATTCCGCAGCTTTTTTTGAAGGCCAGGCAGCGTAACACCATTTCTTTCCTGGGGCATATTCTTCCTTCATTCCATATACAATTTCTTTGCGTGGAGCATCTGATTTTTGATATGCCTCTAATTTTTCTTTTGGTGCTCTATTACGAATAGAGGGATCTTCGAGTTCTTCGACAACGATATAGGCATCAATATTTTCAATCATTTTTAAATAATGTAATGGTGGCTTTTCTATTGTTTCAACTTTAATTTGATCATCCTGGAAAATTGTTTCATCAAAATAATCACTTTTAGAAAAAATATGTGGAATTCCTCCTTTTCTGAGAATGCTTAAACCTATTTCCTCTAAAAGTTCATGACAGTAGAAACCACCTTTTATGAGGATGAACTCGCCCTTTTTTTTGATGTTTATACTTTTAGCAATGTTTTCAGCACATAATCTAATTTTTTCCTTCGGAATCATACCACTAAGTAATATTGGATAAATAATATTCCTTATTAATTACTTAAATTAAAATCAACTGGTAAAATAATCAAAGGATTTATTATTAAAAATTTTTATAATTAAAATATTGAATTGAATACAATAATAGAATAATTTACTCAAAACCTCAAATTATTATTTTAATTTCTTAATAATGGTTGTTCGAGAAGCAGGTTTGTTACTCAGAGGATTTACTTTAGTAAAAAAGAGTTACCATAAAACTACAAAAGGAAAAATAGATACAGATCTAAGAAGCGGGTTGCTTACAGCGCTTTTAAATTTTGCTCAATCTACTTTTTCAAAAGATATTATTGAATATTTTGAAGGAAAGAAATTCCTTATAGCATTTATTGAGGATAAAATTGAGGCTGAAGACAGTTTCGAACCTGAATTAATAATTTCTTATGCTATTTTAGATAAGGAAAAAAAAATTGAAAAATATATTCAAAAAATAATACGCCCGCTGTTGAAAGAAGTCTTAAAAGAATTCAAATTATTAAATACGGGAAAAAATTTATCCGAAATTTCTCAATTTAAAGATTTTAAACATAATCTTGATACTATCTTCGGGACTGATACTCAAACTATTGACCAAAAATTAAAAGGAGTATTTTAAAAGAATTCCAAGCTTCTCTAGGAGAAACCTCTTCATTTTTTACTTGTTATTTGCATTTTTTTTAAAAACCAAAAAATTAATGGCAAAGCAATAGTCGCATCAGATATAACTGTTGAATATTTTGCTTTTTCATTTATTTTTCCCCAGGAAATTGCTTCCCTTAAAGTAGCACCACTCAATCCTCCTGATTCTGGTCGATCCATAGTAATTTGAATTGCATAAGTAGCAGAATTCGGACAAAATTGTAATGCTTGCATAATAAAATTTTTGGGGACTCCTCCTCCTACAATACATATTCCAGCAGTTTTAGCCTCCCAAGCTAGATTCACCATTTCTAGCATATCTGCAAAATGGTTTAAATTTAATTTTTGATGGTGAAATCCTAATTGCATTGCTAAACCAGAATCAGTAAAAGCAGGACAAAAAATTGGTATATCTTTATCATAACATACTCTAAGAATAGAACAAGAATTTCTAGGAAGTTGATTTCCGAGAAATTTTAAAAAGGAACTAATGGACATCTGAATATCTGGTATCTTTAATTTTGATACAAATTCTTCAATTCCTTCATATACTTTGTTTGGCATGAACACATCATAAATTCTATTGATTTCTTCTTTATGTAAACCCTTGTCATCAAGTTCATTGAGTTCAATATTTCCTTGTAAGTGATGAAAACCCAAAGCCTCTGCAAGATCATGAGTCAAGGTAGCTCCTGTAGTAACTAAAATATCAATAAAACCTTCTTTTATAAAATCGTAGATATTTCTTTGCAGGCCTGCTGGAACAAGAGCTCCAGCTAATCCAAAAAATTTAACGCAGTCTTCAATATTAATCATTTCATTATATATTTCACAAGCTAAAGCTAATCTTTTTGCATTAAATCCCGTTTCCTTCAAAGAATTTATCAATTCAATAATATCTGTGTTTTCAGTAATTTCATATTGGTTAACTTTTCTTAAAAATTCTTTTAAATCTTTATCTGGCATCTAAATCATCATTTATTTTTATTTACGATAAAGGAAATAAGTTCAATAATCAATTTTGCAGCTAAATTGCATGTCATTTTATTTTTTAAATCCAAATTTGGAGCAACTTCAACAAGATCAAACCCTATTATTTCAAAATTTTCTGTTATGACCTTCAAAATTTTCCATATTTCACGATAAGTAAAACCTCCAGGAATTGCGAAACCAGTACCAGGAGCAATAGAAGGTTCTAATGTATCAATATCAATAGATATATATAAGTATTTGATGCTTGATTTCTTAAAAAAACTTATTATTCTTGCTATGTAATTATCTAACCCTTCTATCAACTGATATGCGCTTAAATAATTAATATTTTTTGACTCTGCTATTTCTAACTCTGGAATGTCAATATCTCTAGCTCCCACAATTAGTAGATTTTTATTATTAATATATTCTAAATCATAAATTCTATGAGATATTGTTGCGTGTGAATAAATACCTTTATCCCATTCTTGGTAAAAATCTAAATGTGCATCAAATAATAATACCCCAAATTCCTGCTTCTTATCAAAAAGGTCTCCAACAGTTTTTATTAAAGGGTAAGAGCAGAAATGATCTCCCCCAATCATGATAGGAATGATATTTTCATTTTCTATATATAAATCTTTAATGAAATTCTTGATTGTTTTGAGGTTTTTTTCTACATTAACCTTTTCTATACTAATATCTCCTACATCAACAACTTTAAATTTTGTAATATGGTCTCCCAATTCTGTTGTCCATCCAATATCATTTGTCACATTTCTAATTCTTTCTGGAGCAATCGATGAATTGGGTAAATCAATAGAAGTCAAATAATCCCAAGGTATGCCAAAAATAACGAATTGAGTATCTTTTTTGATGTATTCGCCAAAATCAAAAAATCTCATTTCATTTTCTCTCTTTTTAAGTTGTATCTCTCACATTTTATCAAGCGTTTCAATTCCTAAGATGTCTAATCCTATTTTAATAACAACCTGTACACATTTTATAAGTAATAATCTTGCTTTTTCTAAATCTTTATTCTCAGATATAACTTGACAAGAGGAGTAAAAAGAATTAAACGCTTGACATAGAGTTAATAAATATTGAGCAATTAAGTGTATGCTATACGTTTTTTCGGCTGAATCTACGATCTCAGGGAAATAAGTCAAATGTTTCATTAAATTTAATTCATTTTCATGGTTTAATAAATCCCAATTAATATCAGTGCTAATTTTTATTCCCGATTTTAAAATTATTGATGCTATCCTCGCATAACAATATTGGATATAAGGACCAGTTTCTCCTTCAAATGAAATACTTTCATCTGGCTTAAAAATAAATCCTTTCACAGCACTATATTTTAAAATGAAGAATTTAAGTGCGGCTAGTCCTATAATTTCTGCCCTTCTTGACTTCTCGGAGTTTGAAATATTAGGGTATCTTTTATCTACTTCAGAGAATGCAAGAGTTTCCATTTCTTCAATAATATCATCAGCATCAACAGTAGTGCCTTCCCTGCTTTTCATCTTCCCACCAGGTAAACTAATCATTCCGTAAGATAAATGGTAATTATCTTCTTTGAATCCTAACATATCTAAAATTGCAAAGAGCCATTTGAAATGCTGAATTTGTTCATCGCCAACAACATAAATCGATTTATCATAAGTAAAATCTTCTTTTTTCTTATATGCTAAATAGATATCCTGAGTTATATAAATTGAAGTGCCATCACTTCTAACCAATATTTTATTTTCAAGATTGTATTTTTCCTTTAACCTTGCAAATATTGCACCATCTTCAGTTTTTTCAAAGATACCGTTATTTATTCCTTCAATGATTTTCTCCTTCCCTTTTAAATATAAATCAGATTCGTAGTATTCTTTATTAAATGAAATCCCTAACTTATTATAGGTTATTCTATGACCATCAATAGCCCATTTATTCATTAGTTTCCATAAAGCGAGAGTTTTTTCGTCTCCCGCTTCCCATTTTCTCAATAAATTATAAGCATCTTCAACTAATTTTTCATTTTTTTCTGCCATTTCACTAAATTTTACGTAAAAATCTCCTACATAATGATCACTTTTTTTATCTGGTTCCTTATTATTCCCCCATTTAATATATGCAAGTATACTTTTACAAATATGAATGCCACGATCATTATATAAATTTACCTGAAAAACCTTATATCCCTTATAATCAAGTAAATTCGAAAGTGATTTGCCAAGTAACATATTTCTAATATGCCCAAAATGAAGGGGTTTATTAGTATTTGGAGAAGGATATTCGATGACAATTCTTAATTTCTTTTTTTTTTCTTTATCAATAATATCTCGAATCCTTCCATAATCATCCTTAAATTCAAAAATATTTTCAAGAATATACCTTGATTTAATTTTAAAATTTAAATAAGGACCAATTGCTTTAACATTATCTAAAAATTCAGTCTGTTTAACCTTATTTTCTAACTCTATTGCTATTAAATCTGGTGATTTTTTTTCTGATTTTGCAATCCTAAAACAAGGAAAAGCATACGTGAAATCGATCTCTGAAGGAGGTATTTCTAAAAGAGCTTCAATTTCCTCTATTTTAAGACTTGAGATATGTTTAGCTAAAATCTCAGCTATAGTTTTCTTGTCAATGATTTTCATTTTCAAAAATAGAATAATTTCAAAACATTTAATTATTAAACTGATTGCAACTTTATTCTGTTTTGTTAAATATATCTAAAATAGCTCATAAAATTTACCATATTCAAATTAACGATAGATTGATATATTTATGCCAGTTGAACAAGAAGCGAAAAAAAAATTTCTTCATGAAATCCTTCTGCTTCAAAAGAGAAGTTAGATTCAATAATATATTTTATTAAAACTTTAAAAAAAGACTAAATAATATTGATTTTTAAATTTTTATCAAAAATTAAAATTTTTTAAATCGTAATCTAATTTTTTATTAATCATTCATCGTATACCGGTATAGAAATGACAGAAAGAAAAGATAATTTTATGTTGAAATGGAATGATGACACTGGTCAATTTGTACCAATCGAATCTGACGCGGATATGAACGACGGAATTTTCATAGAGCTAGTCGAAGATGATGAAAAATGGAGATACTTTTATATAAAGGGTGCATCATTAATAGCACGTCGTACCGCATTAAGAGCCGCTAATGGAATATCAAAA
>CAZBNW010000113.1:0-7986 GCA_964493385.1 uncultured archaeon | reverse complement strand
TCAAGTAAAAAAGGAAGAGAAATGGTCGGTAAAGATTTATCAGAATTTTTAATTCCCGATTAAAAAGGTTTTTCGAAGAATTTTGTAATTAAGAAGTTTATATAGAATTTCTAATTTTTTATTTTAAAGAATTAAGAATAAAAGAAATTAAATGGTAATTCTGCCATCGATTTCCTATTTTTAAATTTTTAAAGTAGTGATAGTTCAGAGAAGCAAAAAAATATGATTCTCTAAAATATAATGTTTATATTTAGAAAAAAAAATTTATATATTAATTAATATCTATATTCGAGATATAAATAACTAACCGATCAGTCCATTTGAGATTAAACTACAGCAACAAAATTGTTTATACTTCACTACTATTTCGGGAACACAATTACGGTGTCAATAAATTCATACTCCCCACCAGCTCCACTGTGGTGTCTACATTCAGAGTCGGAGCGCCTATATTATATTCCATTCCATCAATCCAGACCCTAACTAGGAGTACATAATCTCCGTATTTCTCCTTGGACGCCTCATTACCACCCCAATCTGCTTTTTCATTAATCAACACTGGCCAGCCATTGACCTCTAGTGCTGTCTTATATTCAGATGTCTCAGCCTCCGATCTTAGCTCATCATATGTGGGCGAAAATTCTGATGGTGATGGTGATATCTGAATTCCTAACTCAGCTGTCATGTAATCTTTGTTACCCTCGGCACTATAGACAACGATTGCTAGGAAGGAATCATCCCTTAGATATATAGCAGTAAGTTCAAGATTATTAGGCAATTCAGATGGTAAATATATTGATATATTGAATTTATTGGCGACATCAACCATTTCATCCAAAGAAACTTCCCTAGAAGTTCCATAAAAATCTGCAGGTTTGTGAATAGTATTAAGATCTGCCATATTGAGGAAAAATGAAGCTAACGTGAACAGAACAATTATGATTGCTAAAGATATTGCAAAAGATTTATCTCTTCTTCTCATTACCACCCACCTCCATATGCATAAAACTCATTTAATAAAACTTTCCAATACTAATTTGGTTCTAATCATTTAGGTAAAAAACTAAAAAAATAATATTGAAAGTGTGGTTATCTATACAAATCGGCTTTAGACTCTTTTATATTCCGAGATTCTGTTATTTGTTTAGCCATATTTTCATACTTTTCAATTATTTCTTTGGGTAACGTAGATTTTATTTTAGATAACGCAAATTCGAAATGTTTCTTTTCTATTTTTTCTAATTCTGTCATTTTTTCTCTAATTGCTTCCATTCCCGCTTCACGACATACATTTTCTAAATCAGCTCCACTATATCCTTCTGTAGTCTGAGCAATCATTTTTAATGAAACATCTTCAGCCAATGGCATACTTTTTGTGTGAACTTCTAATATTTTTAATCTCGATTCAAGGTCAGGTGCTTCTACAAAAATTAAGCGATCAAATCTACCCGGCCTTAGAAATGCTGGATCAACTATATCAGGACGATTAGTACTCGCAATTATTACAATTCCTTTTCGATTTTCAATTCCATCCATTTCAACTAATATCTGATTTACAATTGAAGCAAAGGTATGTGTTCCTTCATAATTACCTCTTCCTGAAGATATAGCATCAATCTCATCAAAATAAATTATTGAAGGGGCTGCTTGACGAGCCTTACGAAATATTTCTCTAACAGCTCTCTCACTTTCTCCTACCCATTTTGAATAGATTTCTGGACCCTTAATAGCTATGAAATTTGATCGGCTTTCAGTTGCGATTGCTTTTGCTAAAAGAGTTTTTCCACATCCCGGTGGTCCAAAAAGAAGTATTCCATTTAAAGGACGTATTCCTGCCTTTTCGAATAGTTTAGGATATTTTAATGGCCATTCTACTGCTTCTCTTAATTCCTGCTTAAGATCTTCAAGACCTCCTATATCCTCCCAAAAAATATCAGGAATTTCAACCATCACTTCTCGCATGGCTGAAGGTTCGATTAGATTGGTAGCCTTAACAAAATCCTCGTCCTTAATCTTCAATTCTTGAATAATTTCACTTGGAATTGGTTCATCCAAATTAATTTTTGGTAATACTCTTCTTAGTGAAAACATAGCAGCTTCTCTGCAAATCGCCATGATATCTGCGCCTACAAAACCATGTGTTATCTCAGCGTAATTATCGAGATCAACATCTTCTTCCATTGGCATACCTCTTGTATGTATTTGGAATATTTCTTTTCTTCCTTTAACATTAGGAACACCAAATTCGATTTCTCGGTCAAATCTTCCAGGTCTTCTTAGTGCTTCATCAATAGTATTAATTCTATTCGTAGCACCTACACAAATTATTTCCCCTCTGCCACGTAAACCATCCATTAAAGAAAGTAATTGAGAAACAACACGTCTTTCAACCTCTCCTGAAGTATCAACCCTCTTTGGGGCAATTGAATCAATTTCATCAATAAAAATTATAGTAGGAGCATTTTCTTCTGCTTCTCTAAAAATCTCACGAAGTCTGCCTTCACTTGCCCCGTAAAACTTACTCATAATTTCTGGACCATTTATGGTTATAAAATTTGCATTTGATTCTTGAGATACAGCTTTTGCCATAAGTGTTTTACCTGTTCCAGAAGGTCCATAAAATAATACGCCTTTAGGTGGATCTATATTTAGTCGATGGAATAATTCAGGGTGCTTTAAAGGTAATTCAACCATCTCCCTAATTCTTTGAATTTCATCAGTTAATCCTCCAACATCATCGTAAGTAACAACTCCACCAGAGATGTTTAGAACAGCAACTCTTTTATTCACTTTTATTATAGTATCTCTTGCAATTTTAACAACTTTATCTGAAGGTTTCAGATTTTCAACGATTAATCTTAGCGTTCCTAAGGCTGGTCTTTTTTTCCCTCCGAACTGAAACATTTTCATAATATCAGACATTGGGTTATCCGCATTATCTCTTTGAACAAATGTTCCAAAAACATCAACTATATCACCCATAACTACAGGTTTATCAATGAGTTTTCCCTTAATTGCTTCTGCTTGCCTCTTTAAATCTATATTAGGTCGTGTAGGAGTTAATACAATTTCAACTGCTGGATATACTTCTGCTAATTGGATTGTAACAAATTCTCCGATTGTTGCCCCTGCATTAAGTCTTTGAAGTCCATCAAGCCTAATAATCCCTTTTCCTCTATCAGCAATACTTGAAACGGCAATACCAGTAGTTTTTTTCTTCCCTCTAATCTCAATTATATCACCAGTATTTAATTCTAAATCAAGCATTTTATCTTGATCAATATAGCATAAAGATCGTCCACTTCGACTTTTTTCTAATCTTTCTATTCTGAGTTTAGCTTTATTATTAATATTTTGCTCTTGCGACATTTTTAGTTTTAAAGAAAATTATCAAAATTTTGAAAATATAATTATCTAAACACAAGTGAAAAAAGTAATAATGGTTTATTTTCTTTTTCTTTAATTTTTATAAAAATTAATTATCAGAGATTTTGATAAATTTTTAATTTTAAATTTTTTTCAAGAAAGTTTTTAAATGATTTCAAAATTTCTGGTTCTCTGAGTGCTTTATTCTTGTTTTGCTTCATAAAGATTTTTCTTAATTCTATAATCCTTTTTTTTAAGAGGAAAAAACTAGGATTATGTAAGAGTTTTCCTACATAAATTCTTGTGATTTTGTCTAGATTCTCATTATTCACATTCGAAAAAATCTTTATTTTCCCTGTTTTTAATTCTTGATTTAAAAAAGCCATCTTTAGTTCTATCCGATCTAAAAGTTCTTCAATTACAAGGTTTAGATCTGATATTTTTGAGATATCATATTTTGCAATAGGAAAATCCCAATTATATTTATTAAACTTATCAAACCTTTCATGAATTTTCTTTAGTACTTTGTTTGGAATTGGTTTATCTCTTTCTTTATTCCACTTTAAACAGGTTCCAATAGAGGTAGCTATATAAATTATAAAAAAATTTAAATTAAGAGTATCAGTGATATTTTTTAAATCATGCCGCATACTAGAATAGTAGTTTAAATCATCGCTAATTACAATATGTCCTTTTTCTAACTCCTCCCTTATTATTTTTAAATTTTCTGCTCTAACTATATGTTCTTTTTCATGATCAAACTTATCCAGAGTTAATTTTTTTCTAATAATATCTGGATCAATGATGACTACATCCAAATTATTAAACTTTTTCTTGAGGGCAATTTTTAATTTATCGGCAAACGTACTTTTGCCAGAAGCAGGTAATCCTACTAAACAGATTAAAAAATTTTGGTTATTCAAGAATTTAATCATCTAATTTGCATTAATATTTATAGTTTTTATTAATTCTCTTTTTTGTTGTTTAGAAAAAGACTTTATTTTCAATTCTCTTCTCATTGCCTCTTTTCTATTTGGATATGTTTCAAAATATTTTAACTCAATATGTTTTCTGCCCCGACAAAATTTTGCCCCTGTTCCACTTCGATGTTCATGCCATCTTCTATAGAGATTGTTGGTATATCCGGTGTAATAACTTTTTTTTCCAGTCTTAGCAACAATCTCTAAAATATATACATAGTATACAACCATATCAAATCATATATGTGATAAATCAATATTTTATTATTTATTTTTTTAGGTATTATCTGTAAGTACGGTTAAATTTTACGGACTTGAATTCAACTATATATATTACGATATCATAATTGATTAATTAAGTAAAGAAAAATTAAATTTTTAATAATAAATGAATATTTAATTATTAAGATTTAAACTAGATGCTGAAATAGATCCAATGCCAAATGGTATCTTCTTGATTCGCTGGGATGAGGTTGAAGGGGGATTAATTTATTTAAAATACCCAGAAAATCTAGAGATCCCAAATCCAGTAGTTCAACAAATAACGATATCACATAACTTTACGGAATCTTATATTATTACAGAAGAGAAGAACTGGAACTCGGTATCCTATTATAACGAAAGAAAAGAAATGATAATCGTTTTAGTTTTAAGTCGGTATGATGATGGTAATGATTACCTAGAAATCCTCGAAAAATTTAATCAAGAGATTGATAAAGAAACAGAGGAAAAGAAATTAAAAGAACATTTAGAAACTATGTTTCATATTAGTTTAGATGCCTTCAGAACCACGGATGAAGTAATAACAAAACTAAGCAACGAGGTAGCATATTTAAAAACGAGAGAGTATGATTTTGAAATAAAATTTGATGCCATTACAAAATCGAATCATTTATCAGTAAAAAGCAAAATCTTATTTTTATTAGCGATAAATGATAGTCTTACTCTTCAGGATTTTGAGAAATCAATAAAAACAAGTAAACGATGGTTATTTAACGTCCTTGAAACTTTAATAAAAAATAAGGTTGTTGGATACAACTCTAAGAAAGATATTTATTACTTAAATGTATGAAAGAATCTAAAATAATAATAAAAGTTTTTGGGTACGTCCAAGGCGTATTTTTTCGTTATACTACTCGTAAGATAGCACGAAGATTAGGTTTAACAGGATATGTTAAAAATATGCCTGACAGTACTGTATATATCGAAGCAGAAGGTCCTGATGATAAATTACTTGAACTCTTAGAGTTTTCTAAAAAAGGACCTAAGCATGCTCATGTAGAAAGAGTTGAATATGAATTTACCCATCCAACAAATGAATTTAAAGGATTTGATTATACATTTTGAATTAGCCATAATATCGTCGTAACACTTTCTTTCAATAATGATTGTCAAAATTCTTTATTTATGTCGGTTTCCTTAAAACGAAATGAATATTTAAGAATGTTTCTATCTTTGCATCATAATAAGATTAAATTTCAGGCACCCTTAATTTTAAGAATGTTTGGAGCATTGAATAAAATAAACATGAGAAATGAAAATAGGTATATATTATGTAATTTTCTTGATCAACATAGTGATAAAATGGACCTCAGTGATGATATTTATGAGGCCAATAATAGTAAAACACTTAATCAATTATTTCTATTAGCCTTTAATAAAGCCAAAGAATTTAAACTGATTCAAGCATTGTACAATGAATACATCAATTCAATTAATGCAATTAATGGAAAGAAAATAATTTGAATTAGATGTAAATTTAACAAACTCTTTTTTATAGATTCATATACTATTGACCTTTATCGCTCAATAGAATAGAATAAAATAATAAATAAGGATATAGATAAATTTAGATAAAAGTAATATCCTGGTATTCTGAATCTCCAATATCTTTTTTAGCTACACCTAAATCTCTAACTTGTTTATTTAATTTTAAAACTGCATCTCTTACTATTTCTTTTTTTTTTGCACCTGTACAAACAATCCTTCCTGTCGAAAAAATTAAAAATACTGTTTTTGGATCTTGCATACGGTAAATTAAACCTGGAAACACTTCGGGTTCATACATGGCGTATTCCATCACGATGGCAGCCATGTTTAAGTCAATATTGGTGTGCAAATCACCCGAAGCCACAATATTCTGAATCGTAATCTCAGGATTAGATACTTTAATTCCTGCTTTTCTTATATTTTTTACGACCTTATCGACAACTCTTTCTGCTTCTGCCGCTTGTCTAAGACCAGTAACAACCATTTTTCCTGTAGAGAATATTAAAATAGTTGCACGTGGTTTTTCAATTCGCATTACAAGACCGGGGAAACGTTCTGGGTTATATTCTACTTCTGCATGACGTCGTGCGATTTGATTAAGATCTATTTTTTCTGTAATCTCCACCACCACTGTTGCAACTACATTTTCAATCTTGTAATCTAAATCTGTTTCATAATCATATTCACCTTCTTCACCTTCTGCCTCTTCTTTTTCTTCCCCTTCGTCTAATTCATCTTCAAATTCGTCTTCTGACATGATAATTTGAGTGATAATTGTGATTTAAAATTTGTAAAATTAAAATACTCTTTATATCTAGGTTTTTTTGTTAATTTTATTTAAATAAATCTTCCTTTATAAAGGTGGTAGATTTAAAAAAGAATACTGCTAAAATCACCAAATTTTGATAGTTATTAAATCACTCATAAATATTTTTTATCTAAAAATTAATGGAGGAAAAGAAACGGCCTAAAAATCTTTTTAATATTTCCTAAGCATTTGAAATCTGATCTAGAATCTTTTTTGTCAATCCTATAAACGCTTCTTCAACATTTTGACCAGTTTTAGCTGAGGTGATAATCAACCCCATATCATGGGTATTTGCGTATTCACTTGCTTCATTTTCAGTTATTTTTATTTGGTGTTCTAGATCAGATTTATTTCCAATTAATATTATAGGAGCATCATATCTTTCATTTCTGAAACTTTGGACCCATTCATCAAGTTTTTCAAAAGTCTTCTTGCTAGTCATATCGTAGACTACGAATGATCCGTTCGCACCTTCCAAATAGAGCTTCCTAAGAGATTTAAACGATTCCTGACCTCCTAAATCCCAGATTTGAGCAGAAACATCCCCATAACCTGCTACATTCATATCCTTTTTTAGAAGGTTAACTCCTAATGTTGATTTGTAATTTTCTCTAAATTTATTCTCTATAAATCTATATACCAGAGATGTCTTCCCTACATTGGCTTCTCCAAGTAAGCAAATCTTTATTATATATTTAGGCTCAGCCATTAATGATCACTCAGTAAAAAACTAACAATTTTTTTTTATATTCAAAATATAGTTTATACTTATTAATAATTTTCGGCTTACACTTCATTGAATAGAATTACTTTTTATATTCCTATAAATTTCTTTAAAAATAGTAAAAACAAAAAAAATAATTTTTACATAATTTAATCCTTCTGGAAAACTATCATGAACTCACAAAAATTCTCACCTGTTTGTAAACTACATCCAAGCTCTTGAGCAAAACAATGGCGATCACTTAATTTTTCTACGACTCCCGCTAATAATCCAGCTTCAAATGAACAGAAACTTCCAGATGTCTTTATCCCCTTTTTGATTAAATCTTTTATGGATGA
>CAZBNW010000112.1:3596-8147 GCA_964493385.1 uncultured archaeon | reverse complement strand
ATGATATTTGTTTTATCTGTTGATTCATGAATCATATTCTTATTTTCTTCCCCGCAACTTGGACATTTCCTACGTCCTTCATCTCTCTCAATTGTTAGTATCTGGTCTGGCTCTTCTCCCATTTTACATTCTTCAACTCATAATTTATTAAATTTTATAGATGAAAAGATCATCCAAAATAGCATTTTTTACAGATTATATTTTAATTTGTATTATATTGTTTTTATAACTTTTCGATTTTGTTTTCTTTTTCTGTTGAAATTTTCTATATGTATTTTAAGAAAAACTTATTTTTAAATTAAATTGGGTAATTTTTCAACTCCTCTAAAAGTTTTTTTCCATAATCTTTTGCCGTCTCGAATAATTCTGGACTCGAAAATTGAAATCTTAAAATAAAGTCGTTAAATATCGTATTATAAATCTCATTTATATCTCTATTTTTGTTAAATATTTCAAAGCAGTATATCAAATTCAAATCCTTTGTAGTTTTTTCTAATTGAAATCTACTCATTTTAAAATTTTTATGAGGAGAACTCTTGAGTATTTGTACAATATCCATTCCAACTAAAACAGATATTCCTTGGAACGAGAAAGTTTCAATAAATTCTTCCAACAAATGTTTGTTAATACTATTGATTGAATCAGGGTCATATAGATTTAAAGTGAGAATTAATACATCAAGTTTCTGTATTTGTTCAAAATTAGATATCAAACCATCAAGATTCTCTGCAAAGAATATTTTTATCTTAATCGGAATTTGTTTGAAAACAATTAAAAATTCATAATTATCATCAGAAAGTTCAGATATTATGGCGGATGTGCTTAAACTTTCAAAAAAAATTTTCCTTATAGATGCTCTATTACCAATGATTCCAATCCGCAAACTGTAACTAATCTTCTTCAACAAATTTCTTTCCAAAAATAATTATTATTGTACTTAATTTTCTATTATTAAATTATTTTAATAAATCATTTTAGTAGAACTTGTTGTTTAAACAATAATTAAAAACTTATCATTTTTTGATATTAAATGCTACGTGTTTATTTAGAATTAATTTTTATGATTATTATCTGGAGCTTGTCATTCGTAATTGTGGATATCGCTGTAGAATTCATCCCACCTTTATCAATCGCACTATATCGATTTGTAATTGCGTCATGCACCTTTCTGATAATTGATGCTTATATTAAATTAAATAAAAAAAAAGGAATAATAAAGAAAAATGATGGGATCGAAACTAAGAACTTTTCAAGAAATGATTGGTTTTTAATTGTACTCGCAAGTTTTACAGGAGTTTCATTATTTTTCCTTGCTCAATATTCGGCAATTGAAATTATTGGGCCTTCTCTTCCCGCTTTATTTGTATGTTTAATAACACCTGTTATTATAACGATTTTAGCTTTACTTTTTTTCAAAGAGAAATTAAATACATTAAAAATAATGGGGTTTGTAATTGCTACGATTGGAGGCTTTCTGTTAGTAACAGGAGGCAACATTACTACTCTTACGCCTGAATCCCCCAATTTTTTAGGATACTTATTTGCTTTAATGACTCCATTATTATGGGCGGTGTATTCTACAACAACTAAAAAAATATCTAAAACTAGTTCAAGCATGAGCATGAATAAATACATTGCTTATATTGGAACAATAGAGCTTTCAATTTTTGTTGTACTCAATGGTGAACTTATTATTTTCATTAATAACTTTTTTAATGTTTTATTATTTGTCTGTGCTTTATACTTAGGGCTCGGTTGTTATGTAATAGGTTACTTTATCTGGCAAAATTCACAAAAGGTGTTAAAATCATCTAAAGTTGCCTCATTTCTCTATATTGAGCCCTTTCTTACACTACTATTTTCACTATTACTTCAAAGGAGTGAAACAATTGTATTATGGAATATAATTGGGAGTATTATAGTCTTAGTGGCTGTTCTTATTATCAACTATAAATAAAAAAAAGATTTGATTTATTCTAATTTAATTAAACGTTTAAACCAACCAGGCATAATAAAACCGATGTAATAAAATGTACTTGAAAGCATCAAAATCGTTCTAAAAATGACCAAGGTAAAAGGATTCAATGGTAAAAATCCATCTCCTATCCCACCAATCGCAAATAAATTGAATGATAATATTAAGAATCTACCCTTCCATTTTATCACAGGATTGTCTTTTACTTTAAAAGAAGCGATGGAAAAATCATTCCCGGTAATTGTGCTCACAAGTAGAGAGAAGGCAAGATACCCCAACATAAAACCCTTATAATCGATATCAATTGCACTTCTTTTAATACCTATAAATATAGAGTCTACTGGATCACCTAATGCAAAGAGAAATACAAATAGATATATGTAGAATGCTATTGAAATAACTATTGTAATTATAGTCACAAGATTTTTCTGTTTTGGATGTAAAGCAGGCATATAAATTTGAAGCCAAGAATATAGAGCGATAGGAACTCCTAGAGTTCCTAATAGAACATAAACAGGATACACAATTTCCTGAGATGTAAATAACCAAAATATATATCCTAAACCGCTAGGATACCATGGAGACATTGTAAAAATAACTGCTAGAAAGAAATAAAATAGCATCTTTTCCTTTGTCTTAATATATTTATAAAGAACAATTCCACCATATAACCAAGCTATAGCAATGGCTAGAAATCCAAAAATTCCAGATAAATGCAACTCAACGACCGACATAATCCTCACAATTTATGAGATTTTAATTTTTCAACTAAAACATTCTAATTTTTTTTTTAATAAATATAGTTAATATAATGATTTTATTCTATTTACCAATATACTAATAACCATCTATTTAACAAAAAAACATATATAGATATTATTAATACTAGTGTTAAAATACCTATTCAAACATAATCAAAATTTTAAAGGTGAAAATAAAGTGCCGAGGCGCTATTATGCCAAATCTAAGAAAACTTATGCAAAAGACCAAACTTTCGAACAAGACCAAGTAGGAGAAGAAAAAGAGCGGTACCTAATTAGTATTGAACTGATGAGTTTAAAAACTTTAAAAGATTATGATATTCTTGGATGGCGTGGAGAATTTTACTTTAAAGTGGATGGTCCCAAAACGTTCAAAGCGCGGTGGCCAAATAAGGGCACCATCAAATTACAAAGGAATCAGGAATTTACCAGTAAAGCTGATATGTCTCTATGGAGCCAATTTAAAACAATTCGCGTGGATGATCCAAATGTACAAAAAATAAGAGTAATCCTAAGAGAAAGGGATCATATGAAAAAAGATCATACTGTGTGTGAACAAGAATTTGAAATAAAACTGCCTTCAAAAACGCAATATGTTATTTTACAAGACGAAAAAGAAAATACCAAAGCTAAACTTCGAATTCAAGCAACAAGAACCAGATACTAAAATTTTTATTATTACTTCTGTTTTTTTATTTTTACTATAAGATAAATTTCTGGTATTCAGAATTACACGGATGATTATCAGTAACCCAAAATTCCCTTTTAGTCGGAAGGACAATTATTGATCCTAAGGTTCCTGCAGCGGGTCCATGTGTACAGACTGTGAAATCATCTGGTTCTCTGTTATCATGATCGCTCAAAATATTTTTGACTGTTTCCATAGTAATTTGTCCATTGTGTTTTTTTAATAACTCAATTTCTCTCTGATAACGTCTTATTGGAGATTCAATGGGATTTATATCCATATCATCCATTTTAAAACGTACATAATCTGGTAAATTGGCATCTTTAAGTTTTTCAGTCTGATAATGATTTGTATGAGCCAAAATCCCGGCTTCAGGTCGGCGAATGGCATGACGAGTGCTTGTAGTTTCAATAACACATGTATCTCCAGAAGTATCCATAAGCCCGTAATGACATCCATTTGCTCGACTAGTGAATTTTGTTATAAAATTATTAGCTTCTTGGGTTGTCGCACAAGTTTCTAAAACTTCTTGTACTATGAAAGTACCGGGAACACCTTTCAATCTAAAGTCAAGTGGTTCTTTTCTCCATGAGCGACCATAATTATAACCAATTGCTAATCCTTTTTCATTTATTCCCATATGACAACCTGTAAGAGGAAATTGTGTAAAATTCATATTTTTATAACCGTTATCGGGTTTTTCTTCACGAACTACTTGGAATGGTTGGAGAACATTAGGAAAATCATAATTTCGTCCAAATATCAATGAATTGTCAGCAGTAGATTCAGGAAGCGTAAAAATCATTGAACATGCTTGGATTGGAGGATTCTTATAAATAGATTTCGGATCTCCTGACATAACTTCTATAAAATGAGCTCCATAAATAATTCTTTCTTTTATATCAGATGCTTTACTTATCGCTATCATTTTCTCATATTGATTCGGAAGAAGTTGGAGTAGAGACTTTTTTATGTTCTTTTTACCCATATAACCTAAAGCAAGTTTTATAATCGATAGTGGTATTAATTTAGATGTTACTTCTGAAAACATTTTTGAATGAAAGACAACATCAAACATATTATAAATCTTCTCCTTCAATTGTACTCCTTGTTGGAATCCTCTTTCG
>CAZBNW010000112.1:0-3496 GCA_964493385.1 uncultured archaeon | reverse complement strand
TGAAATCACTAAAGTAGCTAATTCGAATAGGGCAAGGTAATTAAGTATCGCTAAAAATTTATTCTCTATTGCTGAAGATTTAGTATTGAGTGTACTTCTCTGTCTATTCAGAGTCTTTCTAATCCTTGCGATAACATCATCAGTAGCTTTTGAAAATGTAAATCCGTCTAATTTATCAATTTGTTCATTAAACATGCTTGTTTTAAAAGTGCTAGTAAACAAAAGTCTAGTGATTTTTGATATTATCACATCTTTATTTAATTCTAATATGATTCTATTTAATTCTGTTTCCAATTCTTCAAGTCTATCAATTTTTTCCTTTAAGGTTAAATCTTCTTCCATTGCCCGAGTTTCTGAGATGACTCTATCAAATTTTTCAGCAACAACTAAAATGTTTTCCATATGCATTAAAATAAGAAACCTTTGTACATTTCCCACTTCAGGAGCAAATAGAGTGTCAATAAATAAGTTTTTCATAGAATCAGGGTCCAATAGTCCTGGACCAGGGATTATAACATTTCCAGCATGCGTTATCATTACGAATTCATCTTTATATGGGCTTAAATTTTTAAGATTAATTTGATCTCTGTATGCAATTGGGTCTAATTCACGATATTTATCAGTTCTTAAAGTAAGCCCTATAGAATAATGCGCATTCTTTCCTATTTCATCACCTATAAAACGATAATCTACTCTATTGAAATCTGGTTTAGCATCCCAAATAATCCAAGTATGATGCCATGGTTCCAAAACCGATTCCAATTTTGGTTTATCTGGAAAATCCCCTTTAGCAAGAATGTCAATCACATCGTGTCTTATTTCAATAAATCTTTCAGTAATAGGTTTAGTAGTACTTTCAAGGATAATATTAGAAGGTTGTGAGATCTCAATAAAATCTTCAATGGTGTGATAATTATCAAATACTAATTCACAGTGGATAACTAGAACCGATCCATAGTGAATATGTCCTTCCAATCGAATTTTTCCTAAAATATTAGGATTAGATGCACAAGAACATCTGTCTGATCTCCCTATTTTAAAACAGACTGGAGAGTAGTTATGGGATTGGCTTGAAATCCATTTTAGCGGTTGATGGCACTTTTCTCCTGTTACAGGATGCGACAATTGGCAATGATAATTTTCATAAATTTTGTATGAACCTTCCTGCTCTAAGTAACTTCTTAATTCTGGTAACTTAAAATATTCTCCTATTTCATAGAATTTCCAAAATACTAGAGTTACTTTAAATGTATATTCTTCTTCTACTGTTGAATATGACATAAATATCCCTAAAAAATTGTTAATATATACTATGTTTCTCAAAAATTTAAAATAATCTCATTTTATTAGAAACTAAAATCATAACTTTATTACATAAAAATATAAAACCAATTTTATTTGTATGGAGAGACTATTTAGGAATGACACAGAATAATATTAATATTGAAATAGCTAGTTTAGAAGATGCCCCTGGTGTTTATAATGCTCTTAAGCAAAATCTGATTGAGATACGTGATTTCGATAAAATCCCAAAAAAACAAAGAAAATATTTAGAAACTCATGGCTTTTTAAGAAAGGAAGTGGATGTAACGTATTATGAACAGCTTATAGAGGATCCTTACATAGATATCTACGTAGCTAAAAATAATAGTGGTGATATTCTCGCGTTTGCGAGTATTTATAAAGATAAATTCAATATCTACAATTTTCGCACTACTCTGGACAATTTATATACTGATGATGAAGATATAAAAGAATTACTAACCACTGAAGAAACTAAATTTGCCTATTTGGACCAGATCAGTGTAATCCCCAAATTTAAACGAAAAGGGGTTGGAACAGACATTTTAAAAAAGATATTAACAGATTCAGAAGTACCAATAGTCGCCTTTATAGTAGACGCCCCTCTCGCGAATAAAGCATCTGCTCTCTGGCATGAATACAACGATTTTAAACTTGAAGCTACCTGTGACGGAGAATATAAGGGGAAAAAATTCCTATGGTCAATCTATATTCATTGGAATGATTAAACTAATTATCACATAATGTATAATCATTAAAAACAAAAAGGATTAGAGTAAAAAATTAAAATATAGTTTGAATTTTTAATAATCTATGTTAAATATGCCTTATTTTAATAGAATCATTCTTCTTTTTTAACGCTTGCAAAAGTTCTATTCTAAGCATTTCAACATTTATTTTATGATCAACTTTTTCTTTATCTTCTAATTTCTGAGAGCGATCTTCTTTTTTGCTTTTAATCTCTGAGAATATTTTTATTAATTCGTCTTTTTGGTGATCAGAGATGCTTATTTGGGGTTTTTTATAATCACAATTAATATTAGTCTCTTCATCAATTTTAAAATAGCCACATCTATGACAATATAGACTCTGCAAATATAATTTAGTTTTTGGACATAAAACAACGTCAATGATTATCTTCTCTGGTTTTAAGCTTATTTTTTTAACCTTCATCTAAATAAAACCTTTCCTTATATTTTTGATAAAAAATTCAGTTTTTAAAGGATTTAGGTATAGTTTTTCCCATTTTTTTCAGATCTACTTTTAAACAGGAATTTGATTTAAATTGATATTTGAATTTCAATAGGATTAGTTATTCTCAATTGCTTTTTATGAATATCATTGAATATCAAACTTAACATAAGTTGATTTGATATTAATAATAATAGAGTTTGATAAAAAATTTGAATAAAAAAATCTTTTAAATATTATTATTTTCTTCAATCTCAGATGGCTGACCCAAGGAATCAATAATATTGATTATATCTTCTGCAAGTTCGTATCGTTCAGCACGATATTTCTCTCGATTTAGTCTCTTCTCAACCTTCAAGGGTGTTCCAACCTTTACTTTTATACCGTCTCCAGTAAACATATTTAATATCTTTGTTTTTTCAGTAGATATCGCAATTGGAATAATTGGGGCTTCTCCAACAACAGCAAACTTAATAATTGCTGCCATCGATTTTATTTGGACCTCTCTATCATGCTTAGCCTCGGGAGTCATCCCAACAAGATCTCCTTTTTCGTTTAAAATTTCAAAAACCTTATCAATAGGCTCTGTATCTTCTTTACTTTCTGTTCCGCGTATCATTCCAAGACTTTTTAACACTGGACCAGCTATTTGATGCTTCATTAATTTTGGATCAAGCATGAAATGTATTTTACGCCCTGTGACTTGACTTATTATTAACATATCGCGGATAATATTCGGCGTGACCGTTGTTAAAATCGCTTTTCCTCTCAAAGGAATATTTTCTTTTCCTTCGATTTTTAAATCCATGAAAGCTTTGAAAAATAAGCCACTTAATCCTTTTACTGCTCCATAGAGCATATCAGTTGCGATTGCCATTGGATTTAGCTTATCTGGTTCTTCTTTTATTTCTGGTATTTCACTTTCACTCATTTCATTCATTTCTTTACTACCTCTTATTATAATTTATCTATAAAATCATTAACCTCTTCCATTCTTTTTTCA
>CAZBNW010000111.1:0-8152 GCA_964493385.1 uncultured archaeon | reverse complement strand
TCAAAATGGAGGATAAATATGGATTTGCCTTTGAGACAAAAGCAGATTTTCGATTAGCAGGATCTGCAGCCAAAAAGATTATAAGAAATTTAAAAAATATGAAATTGAAGATTATCCATCCCACCATAACTGGGGTAGTTCTCGATAAAGAAGGTCCCTTACAGGAAACTACTTCAGATATGATGGAGCAGGTAGGACTAAATATCTCAGACAAAGTAAATAATAGCAATACTCAAAAAGATGTTAATCGAGGGATTAAAAATTTAAAAAATTCAAGTGTTAACTTTTATTTTAATCGATTAAAATGGATCCTTTTAGGCGGAGGTCCAATTTTTTTCTTTGTTCGAGCAATTTATCTTGCGAATACTGGTGGGGATTGTTTTGGTACAATAAATCCGATTTTTTCCTGGTTTCTCCTCTTATTAGAAATTGTCTTATCAGGAACAACCGGGAGTGCAGGGATTGCAAGCTTAATCTTATGGAAAAGAGTGGAAAATCAGACAACAATATTAAGGAAATTGAATATGCGAAAGATTGTCTTGTTTACTGGTAGTACGACCTATATCGTACATTTTATAAGAGTCGCAATTTGGATAATTCTATGCGTAATATAATTCGTCCTCTTCTTAATTTTAAATATTTTTTATTTATTTTTATAACAATTTTTCTTAAAACCAGGAAACTAGTGTAGCATTTTTTAATGGAATTTTTTTCTTAGGTATATGGAGTATCCACTTTAAAAACCGATTTTCGATAGCGCATAAACTATTGGGGGCAAAATAAATCCAATAGCAAATGCCATAGGAATCATTATCCAGTATTCGGCCACCCACGAATAATCCTCTCGCATTATAAAACCAACATAAACACCAACCACGCCAAATCCCAATAGTAAAGAACAAAAAATACAACCAACTAATAGTTGCTTTGGTTTTGACCATTTCTTTTTTTTTTATCTAGATTAATATCATCGTTAAATTCCATAATAGTAAAGTAAAGTATGATTTGTATGTAGTTAATAATTATATTCTTTTCCCTTATATACTTTTTATTTGATATTTTTGTCGGTGCGAATATAATCTAATAGTTATATAAAATTTTTTCTTTCCAAGTATCAAAATAAAATACTTTATACATAATATCAAAAACAATAGATTCAATATTTTCTTTTTTTATATTCTCAACAAGTTCAGTTAATTCTTTCATAGTATTAGCCCAAACCCAGCATATAATCAGATTCGGTAGATTGCTAAATGTCCAACAGTAGAAGGTGTGAGGATCATATTTTTCATTCAAATGTTTAGCATATTCGTTCTTATCCACCGAAGGATTTATAGTTATTTGAAATAAGGAAAAAATATCATTTGAGTCTTCAGGATTGAAATTAATAGACAATTCAATGAGTCCTTCCTCAATCATTCTGGTTAAACGGCGCCGAATTGTATTTGAGGTACTATTAACTTCATCGGAAACCTCTGATATAGGTTTCCGTGAATCATTATGTAGTGAACGAATAATTTCCAAATCTAATTTATCATAAATCAATGATCTTGATTTAGGAACGATATAAGGAATAGGGGCGGTATATTGTACACCCGAGAGTAAACCCAATTTTGGGGATTGAATTTCAGCAGTTTGAGAAACAAAAGATGAGTACTCATCTAATTGATGAATATTTTCTAACATTGCTCCTATATACACGTAATTTCTACTTGATAATATGATCTGCCAAGTATTATCATGTTGTCCTAATTCCTTTATTGCTTTATCCATATCTTGAGCATTACTTTGTCCAAAAATAAATGCATAAATAGCATTTATAGCATATGGCTTCAATCTTGCAGTGAATTTTTCTATAACCCTTAAATCTGTGAGGGTTTGCACTCTTTTATATACAGCATTAACAGATAACCCTAAATAATCTGAGATCTCTCTATATGTTAATCTTGAATTGTTCATTAAAAGTAGAATAATCTTGAGATCAATTTCATCCATAAATAAAAGAAATAAAAGAAAAAATAAAATATTTTCAGCTATTATAGTTAAACTATGAAAATCGTAAGAATCAATGTTGAGAACGAAGATATTCAATTTGAAGAAATAACTCAAGATTCAAAATATTTCTTGCGTGGTGCTAGAGGTCTAAGTTCTCAGATTATTCATGACGAAGTCCCTCCATTATGTGATCCTTTAGGGAGGGAAAATAAATTAATTCTTGCCAATGGTCTTCTTGCTGGCAGTCCATTTCCTTGTTCTGCCCGTACATCGGTGGGGGCGAAAAGTCCTTTGACTAATGGGATAAAAGAAGCTAATGTAGGTGGAAGACCTGCTATGATGTTAGCGAGACATGGTATTAGAGCAATAGTGTTAGAAGATATATCATCAGTATTAAAACTTATCTTAATTGATGAGGATAATATTAAGATTTTACCGGTATTAGAATATAAAGGTTTAGGTAATTATGAACTCCATTCGAAATTAAAACAAAAATATGGAGAAAATAGTGGTGTTTACTCTATTGGTCCCGCAGGTGAGCATTTGATGAAATCAGCAACTGTAGGGGCTAACGACTTAGAGGGATATCCAAGTAGGCATGCTGCTAGAGGTGGATTAGGTGCTGTTATGGGATCTAAAAGAATTAAAGCAATAGTTATCATACCCCCAAAAGCCTCAAGAGTCAAAATACATGATATAAAAAAATTCAGAGAAGCTTCAAGTCCATTTGCGAAAAATCTGGCACAATCTAAAGAAAAATTCTCGATATTCGGTACACCCATGATGATGGCAGCCATGAGTGAATATGGAGGCATTCCAACAAAAAATTTTCAAATGGGATCATATGAAAAAATTGAAAATATTTCAGGAGAAGCACTTCATGAACTTGTTGTTTCAAGAGGTGGAAAAAAGAGATTACCCTGTTCCCCAACATGTGTAATTAAATGTTCAAATTTAGTTGTCGATGAGCATGGAAATCATATAACCTCAAGTTTGGAATATGAAACTATGGCATTAAATGGAACTAACTTGTTAATTGATGATTTAGATAGCTTAGCTAAAATTGATCACTTATGCGATGATGTAGGTATTGATACAATTGAATTTGGTGGAACTTTGGGTGTTGCGATGGATTGTGGAAAAATAGAGTGGGGAAATACTAAAAAAGTTTTTGAAATTTTAGACAATGAAATACGAAATAATACAGAAGAGGGGCAATTGTATGGTAATGGTGTTAAAAACATTGGAGATAAGCTCAATGGAGAACGAATCCCCCAAATAAAAGGACAAGGAATATCCGCTTACGATTGTAGAGTTTTTAAAGCAATGGGAGTGACTTACGCAACCTCTCCAATGGGAGCAGATCATACTTCTGGAGCAGCTATCGCTGGACGAGTTGCGAGTCAGCATAAAGATTATGGAGAATTAACTAAAAATGATAACAAGTTTGATCTATCGTTTGAATTACAAATTTATACTACGATATTGGATTCTATGGGATGTTGTTATTTTATTGGTCCTAGTTATGAAAATATGGAGATTGTGGCAAATGCGATTAATGCTATGTACAATTTAAATTTAACAAGAGACGATGTAATTAAAATTGGTGTAGAAATCATAAGAACTGAAATTAAATTCAATGAAAAAGCTGGGATTACTCAGGAAATGAATGATGTTCCCCAATTTTTCAGAGAAGAACCTTCTGAACCTACAGGTTTAAAATACTCTTTTGAAAGAGCTAACTTGAAAAATTTTTGGAAAAAACTAGATGAACATAATTTTTAGGAGTGATATAAGTGAGAATTGGCGCACATATGAGTGTTTCTGGAGGTAAATATATGGCATTTATTAGGGGTAAAGAATTAGGTTGTGAAGCAATTCAAGTATTTATTAGAAATGTGCGCGGTTGGACCTCTGGACCTTTAAAACAGGAAGAGATTGATGAATTTATAAAGAAAAAAGAAGAATTAAAAGATGAAATATGGCCCGTAATAAGTCATAACTCTTATTTAGTAAATCTAGCAAGTTTAGATAAGGAGAAATTAGAAAAATCATATGATGCCATGGTTGATGAACTTACTAAAGTAGATCAATTAAGTATTGAATACGAGAACATGCACCCTGGAGTTATCCCGATAAGTGATAAGAAAGAAATTACCAAAGAAGAAGCATTAACTCAAATCGCTGACCAATTAAATAAATTAATAGATGCCAAAAAATCCTCAAAAGTTATCATTCTCCTTGAAACTACTGCGGGACAAGGAAAAGGGTTAGGAAATAAATTCCACCATTTTAAAACAATAATAGACAAAATACAAAATAAAAATAGAATAGGGATCTGTTTTGATACTGCGCATTCTTTTGCAGCGGGTTATGATTTTACAACAAAAAAGGGATATGAGGAGATGTGGATTGAATTCGATGATGTGATTGGTTTAAAATATTTATTTACCTTTCATTTAAACGATACTGATAAAGATTGCGGTTCAAGAGTTGATAGGCACACACATATTGGCCAAGGAAAAATTGGGAAGGAACCTTTTGGGTTCTTTATCAATGATGAAAGATTTAAAGATATGCCTGGTATTTTAGAGACGCCAAAGGGCGATTCAATTAAATTAGATATTATGAATTTAAAGACCCTAAAATCGTTAAGAAAAAAAGAATAATTTATTCTACTTCAAATCCCACAGGTGTCTTGTCAAAAGGCTCCCCATTGTAATTTACAGTAATTTCTTCGCCTTTAGAAATATCTCGAAGAGTAATATATTCAATACATTTATTTTTATAATCATAGACATATTTAACATTCGGATCATACGAATGATTTATAAGCTGACTAACACTTAAAGATACTGCTGATTCGTATTCTCCTATGCACTTAGGATCATCCCATTCAAAAGTGTAATTAGATAAGACTGTATCTTCGATTAAATCCCAATCATTATTAGAAATAAGGAGGATATGAGCAACGTCTATCGTCTCTCCTTTTGCTATATTCTTTTTAGCAAATAAACCTCTTCCTTTTTTTATTGATATGAATTTAACTTCTAATAGATTATTCGTGGAATTCACCTTAATGAATGATTATTGATTATATCAATAAATATATAAATGGATAGGTTTTCTTAATTCTTGATAAGAGAATGAACTGAGATTTTTTAAGTCTTTAAGAAACATAGAATCAATTATTCCACTTCAAACCACATAGGACTTTTATCATCAACGAGTCCATTGTAATTTACAAGTAATTCTTCTCCTTGTGAAATATCCCTAATAGCGGAAAATTCTATCGCTTTGTTTTCATAATCATAAAGGTATTTAACATTAGGCTCATATGAATGGTTGATAAATTGACTTACACTAAGAGTTACAGCATTTTTAAATGCTGGCATATGTTTTGGATCTTCCCATATATAGCAATAATTAAACAAAATTGTTTTGCAAACTTTCTTATACTCTTTATTTGGAATAGGAACTACATGTGCAACATCAATAACAGTCCCTTTTTCAATTATTTTTTTGGCAAATGCACCTCTCCCTTTTATTCCAGAAATAGGTTTCACTTCTATATATTTATGCATAAATATCACTAAATTCTTATCATTTACAATATTTACTTAGATATACATAGTTTATTCTATTAAGGCATGTCTTTTGTCAATATATTCTTCTGTTGCACCCAATTCATTTTTTATTTATTCTTTATACTTTTCAGGATTCACGCATCTTCGCCATTGCATAACGGTTTCTATAGGTCCTAATCCTATAAGTAGATCATCCTCTTCAAAAATAAAATCAGGCTTAAATCTATAAATCCATTTGTCTTTTCGCTTTAAAGCAATGATATGAAATCCTCGCTTATATCGACTATCCTGTAATTCACTGTATGTTTTATCTTTAAAGTAAGAATCTTCAGATAATGTTTCTCTTACTACAATTTCTGAAGTTTCTCGAATTGCTTGTTGTAAAATTTGATGTGGTTCAAAACCTTTAAGAATATTTTCTGCGATATGAGCAGCAGCGTCAGATATTAATTCACAACTAAATACAATTCTCATTATTCCTTTGAGATCTCGAGGTGTTTCTACCAATTTAGCTAAATCCAGAAGATCTTTTTCTAAAGCAATGTTTAAACCATCCATCAATTCCTCCATTTCTAGAACATCTTCCGCAACCTCTTCATTCTTAAAAAATAATGCTGCTAATGCCAATTCAATCATAGATTCTGAAATATCTGTTATTAACATGTAATTTCTCTGGATTTCTTCAATTTTCTCACAAATATCCGGATTTTCAAGATCAATATTAAGTTCTCTCTTATGTGTTTCAATATCGAATGAAAATAATTCTTGATCTTTGCATATAACTTTCAAATTCATTATTGGATGAATTTCTCCTTTAACAATTAATATATCTCCCGTTAACACTTTTTCATCTTTTTCAAAAAGCCATTTATCTCCTCTACGTATTGCGATTAAGTCAACCCCATGTTTAGATCTAAAGTGTATATCTTTCCGATATTGACTTATAAAAGTGCATCCTTTATTTACGACAATTTTAACTATAGGTTCAGGTACATAACTAATATCACTAATTAACTGAATAAGGTAAGGAATATCTTTATTAATATATACAACTCTAGCGATATCGGATAAAGCGTCAGAAATTTTATCTATGGAATACCCCATTACAACAAGTGGTTCTAATTTTTTAGCTCCGTCTAATCCTCTTGGATGTGCTTGAATAATTTGGAAGTTAAGTAAAAATGTAAGTTCATGAATTCTTTGCTCCATTTTATAGGCTTCATCAGCAAGTTCTTTACTTCCGAACTTAATTGCACTATAAGCCAAATCTATCATTAAATCGATATTTTTTTTCATTTCCCTAATTATTTCCTTTAGGGAAAGAGGCTTATATTTAAATTTTTTACTAGGTTTGGTCATATTGTCCTATTCACTCACTTTTCATATTAATTTGATTTTATATAAATATTATTATAAATAAAATTAAGAATAGAGGCGTTAGAAAATCAGCCAAAGATGTAAGAAATGGAATTAAAAAATTGTTTGGATCCTTACCACGCTTAAATAAGAAAATAGCACTAACAAACAATGCTACAAACATTATTATAAAAATCAATAAAACTGTAAGAGAAATTATGGAAATCATTAATAATGGATTTACAATCTCAATACCTAATATGATACCAACTGCATATCCTATTAATAACAAGGCTATTAAACTCAATAAAAGGGTTATGAGTAATCCAATAAAATCTTCTTTTAATCTATCTGATTTTTGAATTTTTGGAGATAATGTACCGATATATAGGTGTGTGGTTAATCGCGATACAAGAATAGTTGATATATCACCTATTAAAGAATTCAAAGCTGGAATTATTAAAAGCAATATTGGAATAGTCGTTAATAGCGCTTCATTTGAAGATAATAAAGTACCAGAGATTAGCCCAAATAATGAAGATAAAACTACTATGATCAGGGATTCTTTGAAAATTTTCATGTAATATTTAATTTAAGGCACCCCTAGCATTATAATAGTTAAGAAAAAGCAAAATACAGTAGAGAAATCGTCAATTGCAGTCATCACAGGATTAACAACATTATTTGGGTTTAAACCTCTCTTAAAAGCTAAATAATTTAATCCAGTGGAACAAGGAATTGAAATTGAGAGTGTTAAGATTATTGAAATTATTGGAATTATAATTAAATACAGAGTGGGAAGAATGAATAATTTGAAAAAAGCTAAATCTAAGATGATAGAGAAGATACCTATGAAAATTGCTGTGATAATAGAGAGTGTATAAGTTGCTAAAACATTTTCGACCCATGTTCTCCTAGAAAAATCTCCAATAACAAAATCTCGAGATGTTCTAGCTATAAATGGTCCACTTAAATTACCCCTTAAAGATAAAAGAGCTGGAATCATCAATATTAAAACAGGAAAACTATCAAATGGCAAAATGAGTAATGAAAGCACTATTCCCGCTAAGATATCCCCAATAATAGAGATAACTTCTGATGGGAAGGTTTGTTTAACAATTTTTCCTTTAGAGTCTTGAATCTCCATATACCATCCTCATCAGAATCCGTTGAGTTAATATTATTTTCTTGAAACATTTCTTATTATAAAATAA
>CAZBNW010000110.1:0-8267 GCA_964493385.1 uncultured archaeon | reverse complement strand
AAAAAGTTGGACTTGTATTTAGAAGCCCTGTAAGAGCAGACATTTTAAGACAACTCTCGGAGAGTCCTCAAAGACCTACAGAAATTGCTGATAACATTGGACTTCGGAAACAAAATATTAATTATCACTTAGATGCATTAAAACGAGGTGGAATGATCCAAACTCGAAGAGAAGAATTTAATGAAGATGAAATACCAAAAGGGAAGGGAACAAGAATTAATGGAGTAAGCAAAAGTGGTAAACTAAAAGTCACTCAAGGAGTAGAACTTACCAAAAATGGAAAAAATATTGTAAATCAATTTATAAGTCCACTTTATGAAGAAAATATTGAAGAAAAAGAACGTATAAAAGAAAAAATTAAAATTAATAAAAAGGAGGATGAATAAGTTTGAAAAATGAAAGTATCCAAATTGTAAAATCTATGTTTGAAAATCCCTTAAGTTTTCTTAAATTAGATACTCCTCAAGTTTACGAAAATATCACCGTTATCCCTATCATAATTCAAGATGACAAATTTATTGATTTTGTTAGCATTAAAGAGGCGGAAGAATTAGAGTTAGTAGAGATACTCGAAACTGATACAGTGGGACAATTAGAAGTCATAAATAAAAGTGATAAACAGATATTAATTCCATTTGGAATGACTGTTCACGGTGGAAAGCAGGATCGAACGATCTGGGAACCTATATTACTTCCAGTTGGAGGGAAGGAAAAAATTGTCAAGCATAATCCTGGAAAAGTTAAACAGAAATATACAATCCCCGCTAAATGTGTAGAACAATCACGATGGAATTATACTAAAGGACGTGGATTTAAATCTTCAAAAACAAGACTTCACCCTAATGTTGCATTTGAAGCTATTTCAGCTGCAGGCCAGGGTGCGGTATGGGATGAGATCCAATCTCACAGAGCTGAAATGAATTATGCTCTTGCAGTCGCACCCACTCAAAGTTATCTTGAAATGACAAAGGAATCTGAAAAACAAACGGGAGAAATTATTAATCATTTCACAAATATTAAAGATCAGTGTGGAATTGCGGTGTTTATTAACGGAGAATTTATAGGTATTGAATTTTATGCGAACCCTGAAGTATGGAAGACTATGAGTATTGATATTCTTAAAGCATTTTCCATAGAAGCACTAAGATTTAAAGACAAACCTCAACGTAAAGTAAATGAATACCACGATGAGCTTATAAAAATTTTAGGCAGTTTGAACTTCAAATACTCTACTAGAGAAGGAGTAGCTCTTGGAAATGTAGTAGAATTTAATTCTGAGGATAATAAATGGCGAGGAATTACCTTAGTCCACGACGACAGTTTGATTCAGTTCTATCTGGTTTCAAAACGAGGCGGTTATCAGGATCGACCTCGCTCAAATATCCAGTTTCAGACAGTTATTAATCAGCGATATCAAATTTAAATAAGTAATCTAATTTAATCGAACATCTTTTTTTTTTTATTTTTGTAGAGTTATCCTTAAAAAAAAATAAATGATTCCAGATTTAGGAGTCCAAATCCACTTTCTATTAGTTCACCAAGCCGAGACACAAATCGGGTTGCTGGAGCACCATCAACAACATCATGGTTAAATAATATAGTCATTGCCAGATACTCACGAATTTCAATCTCATTGTCTATAACTCCTGGTTTTTTTGTAATTGCTCCTACACCAAAAGCTAATGGATGATTAGTAGTAGGAATTGGCCATCCATGAAGTTTACCGAACATACCTACAGAGGTGACTATAATGGTTCCCATGAGTTGTTTAACTTTGATTGGATCTTTCAATCTCCTCTTTATTAAAAATCTTCTAAAAAATTTTGGCAGAGAAAGATAATATTTCACCTTTTTTTTTATGTCATGACTTCCTAGAACTGTCGCTTCATTTACTTGTTCTGATTGTGCTTTTCTTATTTCGTCATTGATCTGCTTAACAGTCTTTTTATTCGTTTTTCTGACTACTAGAGGCATTGGGGACTTCACCCCATCAACTGTTTTCTCTACTGTAATGGAAATATCAACATCATCAAATTTAATGATTTTTTTCCTTCCCATCATCATAGAATGAACTTCCTTATATTCGCTCGCGGCTTGTCCAATACACTTAAGAATCCAAGCTGTGAAAGATATTTTTTCTCCTGTATTCTTCTCATGCTCTCGAATTTTAGTTATACCCTCGGTTACATCAAATTCGATTAATCCTTTCACATAATGCTTATTATCCCCTAATGCGAGGAAATCCAAAGTTGGGATTCTTACTTTTGGAAATTCGGAAATTTCATAATGCCCTATGTTGTTTGATTCTTTCATTTTTAAAAGTTTTTTTAATAGACTTGAAATTTATGATAATTTGGATCTTACGATTTAAAAACTTAATCTTATAATTCAAGTGTTTTATATTCAATTGATGTCTCTTTACCTCGTTCCATATAAGAGAATTCAGATTCTTTAGGTTTAAAACTTCTTTTTAACATCCTTAAAGCTTTCAACCCTTTTTCAAATTCATCGCAAATAAATATATCAATACTGATATAACCATGTTCTGGCCAAGTATGGAGAGCAGCATGACTTGTTTCTAAAATAGCAATAATACTATATCCATAAGGGATATAATTATGGTTATATATATCTAATATTGTTAAACCAGCAGAAGTAAGAGAATCTAGAAATATTTGACGGATTTTTTTATTGTCTAAGACTAGATCTTGTGAGGTAAATCGCATTTCTCCTATAAAATGAAAACCAACTGGAAGAAATTGAGGGTAAGCTTGAGATTTTACTTCAGAAGTATATATTGGACGTGAACTTAAGCTAAGGTTGTACTTGCCACTCGGATTTATTACTGAATGTAAGTAGTAAAGATGGCTAAATTTACCTATAATACTAGCACCTTCGTAATGATTGAAATCAGGGATCATTTCATTAATAATAAATCCATGGTCTAATATTGATAATTGTAATTTCTGCATTTCTTCTGGAGGTTTACTTCCAAAACTGAGAAGACATTTTTTACCAATTATAGGATAGTTTTTGCCGTTGACATTGATATTCGATTTTAACACTTGACTTGCTCTTTTCAGAAATAATCTTAAACCTTGATTAGTATAAGGCGGATCCATTACAGCAATATCGTATTTATTCAAGATATTTTTGGGACATGGTTCTCTTAAATCATGAGATAGAACATTAAAATTATTTAAAGAGAGTCGCTCTGCGGATTCTGAGAGAAAATTTAAAACTCTATTGTCTATATCCAATACAGTGATTTCCTTTGCTAATTTAGTTAATCCAACTGCTAATGATATAAGGTCATCGTCGCCTAAAAAAATAATCTTTGTTCCTTCAATATCTCCTTTTTTAAGCAAATATAATGTTTTTTTTATAACTGTGGAAAAATCTGCATGAGATTGATCAAGAGCAAATTCTGGGGTTGGGCGATTATTAAGAAAATCTTTTATCTTGTTTAAATAGTCAAATTCTTCTGGTATCTCTTTTATGGTGCTATCAAAATCTCCTGGAAGAGGATCATAATCAAAAATTAAATTTAATCTTGTTCTTACCCATTCCCTTCCTTTTTCCCCAAGAAAATTCGTCTTCTCAATAATACCAGCCTTTACTAACTCACTTCTAACAGCAGCAATGGTCGGAATTGCAATTCCTGTTTTTTGAGCTACTTTTTTATTTTTAAGAGAAGGAAAGCGATACATTGTTAGTAAAATTGAGCGAATACCTTCGATACCCTCAGCTAACTGTGCTCTCTCAGCGATAATTGTCAAAGTTTCTTCTACTTCAGTATCCATGAATTTACTCCTTGAGCTAATTTTTTATACCCCTAAAAAATTTAATACAAACTTGTTAATAACATTATCTTTTTAATATAAAATAAAAATTAGACTAAATTAACCATAATCTTGAAAATCCTATAAAAATATTAAAAAGCATCAAGGTAGATAATATAATAATATGAAAGATTGGGAAAAAGAGTACAAAAAGAAGGTTACTTCAATTGAAAAAGCAATTCAACACATCGAGTCTGGGAATCGAGTTGTAATTGGACACGCTGCTGGAGACCAGCAGCGTTATGATATGATTGGAGTAGCCTATCTTGTTGATAAAATAAGCTTATTAATAAACAATGGAAACCAGGTTTTTAATGAAGTTATTATAACTGATACATTTAGTGGTGCTTCAAGTTGCTCTGCGGTTGATATCGATGGTGATTCTGATATTGATATATTAGGTACTGCCTACGATGCGAATGAGGTTGCAATCTGGATGCAGAACTAAGTTTAAATCATAACCTCATTTGAACAACTTTTTTTTAATTTTATTTAAACGATCCTTAAAATTGTGGTTCTTTGAATACTTTATTATATTTAGATAATAGAATTTTATTAATATAATAACCTTTTCTTCCAAATTTATCTTTTTCTTTTTTAATTAATTCTATATCTTTAATCTTTTTAAGATAATAATGAATTTTATGAACTGGTTCATTAAGTATGTTCCCTATTTGAATTCCTGATATATATTTATCTTTAGAGATCTCCTTTATTAATTTTGGAATTAATGGATTTAAGAAAAGAGCTTTCAATTCATCATACTGTGGTGGAGTATTAATTAAAAAAAAATGTACTATTTTACCAATTTTATGTGTTCTAATAATTTTATATTTTATTAGTTTTATTACACGCTTTATAAAGGGACTCCTAGTTATTCCTAATTCTTCTTCTATTTTAGGATCTAATGCATGAACTCCTGGGTTTTTTCCTATAAATTCAATTACTTTTTTATAATTATCATCATTTAGAATTTCTAACTTAGTTCTTCTTCCTTCTGAAACAATCCACCCCTCTTTTTCCAAATTTCGAATAGCTAAGAATATCTCCTCCTTACTATATCCTTTACTATAATGGAATTTGCTAATACAACTGGAATATAATTGCCCAATAATTGGATATCTTTCTATATCAAATTTAGTTTTGATCGAAAATTTACTGTCGTATTTTCTTAATTTAAATATTTTTTCAGCCATTTCTAAAACATATTTTTCAATTTTGGATAATTGATCAATTGAGGTTAAACCTCTCCTTGCCAAATTTTCTTTTCGTATATCAATTTTTTTTGTTAAGATTGTGTCATTAACTGATATTTTTTCTCTTTTTTGCTTTTCGATGATTTTCTTTTTGTCATTCCTTTCTAATGACATCAAATCACTAATCTTTCTTGTTCTTTAATCATTAAATAAATGTATTAATAATTCTAAGAGATTTCCTTGTTCTTTACTAGCTAAAAAACTGAAATCCTTCAATAGATCGATCTTATCTTTCCCTAAGAGGTTTAATTTATCAATAAATTTTCTTAATCGTTCAGGAACCACAACAAACCTTTTCAATAAATATTTTTCTAATAATTCTTTATCTTTTTCTTCTATTACAAATGAAAGATTTTCAGAATATTGTAATCCTTCCGGGTTCTCTTCTGGTTCAGATCTTTTTGCAATAAACACCTCTGTTACAGGTAGATTTGTATAAGACGATATTGGTTTTTCAATTTTTTTTACTGGAATTTCTTCTGAGCCAATTTTTTTTTTAGAGAAGTCTTCTACACATTTGGGGCATGTTTTTATATTCTTTTTAATTAGAATGCCACATTTATGACAAACACGATACTTGGGGGGAAGAAATTGCATTAAAACATCCCTATTCTTAGCAATTCTTATACTCAAATAAAAAAGGCTTATATCTAAAAGTATGATAAATATAAAATTCGATCGTGGATTGAAAATGGTTAATGCAATAATAAAATTATAAAATATTAGTTGTACTATAGAACTAGTCCTTAAAAACCGATATCTAAGTCTTTTTGTTTTTAATAGTATAATAAAACCAATACAAAGATGAATGATATAAACTATTATATAAATAAATAAAAAGATTGAAATCTCAAATATAAAACTCATAAAATTAAATGGTAAAGAATAGTAGAAATTTGCCAAAAAAAAATTCACATACATAAATGGGATTAAAATTTTAAGTGCTTCTACTTCATTGTCATTTGATTTTATATTCTCTTCCGTGGAAGGAGGATAAAGAACTTTCCTTAACAAATCCTGTCCTATTGTATTTACCATTAGAATCTGGGACTTATATTCTTTTTTCATAAATAATTTACACCCTCTACTGATTTCAAGAAAACCAATAACCATAATAAAGATAAAAATAATAACTCCAACGTATTTGAGGGGTAGAGTTATTCTAATGAATATTAACAGTTTAAATAAGGTAAATGGGTTGAATAAGATAGTTAGGAATAAGAAAAAATAAATTACTAAAAATAAATTCAGTAAGATAATTCCTATTAATATTTTTTGACCTCTTATTATGTTATCAGGAGAAATTAAGGTTTCCTTTATTTCCTTTCCTTTTTTAATTTTATCGTTCGCTAAAGTGAAAGGAGATCCACATCTTTCGCAAAATACTTGATTTCCATCTTCTAAATAAGCTATTAAATCTTGAGGAAGACTATTACCACATTCCTTACAATTATATTTATTTACCACTCTTAATTACCCTAGGTTTTATCTTTTATAATTTAACCATACGATCTTATTTGTTAACTAATAAATTATTACTATTATTAATAAAAATTAAGGAGTCGGATTTTCTAATAATACGATTAAACTTTGTGAAATTATCTAATTCAATCTTTAAAAGACAAATGACTGAAACTGAAAAAAGATTTTAAGGATCTCCTTATATATGTATCAGTTATTATAACTGATACATTTGCTGGTGCTTCAAGTTGCTCTGCGATTGATATTGATGGTGATTCTGATATTGATACATTAGGCACTGCCTACGATGCAAATGAAGTTGCAATCTGGATACAAAACTAAATCAAAATATATAATCTAATATAAACAAATTTTATTTTTTTAATTGTTTTAAACTTATTAAGTTAAAATTGAGTTTTATTTCGAGAATTTAAAATAAAATCGAGACAGAAATATGAAAGATTGGGAAAAAGAATATAAACAAAAACTAAGTTCTACTGAAAAAGCAGTCAAATGTATAGAATCGGGTAATCGAATTGTTTTAGGGCATGCTGCTGGAGACCCTATTGTGTTAGTGGATGAATTGGTAAACCAAAAAGATCGAATCCAAAATATAGAAATTGTACATATGGTTCCGTTAAGGGAATGTAAGTATTGCTTACCCGGAATGGAAAAGCATTTTCGTCATAATTCATTATTTGCAGGTACCGGAACTCGAAAATCAATACGAGAAGGTCGAGCTGATTATACACCAGTATTTTTTTCCGAAATTCCACGCCTTTTTAAGGATTATATCTTACCTATTGATGTTGCGCTCATTCAACTCTCCCCCCCAGATAGCAATGGATATTTAAGTTATGGAATTTCAGTTGATTACACTATGGCTGCCGCAGAATCTGCTAAGATTGTAATTGCTGAAGTTAACAAACAAATGCCCAAAACAAGAGGTTCCCATATTCACATATCTCAGATTGATTATGTCGTAGAAACTGATAGAAAACTATTAGAAATCCCCCTTCCTCAGATTACAGAAGTAGAAGAAGAAATAGGGAAATATGTTGCTTCATTAGTTCCAGATAACGCTAACCTTCAGTTAGGTATAGGAGCAATCCCCGATGCAGTATTACATTTTTTAACTGATAAAAAAGATCTTGGAATTCATTCAGAAATGTTCTCTGATGGAGTTGTCGATCTTTATGAGAAAGGAGTAATTACAAATAAGTATAATAATCTTAATCCTGGTAAATTTACAGCGACTTTCTTAATGGGTACAAGGCGCCTTTATGATTTTGTTGATGACAATCCGAATGTTGACATGAAACCTGTTGATTATACGAATAATATTACAATTGCAGGGAAAATTAATAATCTAATCTCAATTAATTCTGCAATAGAAGTTGATTTGTACGGGCAAGTTTGTTCAGATACTCTTGGTTATCAACAATATTCCGGAGTTGGAGGTCAAGTAGATTTTGTTAGAGCATCTAGTTTATCTCCAGGAGGAAAATCTATTATTGCCTTTCCATCAACTAATAGAAAAAAGACTATATCTCGAATAGTTTCTAAATTAAATGAAGGTGCGTGCGTAACAACCTCCCGTTTTGATGTCCATTATGTAGCCACTGAATTTGGAATAGCAGATTTACGAGGAAAAACTGTTCGTCAAAGAGCTAAAGAATTAATAAGCATTGCCCATCCAAACTTCCGC
>CAZBNW010000109.1:0-8348 GCA_964493385.1 uncultured archaeon | reverse complement strand
TAATATTGTTGATCAATAATTATCAAAGGGAAAAAAATGTCCAAAAAAATTGTTATTATTTCTGCTGTGCTACTTGCAGTAGGGTTAGGTTTGGTTCCTGGAGGGATCTTAATTGAAGATTATATTAATAATATGGTAGCAGACTCTGTTGATGAAGGTCTTCTAGGGATTGAAGAAGAAGCGATCCCTTTGATTGAACCAATGATTAAAGAAAAAGGAATACCTCAAGCACTCAGAGGAATTAGAGATATGGGAATTCCTATTCTTGAAGACATGGTTGAAGTGACATTTGTTGCCGTATTAATTAATATTTTTGTTAATACTGGCGGTGTTGTGGGTATATTTCAACCGCCTATAGGCATGGAAAGATTCTTCAATAATGATACTACTGGAGTTTGGGTTATATTTAACGGTACTTCGTATCACCATGGTGAGCCTCTTAATTTTACTGAAGATGCTCAAAATAGGATATTATATGGAAATAGCACATCAGTTCCAGGTTATATTCCTGGCATTCAAGGCTTTCTTAATGATACATCAACAGGTGCAGGCGTTGCAACATTTTTAGATCAGTATTACGCTGCTAATTCAAGTGGGACCAGTGTACTGAATAAAACAATACAAGAAAACTATAATTGTACATGGTACCAACTATCTAAGCTTGAAGAATATATAACCGACTATCTGATCGGTTGGGCAATCCCCGGAGTAATTTCATTAGGTATGCATGTAGATTATATGCCGGAATTAGCAGGACTCCTTTCAGTAAACGCAATTGCTAAGGCTTTGTTCATGGAACAATGGGCAAATGGAACAGTTTTGAATGAGACATTATATGAGGGAGGAATTGATTTCAGTGAAATGCTTGAAGATATAAATGAAACATTAATTGGATTTGAAGTTGGTCGTATAACTCCATCGAATATAACACGTAAGAGTGCTTATGCGCTCTTTGATGAAATTAATTACCCTAATGCCCTAACAAACGATACAGGAATTAATCAGTGGATTATTGCATTTACAAATGATACTGTGAAGGATACATTAATGAATGAATTCAATCTAACTCAAACTCAAATGGACATGATTCTTTTTTGGTTATTCGAAGAATCATTTCAGGAAAATATCGTTCCAGAACTTATGAAACTTCCCCCTCCAGATGGCGTAGGCATGAATATTACAGAATATGCGAGAGTTATATTATTGGAACAATGGGTAAACGGCACCGCAGATGGTGAAGTAATATATCCTTATGGATTTCCACTCCCTTTAAAAGCAGGTATAGTATACGGATTTGAAGTGGGGTATCGAGGCAGAAATATAGCTGTTTTACCAACTAACATGTCTCTTGAATCAGCAGAGTCTCTGTGGAATGTTTCAAACGAATATTCATTAGTAAACAAGAAAGGTTTAAGGAATTGGTATTCAGCAGTTGCAAATCCTACTTCAGTATTAGCTGATGATCTCCAGACTATTAATCATTTAGAAGATGGAGCAATGAACATGATTTTGAATTGGTTACCGGAATTTAGAGATAATGTTATGCCATATCTCGCTCAAGAAGAAATGAATTTACCGATGGATTCAACTTCATATGCCCTAGCAATAAATCTAGGAATGAGTATACCAGGAGGAATTCTTATTGGTCTTGGTGCACTAGGTATAGCCAGAATCATTCTCATTAAAAGAAAGCTTAAGATTGAATCTTAAAGAAATTCAAGATTTAAAGCTAAAAAATTAGAACTTTTTTTCTTTTTTTGATTTCTTAATTTTTTCATATTTTTTAATAGCTCGATCTCGCCAAACTGTATTCCACTTTTTAAATCCTGATTTTACATGCTTCTCTCTATTAAAAAAATCATAACAAACCCAATTAAATAATACAAAAAATCTTTTTGCCCCACTTTTCTTATTTAAGCTTTTTGATCTCACACCTAAATCATTTCGAAGGTGATCAATTAATTTTCCCTCTATAGCATCCTGTAATTTGCCTTCAACTACAGTATCTTCATAATTTATACCTTCCTCTAAGAAATAATCTCTTACTTTATCAAAGATATTACCCCTACAAAGATGAATAAGATCAGCTTCTTTTTGGAAATTTACTTCATCCAAACCATCTTTTACAAGTTCTACTGCTTTTTCTAAAGGTTTTTTATTTTTCCAGTTTTCTCCTTTAAATAATGCTACAGGTAAGGTTTTGAATATAATCTGTCCATTTTCTTTTCTGAGAAACCCGATAAAGGCATCTCCTACAAGATCTCCTGTTCCTGCGTCGTCTATTTCGATCGTCATTTTCTTTTATATCATTTTTTTAATCTATTGGTAATTGAGTAAAATAATTAAAAAATATCAAGTTTTATAAAATTAAATACTAAAAATGATTTGATAATTTTTCTCATGATTATTGAACTCTTAATGATTGGTAATGAAATTCTTATTGGAAAAACTCAAGATACAAATTCTAATTGGATGGCAAAAAGAATAGTCAAATACGGACATAAATTAAAAAGGATTACAACCATAGAAGATGACATTGGGATTATTTCTAGAACATTACAGACCATTCTAAAACGTAAGCCAGACATGCTAATTACCACAGGGGGTCTTGGACCCACATTTGATGACATGACATTAGCGGGTATAGCAAAGGGTTTAAATCGAGAACTAGAGTTAAATCAACACGCTTATAATTCTATTAAGAGAGCGTATGAGCATGCGTATAAAAGAGGAATTCTAAAACTTGAAGGCATGACTAAAGAAAGAGAAAAAATGAGTTATCTTCCTCAAGGATCGATACCACTCCCAAATATAAGAGGAACTGCCCCGGGAGTTAAATTAAAAGAAAGGGAAACATCTATTTTCGTACTACCAGGCGTCCCAGCCGAAATGAAAGCGATTTTTCTTAATGTTATTAAGCCAATTTTAAAAGAGAAGAGAGGAAAGTTTGTAGAAAAAGGCTTCTTTTTTATGGGTATTGGTGAATCCCAAATAGCTCCATACATTACAAAACTTGAAAAGAAATATCCCAAACTGTGGATTAAAACCCATCCAAGAATTGGACTTTCGTTAGAAGTAGAAATTTCGATAACTGGTTTTAACATTGAAAATGGAGATGAAATAGCGGAAAGAGCTTTAGACGAAATAAGAGAGACAATTTTAAGTTTAAATGGTAGGATAAGAAAGAGAAAATAGTATTATTAATGATTCTACGTCATAGGCTTTACTTTTAAGATATTATTTTAAGAAAAATGAATTTCCATTTTAAAGGTTTCTTATTATTCCAATACAACAATATAGTCAAGTCCAAATTCTTTAATTAATTTTGGATTAAATTTCATGAAGAATTTACGGACATCTTCTTTTTTTTCAAACCATTTACTTCTATCTTCAAAGGAATTAATCCCATCATCATCAGATAATATTTTATCGATTAATTTATTAACGATTTTTAAAAATTTGTTTTTGGTGCCAATTATATTAATGCCCACCGTTGGTTCTATTATAATCAATTTCTTAGTTTTTTTCTTTGCCTTTTTTACTAATTCATCATGTCTTGGTACAACATGATGTAATAGGTCAGATATTACTATAACATCATTTTCTGGATAGTCTTTATAATCAAAAACATTTTTTAATTTAACATTTAAGTTATTTTTGTTTTTATTAATAAAGTTCTTATTAAGATCCCATCCTTGATAACTACATGACTTATCTAAGTAATTAAATAATAAACAGGTTCCACATCCTAAATCTAATACTCTCTTGTTTTAACCGATAATTTTTGATATAAACTTATATCTTTCAGATAATTTTTTCCTATGAATTATCTTTAAAAATAAATTATAGGCTTTTGGAAATTTATACATAATAGATGTCATAAAAATCACTTATGAATTGCGTTATGCAGTAATATACCTACTTCTCCTAAAGCTAATAAACAATAAAAAAATGCTCCTGAAAATAAATATTTTATAATATCTAAAAACGATTTTTTATTCTTTTTATTCTTCTTTGTATAAATCTTTTCAAATTTAGCTACTATATTATTAATATCTGTATAATCTTTTATTCCATTTGAGATATTCTTAAAGTCATTCTTTTTTAATAATAAGTCAATTTGTGATGCATACCCTTTTGGATTACTACTTTTAATGATTAATCCATTTATTCCATGCTTAACAAAATCAGTAGCGCCTGATTTCTTGTCAATTATTACAGGAGTATCGTGGCTTAATGCTTCTGCAACACAATTATTAAAAGTATCATATATTGCAGGACTAACGAATAAATCTGCTTTATGATAATACTCAGTTAGTTTCTTTTTACTAACTATTCCTGTAAATTTAATTTTTTTAGAAACTCCTTCTTTTATTGCTAGTTCTTGAAGAAGTTCTCTGTTGGATCCGTCACTTGTGATAATGCATTCAAAATCACCTTTTACATATTTTAAAGCTTTTATTAATACATCAACTCTTTTTTCAGGGCTTAATCTGCCAGCATGTAATATTAAAGGAATTTTATTCTTCTTCTTAGTCTTTTTATATGTACCTATGTCTATAGGATTAGGAACTACCAAAATTTTTTCTCTATGAATACCATTATTAATTAAAATCTTTTTAGAAAAAGTACTAGGAGTAGTTATCCAAGTGCCAATATTATGATATGAAAGCCACCACCAGATTAACTTGTTACTAATTTTTTTCATTAAACCAATTAATTTGAATTTATAAGCTAATCTCAAAGTTCTTGATTTTTCAAAATATGTTGACTTTAAGTAATCAGTATACATTTCTAAATATTGAGGGATTAATGTATGAAATGTAGTTATTAATGGAATTTTCTTTAATCTGCTTAATATTAATGCACAAAATCCCATTGATAAATGTGAATTTGAGTGTATTACATCAAAATCTACTTTATTAGCAATCTTTAATATTCTTCTAATGGGCACCGTATATCTCATCATGTAATCTTCATAATACCTAAAAATTCGCCCTTGGAATTTATGAACTATAACACCTTCAATTACTTCATCAGAGTCTTTATCTGATAATGCAAAAACATGAACAGAATTGCCTGCTTTTTTAAGTCCCTTTGATATACTCCATACAGCATTCACAACACCGTTTGTACAGGGCATGAATGTGTCTGTAAACATTGCAACATCCATTTTAATCTTATATGATGAGTTTTTTAAAAAGATATCCTTTGCCTGCAATAAAAAAATTTATAATACCTTTTTTTTTAAAAAATATGTATGGTTTTAGTAAAGACAGATTGGAATAAATATTCATTTAAAGATTCCTTTATTACAAAATTATTTTTAAAATCTGTATGGAATGGTTATAAGAAATTATTAAATAAATCTAATTTAAACAACGACATTAAGATTATGGAATTAGGTTCTGGTACAGGATATAATAGTTATAATTTAACAAAAGAATTTAAGGTATCCAAAGTAACTTTAGTGGATTCTAATAAAAGTGCCCTAGCTGCTTCAAAAAAGAGATTTAAGAAATACAAGGTTGAATTGATAAATGATGATGTTATGAAATTAAAAAAGAATGACAAGTACGATCTTGTTCACTCTCAAGGATTAATTGAGCACTTTCAGGGAAGTAATTTAAATAAGATTATTAGTATCCATGCAAATTATGTAAAAAAAGGAGGTTACTTACTACTTTTTTATCCCACTCCAACAATAACTTATAAAGCGATTAGAAAAGTTGCAGAATTATTGAAATTATGGATTTTCTCTGATGAAGTCCCATTAAAAAGTGATTATGTTAAAAATTTGGTAGAAAAGAAAGGATTTAGATTAGTTAATTCAACTAGGATCCTTAAGCATACAATAACAGAGGATGGATTATTATTTAAGAAAATTACTTAAATTTATATAAACAACATTTGCTTTTGGTAATACTCAGTTAAAATAATATGAGAAAAAACGAGATTTGGTAACAAATTGACGCCGTTGTGCAACGGTATTCTCAATAAGCACCCACTATTAAGTGTTTCAGCTTACTTCATAGACATCTTTAAATTTTTGTAATTTCAATATTATGAACATTTTCTGAGATTCTGACAAGTCCTGGTTGAACTTTATCTATTTTTCCGACAATCCAATTAGTGATTTTATTACTTGTAAGCGCAGACGTAAAGTCTTCTACTTTTGCAGGATCAACGGCAATGAGCATACCTCCCGCGGTTTCATGACATTTACAATCATCAAAAGCATATCCTAACTCATGAGATAATTCTTCAGAAAATTTTATCGATGGAATGGTATCAATTATTGCAGATAAATCAGAATTCTGAAGAATTTCAGCAGTATGACCAGCTAATCCAAATCCAGTAATATCAGTTAATGCATGAACAAATGAAAAATCGTTATAGGAGTGTATTGTTTTTACAACATTTTGATTAGAAGTAGTCATTATTTTTATAGCAAGATCGATAGATTTTTGAAGTTCGTCTATAGAATATTTTTCTAGCATCTCTGAAAAATCTTTAAGAATCCTATATGATGCCATAATTGCTTGCAATCCTATGGGTTTGGTTAAAACTAGTTTATCTCCTTTCTTAACACCCTGTTTTTGAATAATCGCATCTTTATGTATGTATCCAGAAGCTTCACCACCTATTAATGGCCATTCACTATAAATTGTGTGTCCACCAACCACTTTAGAATTTATTTTTTCTTCCATAAAGTATTTGATACCCTTTAGAATTCCTTCAGCAACCGACATTGGGGTCCTTGTACTAATTGCCAAGAAGATAAGCATCCCTGATATTTCTGGGACATTCATGGCAAAAATGTCATTTGTAACATTACACGCAGCAATCTCACCTGCAATTTCGGGTTCGTCTATAATTGGAGTGAAAATATCAATACTTTTAACAAGAACCAAATCACTTTTGGGTATTGGTATAATAGCCGCGTCCTCAATATCTCCTACTAGACCTACCTTAGCTAATAAATCATTTAAGTCGTTTTGTCCGAGTTTACAGCTTCATCCATGTATCTTTACATCTGTAGTTAATCGATATGGTAATTCTTTGCTCATACACCTCAACTTTTTATGATTTTTATTAAATTTTGATTTAAAGTTAGTTAATAAATCAAATTCTTACTATCTATAAAAATTTTCGATATTATTTATCAATTATATCGATAAATAAATTCAATAAAACTAAAAATAAGAAATAAAAACAACTAATTATATTCGATGCTGTTGTGCAACAGTATTCTCAATAAGCGACCACTATAATATGTTTTTACTTATTTCATAGACATCGTTAGATTTTAGTTATTTCAATATGCTCAGCATTTTTGGATACACGAACATATTTAGGTTTGCTTTTGTTATCGATTGTGCCTACAATCCAGTTTTTCACACCGAAATTATTATTTAATCTTTCTGAAAATTCTTCCGCATATTCATGATCAACAGAAAGAAGCATCCCACCAGCAGTCTCGGGCATTTCACATTCATCATATTTGTAACCAAAATCGTAAGCTAATTCGCCTGTCAGTCTAATACTAGGGATCTTCTCGATTATAGCTGAAAACCGCGAATTTTGAAGCATTTCTCTTAGATGACCAGCGAGACCAAAACCACTAACATCTGTCATTGAATGGATGAATGAAATATCATTGTATGTATGAATAGTTTTTACAACATCTTGAAGTGGTGTTATCATTAATTTGATTGCTATGTCGATAGATTTATCAATTTCTTTTGTCGAATAATTCTCTAAAAGGTCTGGATTGTTTTTTTGAAGTCTGTATGCTGCCATAATTGATTGGTTTCCAATTGGTTTTGTTAGAATTATTTTATCCCCTTCTTCCACATAATTTTTTTTTATAATTTTGTCCTTTTCAACAAATCCAGAAGCTTCACCACCAATAAGTGGCCATTCTGAATAAATTGTATGGCCTCCAAGAACCTTAGAATTTAGCTTATTCTCCATGAAATTCTTAATACCCTTTAATATTCCTTCTGCTATGTACATAGGCATATTTTTCTTTAATCCTAAGAATACAAGCATACCAGATATCTCTGGAACATTTAGAGCGAAAACATCGTTAGTAACATTAGCAGCGGCAATTTCTCCCATAATTTCTGGTTCATCAATAATAGGAGTGAAGATGTCAATATTTTTAGCCATGACAAGATTAGTGTTTGGTACAGGAATAATAGCAGAATCTTCAATATCCCCTTTTAAACCCGCGCCCTTAAGTAGCTGATCTAGCTTTTTCGCGTCCACTTTGCAATTTCAACCAAAGAGTTTCGTCTGCAATGTCAATCGATAACTCTCCAACTCTTGCATTCTTCACCTCA
>CAZBNW010000108.1:0-8462 GCA_964493385.1 uncultured archaeon | reverse complement strand
AACATAAATAATAACCAATTCTTTTGCCTATAAATCCTAAAATTGCTCCAACAATAGCACCCCCATTAATGGATAGATAAAAAAGATAAACTACTATAAAATCCCCACCCAATAACCACATAGAATAAAAATGTCTAGCATAAAAATATTGTAAAGTAAAGAATAGAATACCACCAATCATACTTAAAACTAGACCTATTTTTGACAATTTGCTTTCTCTTTAGTATATTTAATACAAAATTTTCTTACTAATATTGGAAAAATAATTATGCTCCTTATAATAGATAGAGGGAACTAATTCATTTAATTTTTATTTTATAATTTTGGGAAATGAAACTTACCTCTATAAAAAATAAGGTTGGTAACTCTAAATTTTTTCCCCACAATTTGGACAATTATTGTATCCAGACGACAATTTTGCACCACATTTAGAACAAATATCTTTCACCGTCTCTATACTTTTTACGCTTGCTCCTCTAATTGCTCCGATAATTAACACTATCACACCAACTATGATGATAATAGGTCCGAGTAAATAAAGGTATACATAGAAGAACCTGTTGTTCCTTCTAAAAAAATTAAATAATTAACTCATTTAATATTTCTTAGTTCCTTTTTTAACTACTGCGACTAAGAAAAAATAAGATAAACCAATAAGTAATAAAGAAAATCCAATCAATCCCGTAATGAATAGTATAGGAGAACTAAACCCTAAAGGGATAGTCCATTTTTCCTTCAATTTAAATTCTATTAAACTTTGGTTTTGCCCTCCAGTATTGTCAAAAACGAAAATATAGAGATCATCAGCGGGATCTATGGTGATATGATCGCAGATCTAGATATAGAAATTAGAATTTCAGAAGGAGATACTGTTTTAAATATTATAATTTATATTATTTTCCTTAAAGATATAAGAGGTTAATTTAATAGCAAGAGTTAAATTTTATAATAATAAGACAAATGTTAGAAGGTTGAATACACAATTGAGTCTTGGAAAGGAGTATAAAATCAATAGATATTTAAGTTTAAGGTTGGAGGATAATAAGACAAATATCTATGTCAATGGAAAATTATTTGAGACCTGTAAATTCCTTTTGATACAAATTCCTATTAATGAGATAAGTACATTTGACGATATTGAGTCTATCGATGAAGCCACAGAAAGATTAGATCATTCACTAGAAGGAGATCATATTTTATATGATATTCCACCTGATACTATTTTTTGGGGACACTGTTCAAATTTGCAGGTATGGGCTGAGAATAATTATAACACAAAATTGCTACATAGTAACTTAGCCTTTCCATTATTAAGGAAGTTAGCTAAAGTTGGAGACCTTTTAGCCAATAAAGTACTTAAAGAGGAAGTAGCAAAAAGATTTATGGGTAATTTTGAACCAGTAAAAGAATTTCTAATAAATGAAGGCTATTTAGATGATTTTACTAAAGAGGAATTAGAAGCTATTGGACAAAAATATTATATAGATCTAAAGGAAGATATCAGCCAATGTTATTTCTTCTTGGATAGTAGTAGATTAGAAGAAGCGATCCATATATGTAATAAGATTTTAGAAATTGCTCCTGATAATTTTAGTGTTCTACATAATCTTGGAATAGCATTGAAAAGTAAGGGTGTATATGAAAAGGCATTAGAATTTTATCATAAATGTCATGAGCTTGAACCAGATGACCACTATGTAATGAGTAATATTAGTGAAATTTATAATTTAATGAACAACTACGATTTATCATTAGAATGGGCAGAAAAAGCAATTGGAATATTTCCAGAGACTTATAAAGCATATTTTTATCAAGGTAATGCTTATTTGGCGAAAGGAGAATATGAAGATGCGATTAGTGCTTATATCCTAGCTTTAGATTCTCGTATAAAAGACCATTTTACTCTTATAGATAATAGAATATGGGAAAAATTGAGTCAAGCTTATTTTAATATTGGAGCCTATGAAGATGCTCTTTATGCATGTAATAATTATTTAAAATCTCAACATGGAAAAAAATTATCTAATAAGAAGTTTATTCTAAATTTAAGAAAGAAGATTATTAAGAAGTTAACGATATAATGAGAATTTAGTAAATTTTAATCTGATTCTGATTTGCTTTTGGAGAAAAAGAAAAAAATTATAAAAAAATATTTGAATTCTTTTCTTATAAACCTTAAAAGGAATCATTATATTATTCTACTCAAATGGAATTAGAAAAGCTCTTTAAGCCCAACTCCATGGCTGTAGTGGGGATCTCAAAAAAAAACCCTTTAAGCCCTGGAAGAATAGTTTTACTAAAAAATGAATTTGAAATGGAAGTAAAAGTCTATGGGATATATCCAACGGCAGGAGAAATTGAGGGAATTCAATTATACGAACGTTTAGATAAATTGCCAGAAATTCCAGATCTCCTTGTGATTGCTGTTGGGCCCGATGATACATTAGACTATATTCAAGATTGTGTGGATCTTAATATTCCCACAGCTGTAATAATTGGAGGAGGATTTGCAGAAATTGGTGGAAAAGGCAGGAAAAGGCAAGAAACGCTTGAAAAACTAGCTTTTAAGAATGATATTGCAGTACTAGGACCAAATTGCCTTGGTGTCTATGCTCCACCAATTGTCGATACGATCTTTCTACCTACGGAGCGTATCACAAGACCGCCAAAAGGCTCTGTAGCACTCATAAGTCAGAGTGGAGGAGTCTTAGTCGATCAGTTCTTTGTAAAGTTCAATGAAAGAAACATAGGTGTGTCTACTGCGGTTTCTATTGGCAATCGTGCTGTTGTTGATGAAACAATGTTATTAGAATACTTCAGTCAAGTAGACCCAGAAACATCAAATATAGCTTTTTATTTAGAAGGTTTTAAAGAAGGTAAAGCTAGAAAATTTTTACAGTTAGCAAAAGAATCTGAAGATACGGTAATAGTATATTTCGGTGGGAAAACAAGAGAAGGAAAAGTCGCAACGCAATCGCATACAGCAAGTTTAGCAGGGGATTTTAAAATTATTTATAACGCCCTAAGGCAACATTATATAATCCAACCACATTCTGAAAGAGAATTGTTGACGTGTTTAAAAGTATATGATATATTATCTCATAAAAGAAACCCATTTGGTGAAAATGTTATAACCTTTGGCGATGTAGCAATAGTTTCTGTTTCTGGAGGTCATGCTGTTTTGGCATCTGATATGTTAAAAAAATATGGATTAAATGCTGTACGATTTTCCCAACAAGAAAAAAGAGACTTACAAAAACTTATGAATCCCTCTGCTCAAAATATCGCATCTTTCAACAATCCCATTGATTTAACAGGTTCAGTATTAGATACTGACATTGAAGATATAATTCGATATTTATCTGATTTAGATAAAATAGAATGCATAATTTTACTTTTACTTCCTTATCCACCGAACATCTCCTTTCAAATTGGGAGAAGAATTGCTAATATTGTATCAAATAAAAACAAACCAGTAGTGTGCTTTGTTCCGTATGTTCCAAAATATTCATTGATAATAGAATCATTAGAACTTGCTAATATACCGGTATTTCATTCAATTAAAGAGACAGTTCAAGCTGTATCAGCATTAAAAGAAAGAACTAGAGTAGACAATTTAAAAGTAAAAAACTTCTTTTGGAAGGAAAAATCTTAACTCTTCAAAATTAAGCCATATCTAAAATACTATCCAATACTTCAATTGATTTTTTTACATAATGTTTATCTTCAATTGTTATCTCAATTGCTTCGTTAGGGCAGACGCTAACACATCGTCCGCAGCCTCTACATACATTACTAATAACAGCCTTTTCATTTATTAAATGTAGAGCATCAACAAAACAACATCCCCTCGTGCAAATTCCACATCCTTTACAATTATCTGTTACTCTAACATTTACACCATGCATTTTCTTAATTTTAGAACTAATCTTGGGTACAATTATTGGAGCAATACGCCATAAACAACAACAGGGATCACAATTACATATACTGAGAAGTTTTTCTTCTGGTTTAACACCAAGCCATTGAGCATCTAGTTTATTTCTCCCTATCAAATGAACCAATCCTGCCTCTTCACATTTTTTTATATGTTCTAGAGCTTCTTCCTTAGTAACTAACCCTCCCAATTGTGGATTAATCCCTAGAACAGCTTCTCCTAGAAAAAGACAACCTAAATCAATTGGATAATTTTCACATTTCATACTTGACCTACAAATACAGAAATTCATAACCCAATGATAATTAGCTTTCTCAATAAAATATTTTAATACTTGGGACGGTAATACAATCTCATTGTATTCACCTAAGGATTTATTTACCTCAATTGATCTATCTTGAGGGAGATATATCATGTCATCCCCTTCAAACAGCAAATGATCAAGAATTTTGCCTAAGATTGGTAAATTCGTCAATTTAGCAATCAATTTGATATTTGGAAATGCTTTTTTAAGTAATTTTACAAACCATAAAGGACGAGCCATTCAAACACCATATTTTTCAAATTTTTTATAAATATTAATCAAAATAAATTTTAATTTAATAACATTGCTATATCCCATTTACAACATTGGAGGTTTTCTCTGGGCAATTAGGTTAATATCTCCCATGCTCTTAGTATACCCTCGAAGAAGAAAAGAATAATTAAAATTTACATTCTTTTTTAGCATATGTTCATTATGAACTGCTGCAAGTGCTGGAATATCCCCACCAACTCCTTGTTGCTTATAGTCAATATTAAAAGTTATAAAATCACGACGGGGTAATTCATAATTATGCGCTACTGATTCCAAATCTTCCATACTATAAGGCCAAGCACTAATATTAAGATACGTTCCTCCAACATCAGAGATCAATAAACCATTTCCTTCCTTATTGGTAAGAGCACCCCACCGTACATCAGTTCTATTTCCATTCTCTTGTGGCCTAATATATGGATGGATTAAGTCTTCTACTAATCCAGAATAAATCCCAATAGCAGCTCCAGTTTTTCGATCCAACATAGTTTCATGAGGACCTCTTCCATACCATGTCATCCTCTTATATTCTTCAGGAACTGCCATTTGCATACCAAAACGAACCATATTTAGGCTTGGAGTAAAGGTGTTCTTAATGATTATATCTCCATTCCCATAAAATGTATATACTGTTTCAAGCAAACTCTTAGAATTGTGTATCTTAAATTGTACATTTATAACAATAATTTGCGGTTTAATTTTTTTATATTCAAGATTTATAACTTTTCTTTTTTTACTCGCTTCTTTCCAACTTTTATCTACATTTGAAAGAATTCTATCTGCATAATCAACTTTTCCTAAATCATTGTCAGTTAGCGCTCTCCAAAAGTTTGGGATAATAGGATTAATAATTAAATCTAAATCTCTAAACGTATAAAACTCAATCACACCACTGATTTTTCCAAATTTAATTCTGAAATGTTTGCCTCTAATTATGTAATAGTCATTTAATTCATCGATTCCAATTTTATCCATATCATCTATACTTACTTCTGGTTTTATTGGTACATTGTATGGAATTTTAAATTGATCCCACGCAAGAATATGACCTTTATTAGCCCAAATCGTATCTTCCGCTAGAGTAGATGAGATTTTTAAATGATACTCTGTATTAGGTTTGATTTCGGGAGCCTTGAATGAAACAATTACATCTTTAATTTCACCTGGTTTTATTCTAAATTTATCTAATTGACCCTCTTCAATTTTTATCCCATTAGCAGTTAATTCCCAAAATATTACAATATATTTCGTAGAAATATAATTATTTTTATTTTGAATTTTAATTTTACCTTCCAATAAATCAACTGGAATTATCTTGATGTTTTGATAAACTTTTTTAACTTCAAATAAAGAGGGATTAGGTTTCCGGTCGGGTAAGACAATTCCATTAATACAATAATTACTATCATTAGGTTCATCATTAAAATCCCCCCCATAAGCCCAAAATTTAATTCCTTTTTCTGAAGTTTTATGAAGACCTTGATCAATGAAATCCCAAATAAAACCACCAATTGCATTGGGATATTCTTCAAAAACATCCATGTATTCTTGAAAGTTACCAAGACTATTCCCCATAGCATGAGCATATTCACATAACATATATGGTTTTTTTATACCCTCTTCTAATCGTCGGGTCTTACCAATCATTCCACATTTATTCCTTTTTATCATTCTTTCAAAAATTCCTGGAGGATAGTACATAAAACTAATGACATCAGAAACTTCTTGCTCAGAATCTCCTTCATAATGAATAGGTCTTGTAAAATCAACTTCAAGTGTAATATCTTTCATTTTTTTAAAATTTTCACCCATACCTGCTTCATTACCGAGAGACCACATAACAATACATGGATGATTCTTATCCCTATCAACCATTCTAATCATCCGATCAACACAAGCTTTAGTCCATTTTGGGTCACTTTTAGGCAAAACATCTCGTAACCCATGAGATTCTAAATTACATTCATCAATAATATAAATTCCATATTGATCACATAAATCATACCATTTGGGGTGATTTGGGTAATGACTAGTACGCACAGCGTTGATATTGTTCTGTTTTAATAATATGATGTCTTGAGTCATTCTACTATAAGGTATAGCACGCCCATGAAAAGGATCGTGCTCATGCCTGTTTACTCCCTTAAAAATAATCGATTTACCATTGATATAAAAACTTCCATCTTGCTTTATTTCAATATGTTTAAATCCAAATTTACATGATTCTACTTCAATTACATCATCATCAGAATTTTTTAGCTTTAAAACTAAATCATAGAGATATGGTGTTTCTGCTGACCATTTTTTTGGATTTTTAATATCTTGTTGCAGTTTTAAAATTATTTCATTTTGAGGCTCGATGTTAATATATTTTTCTATTAATATATTTGATCCTACATATTGCTTCTGCGCATCTAATAATGAAATCTCAACTTTAAGCTTATTACTCTTAGTATTACCATAATTTCTCAACTTTATACGAATTTTTAGTAATGCGGTTTCATAATTTTCATCAAAAGTGCAATATACGAAAAAATCTCTCATGTGAACTTTGGGTGTTGAGAATAAATATACATCCCGGTAAATTCCACTAAATCTCCACATATCCTGATCTTCAAGATAACTACCATCAGACCATCGATATACTTCTACAGCTAAAGTGTTTATGCTTTTTTGTAGAAATTTCGTAATATTAAACTCTACTGGGGTCATTGAACCTTGACTATATCCAACTTTATTTCCGTTCACCCAGAGATAAAATGCTGATTTAACACCATCAAAATGTATAAAGGTTTCCCTTTGAAACCAATCACTTGGAACAGTAAATTCTGTTCGATATGAGCCTACTGGATTATAATCATGATCTATACTAGGAATATTATCTAGCTTTACACTATATGGGTATTTTACGTTAGTGTAGATTGGAATTCCATAGCCACACATTTGCCAATTACTTGGTACAGGAATTTCATCCCATAGACTATCATCATAATTTTCCTTATAAAAATCCATGGGGCGTTCAGAAGGTTTTTTAACCCAATTAAATTTCCAATTACCATTAAGCGACTTATTATACTGTGAAGATTCAAAATTTCCTGTTAAGGCAGAATCAATATCTTGAAAAGGAATAAGAGTATTGTGAGTGGGCTCTTTATTTTGCCCGATCATCTCAGAATTTTCCCAGTCTTGACTTTTTATTATTAAAATCCCCTAACTTTTCAATTTTTCTTTATTATTAATTAAATAAATAGTGTAAAATGAATAAAGTTTATACTTTTAAATAATATTAATGTTAAATTAAGATTAAGAGAATTCCCCAATTTCGAAATTGATTTTTTATGAAAGTAAATATAGAATTATTAAAGGAATTAGAACGTACAATTGACACGATAAATCCCGAGAAAGGTAAAATCCCTATTAAAATTCTTGGTTATGGAGAAATTAGTTTGGTTTTCGAAATTGTGGATGATCCATCACATTTAGCTTATAAAAGAATTCCTATTTTTGATTCGGTAAGACAGGTTAAAAGACATGTATGGGCTTTCAACATGTATAATAGGATTTTACAAGAAGATCTTGGAATTATTCTGCCAGAACAAGAGGCAATATGGTTTAAAGATGAGGAAGGGAAAATTCAATTTTATATCGTTCAACAGAAAGTTAATCCAGACACAGTAGGAAACCATGTGATTCATCACGTGTCAGATCAAGAAGTAGAAACCTTAATTCTTCTAGCAATGAGAGAAATGAAGAAAGTATGGATGCTCAATAAAACAAATGAAAATTTGGATTTAGGAATTGATGGACAAATTTCGAATTTTGTGGTTCTTGATTATAATCCTAATAACCCTAAAATCGATGAGACTAATAAATTATTATATCTTGATACTAGTACTCCCATGTTTCGTAAGAATGGTGCCGAAGCAATGGAAGCAGTATTATTTTTAA
>CAZBNW010000107.1:6675-8474 GCA_964493385.1 uncultured archaeon | reverse complement strand
AGGACCATGGGCTTTAAAACATTGAAAAAATCTGAATTTTTGAATATTTAACTAGGATTTTTCAGCTTGTTCTTTTAGGAGAGTCCATTTTATTCCAACTGCTGTTACTGCTAGCCCAGCAAATAAAATCGCACAATTTACTGAAATAAAGAAAGTCCAGAAGATTGCAGGCATAAGCGGAGTAATATTTGGATCAAAGAGCGCAAATTGAAAAGCAATGGAACCAGAGATGGTTGTAATATTTTCTTTCCCCAATAGTACTAAATAATTCATTTTAACAAAACCTACTAATAAAATTACCATACCAATAACAACTAAAAATTTTGCTAATGGGCTGCTTTCAATTTTTTTATCAGAAGCTATCTTATACATGAAAATTCCAAGGATTAAAAAACAAAACATAGAAGCATTCAGGAAAAGCCATAATATTGTTCCTGAAAGTGGTATGATTGAGGCAGAATAAATAAATTCTGATAACAAGAGTGAGTTACCATCAAGATTAAATTGAGTAAAATTTAATAAAATAACATACGCAATCTCGATTATTGAAAGAATTATAAATATAGAACCAACGATTTCAAGAAATTTAAGAACTTTTTTATATTCCATTTTGAATCCACTTAAATTTATTAAAAAAGCAAGAAAATTTTTTATGCAATTAATCTTATTATTGTTTTTGAAATTAATAAAAATTTTTAATATTATTGTTTTTTTACCAGATTTTATTTTAATAAAATTAAAAGTTTTAAATTGATTATTTTTTGAAAAATAAAAAGAAAGTTGTTTCGGAAATCTCTGATTGTCCTCATAAGAATATCAAACAAGATAGTGGGTTTATTGTTTGCCAAGATTGTGGATTAATTATGGAAGATAAATTAGCTTTTGCAGACACAATGTCAACAAGTGATTTTTTTAAAGAATCACAGAGAGATTATGAAAGAAGAATCAAAGTAAGTGATTCTAAAGCACTTCAAGATCCTATAATCAAAGAGAAATATGAACGAATAAAAACACTTGAAAAATGGTTTAGAGACTATGAAACCGACTTTACTGAACAGAAAAAGACAATTGAATTATTAAAAAGCCATGGGATTGGATTAAATATTGATAATGTAAAATACCAAGAAATTAAAGATCGTTATTTACGCTATAATAAATATCACCGCCACAATTATCAAAATATGGTTATTCTTTTCCTAGCTATTGTGTGGATAGAAATAAAGGACACTACAAATATACGTGTCGAAGAATTTATCAAATGTTCAAGAGAGCTAGGTCATAAAATTAATAAAAAAATGCTAAATAATGCTATGTTGAAAGTAAAAAGAACAGAAAAGATGTTGACAGAAAAGAAGAGTGTAAAAGATTTAGAGAAAATAATTAAAAATAGAATAAAAATAGTCTTCCAAAAGGATTTAAATGGGATTCCGTTTGAAGAGGTTCAAGAATTCTTTTCAGATAACTCTCAATTTGAGAAAGTTAAGATTAATATGCAATTATTAGTAGATAAAATACTAAATCACATTACTTATGAACACATCCAAAACCTAAATTATAAAGCCTTTGTAGCTGGATTGATCTATTATATCGGACAGACTTTAGAGAATAGGAAGATTTTTACGCAAAGCCTAATTGAAAAATACACTAAATTTTCAAGCACTACTATTAGAAAGAGGTTTCATCTTTTAAGAGATCTTCTTGGAGATCCTCAAAATTTCGAACTCTAGTTTTTCAAATAATGTAATTTTTTTTATGAAATAATAAACCATTAAAAACTGTGGAAACTTTATTATTAATTA
>CAZBNW010000107.1:3587-6575 GCA_964493385.1 uncultured archaeon | reverse complement strand
TTTTTTTTATGAAATAATAAACCATTAAAAACTGTGGAAACTTTATTATTAATTATTTAAAGTAAATTTGATGTTTTAATTATTTCAATTATGTCAACAAACCAAGGATCTGATGAGTTTTTTTATAATCAACCTATTAATGAATTATTAGAGAGATTTAATACTGATCCAGATCGCGGTTTAAAATTTTCCGAATTAGAAGAAAGATATCTAAAGTATAATTATAATGAATTACCTAAAATTAAGAAAAGTATATGGAAAATTTACCTTGCACCCCTTTTCAATTTCTTAATAATGATTCTCCTCATAACTGGAATCATTATTGTAATATTAGGTAGGGGAGACACACAAATAATAACTTTTACAGTAGTTATCATTAATTCGATCACTGCTATTATTCAACAATTTCGAGCACAAAAAGCACTAGAATCCTTAAGAGAAATATCCGCCCTTAAAGCAACTGCCCTAAGAGATGGTAGACATATTCAGGTAGAAACAAGAGATTTAGTTCCCGGTGATATAGTAATACTCACACAAGGGGATAAAGTCCCTGCAGATGGCCGTATAATAGAATCTATGAATTTGAGTGTTGATGAAGCACCTTTAACAGGTGAAAGTGAGCCCGTAGAAAAAAATAGTAATATCTTAGAGAAAAAGGAATTACCAATCCAAAGTCAATCCAATATGGTATTTATGGGAACTTATGTTCAAACCGGAACAGCAAAAGAATTAATAACAGGCACAGGTACTAAAACAGAAATTGGAAAAATTTCACAAACTTTGAATGAAATGGGGAGCATTGAAGATATTCCCCTAACCAGAAAGTTAAATAGACTAGGAAAAATTCTTGGAACTGTTGTAATAATAAATCTAATTATTTTAATAACCTTCAAACTCACTATTTTAAGTATTCAAAATAACCTTATTCAGGATGAAATTGTTAATGCATTTACTGATTCTATAATAAGGGCAATGAATATTGTCCCTATTAATTTACCATTACTCTCTACATTAGTTCTCATTACAGGTGTATTAAATATGGCTCAGAGTGGAGTGATCATAAAAAATTTATCTGCTATTGAATCGCTTGGGCGTGTATCTGTGATTGCCTCAGATAAGACTGGAACAATCACGAAAAATGAAATGACGGTTGAAAAGTTTTGGATAAATGAACAAGAATATGATGTTACCGGGTCTGGATATGATTCAGATGGTTTGATCTTTAAAAATGGTGCTCCTATTGATTTAAAAGATAATAAAACTTTCTTAAAATTTCTCGATTCGATAGTTGTTAATAATAATGCAAGACTTGAATTTGAAGACATTAAAGTAAGATTAAAAGATATGAGAGAAAAAGCAGTAAGGAGAGCTCTCGGGTCTCCCACAGAGGCAGCATTACTGGTCCTAGCAGAAAAAGCAGGAATATTTCCATATGATATCAAGAAAAAATATGAAATAAAAAAAGAATTTTCATTTGGTTCAGAAGTTAAAAGAATGACTACTATTTGCACTACAGCTGAAGATGAACTAAAAGTTTTTGTTTTTTCAAAGGGTGCTCCTGAAAGAATGTTAGAAATATCATCTCAAATCGAAATTAATGGAATTTTGAAAGATCTTGATGAAAAATCTAGAGTCTCAATCTTAAACAAAATAAATGAGCGTGCTAATCAAGGATTTAGAACATTAGCAGTTGTTTATAAAAATTTACAAAAAGTTGATGATTTAAAGAGGGAAGACGTGGAAAAAGAGTTAATTCTCTTGGGTTTTGTTTCAATAATGGATCCACCTCGACTAGGAGTTAAAGAATCTGTTAAAGAATGTCAGACTGGTGGAGTTAAAGTTGTAATGGTAACTGGAGATCATCCTGCGACTGCAAAAACCATAGCTTCTGAAATGGAGATTTACAGAGAAGGAGATCTAGTTGCTGCAGGCAATCAAGTAAAAGATTTACCTTTATCCGACTTTAACAAAACAACTGTATTTGCCCGTGTAGAACCAAGAGATAAAGAAATTATTGTAGAAAATTATCAGAAACAGAATTTAATTTGCGCTATGACGGGAGATGGTATCAATGACGCACCTGCTTTAAAATTAGCAAACGCAGGAGTTGCGATGGGAATAACTGGAACCGATCTCGCTAAAGAAACTTCAGATATGGTAATTACTGATGATAATTTTTCATCCATTAAACAAGGAGTTAAAATCGGGAGAGGAATTTTTGCTAAAATTAGGACGATCATTTTCTTTTTTATATGTACTAATATTATGGAGGGAATAACATTTTTTACTTTTGAACTTATCGAACCCTTTATTGGATTTGAATTATTTGCATCAAATTGGCAACATATCTATATCTTTGGAATTTTGCACTCACTACCGTCATTAGCACTAGTAATTGATATTCATCCAAAAGATGTTATGAAGGAGCCTCCAAGAAATGAAGAAGAATTATTAAATAGGAATCTCTGGGTTTTACTTTTAATACAAGCAGGTCTAGGAGGATTAGGAATATTCCTAGCTTTGCTATTAGGTGGAATAATACCTCTTAATCCTTGGAATGAAAATCCATTTTTAAGTTATACAGTAGGATTTTCTCAACTGGAATTAACACAGATGAAAGCAAGGACAATGTTTATTACAACAATATATATTTTCGAAGCATTTTTTATTTGGACTTTTAGACGCCCAAATAAATCAGCGTATAAGAGTATAACTGAAGAATTGCATAAACCACTTTTATTCATTTGTTTATTTGCATTAGCAATTCATGTCTTATTAGTTTGTTTCTCATTTTCAGTAAATACTTATATAAACGACTTACTTGGTCTCAATTTAAATTTTTTATTCCTTAGTTTTGATGATTGGTTACTTTGTATTTTGCTTGCTTTACCCGGTATAATCGGTATAGAGATATTTAAATACATTGCCCGAAGGAGAAATATTTATTTTTAATAATATTTCTTGAGAAGAAATATTTAATTTTTTAAA
>CAZBNW010000107.1:0-3487 GCA_964493385.1 uncultured archaeon | reverse complement strand
GAGAAATATTTATTTTTAATAATATTTCTTGAGAAGAAATATTTAATTTTTTAAAGCATGATTATTATTGGTTATTTATTATATTGATTAGAATTTCGAATTCAATTATTTTTAAATTATATTAAAAACTGTGGAAGACTCACTATGGAATCTACAGAAAAAAATTATTATAATCTTGAATTAGGGAAAATCTATCAGGAACTTAAAACTGATCCTAATAAAGGATTGTCCGAAAGAGAAGCTAAAAAACGCTTAGATAAATATGGGTTCAATGAAATCCCCAAAGTTTCAAAAGGGTTTATTAAGATATATTTAGCTCCTCTATTTAACTGGTTAATCGTGATTTACTTAGTTTCATCAGTATTATTATTTTTAGCTGTAATATTTGGAGCGGAGGGAAATTTGACCTTCATTGGTTTAACCCTTTTCATAGTTTTTCTTAACTGTATGGTGGCTATTATTCAACAATATAGAGCTACAAAGAAATTAAAAGCGCTAAGAGAATTAACCGCTCCAACTTCAACAATAATTAGGGATGGACAAAAGCAGGATGTTCAGACTAAAGAAATTGTTATTGGTGACTTGTTAGTATTAAGCCAAGGAGATAAAATTCCTGCTGACGCTAGAATAATTGAATCATATAACCTTGAAGTAAATGAGGCATCATTAACAGGAGAATCTGAACCTGTAAGAAAAGAAGAAAAGGGAAAGACAATATGTGAAGTGGATATCGCGATTGGTGAACGTATTAATATGGTATTCTATGGGACCTATATTACAACTGGAAATGGAAAATCAATAGTAGTGAAAGTTGGTGGAGACACAGAGATAGGAAAGATTTCTCACGGTTTAGAAGAAGCTGGGACAAGTGAAATTCCTATAAGGCAAAAAATGAATAATTTTGGTAAATGGTTAGGATTAATTATTGTTATTTTTTGGGTGATAACACTTATGATAATATGGCTAGCAGATCAACGACTTGAATTTGTTGAAAGCCTGAATTCTGCCCTTGATCTTATGCCTATTAATATTCCCCTTCTCGTAACTATTGTTTTAATCACTGGAGTTTTAGCTATGGCTCGGGAAGGTGTTATTATAAGAAATCTTGCATCTGTAGATAGTTTGGGACGAGTAAGTGTAGTTTGTTCAGATAAAACTGGCACTTTAACTAAAAATCAAATGTCTATTCAACATGTCTGGACGAATGGTTCAATATTTAGAGTTACTGGCAGTGGTTATGCTCCAGATGGAGAGATTATTTTAATGGATGATCCAAGAAACCATGTTTATGTGAAACATATTGATGAATATCCTTATCTTAAATTATTATTAACTTCAGGATTTTTAAATAACAATTCAGCATTGATAAAAAATGAAATTAAGGTTTCTGGAAGGATAATCCCTAAATGGGACGTAGTCGGTTCTCCCACAGAAGGAGCACTTATGGTTTTATTTCAAAAAGGGATGGGTGATTATCTTCTTGATGATTTTGAATCTATAACAGAATATCCTTTTGATTCCTCACTGAAGAGGATGACAAAACTTTATAAACGGGATCATGCTTATTACTCTTTTACAAAAGGAGCAAGTGAAATTCTAATCCCACTTAGTACTAAAATTTTATATAATGATGTTGAAATTAATTTTAGTGAAGAGATCAGAAGTAAAGTATTGGAAATTGTAAATTTATATGCTGATCAAGGTTATAGAATTTTAAGTTTATGTTATAAAGTAATGGATACGATTCCACCTGAAGGAGATGAAGGAAGAAAAGTAAGTGAATCGGATCTGATTTTTATCGGTTTTGTAACAATATTAGATCCTCCAAGGGAAGGTGTTAGAGAATCTGTAAAACAGTGTCATGAAGCGGGTGTGGATGTTGTCATGATTACAGGGGATTCTCCTACCACAGCAAGAGCCATAGCATCGCAAATTGCTATAGTAACTGATGAAAATGACATAGCTGTAGAGGGAAAGAGGGTTAAAGATATTGAGTCATATGAAGAATTTGAACCAGTAAAAGTTTTTGCCAGAGTTTCTCCGGAACATAAAGAGGATATTGTAGAAAAATATCAGGAGCAGAATAAAGTAGTTTCAATGACAGGAGACGGTGTAAATGATGCTTTAGCACTAAACATGGCAGATGTAGGGATTGCAATGGGTATCACAGGAACGGACGTAGCTAAAGAAGCTTCTGATATGGTGATATCCGATGATTCATTTAACTCGATTGTAACAGGCATCAATCATGGAAGAGGAATATTTGCAAGAATTAGAGCGGTGGTATTTTTTTATATTTGTATAAACATTTTTGAAGGAATAGTCCAATTTATCATAGCTATAGTACTTAAAGGTTTACCCTACTTTTTAGATGAAACTTTTTATTACCAATGGATATTTTTATCGATAACATTACACGTCTTTCCGGGATTAGTGCTCACATTTGACACTACATCTAAAGATGTAATGAAAGATAAACCAAGGGATTCGGAAGAAATTCTTTCAAAAAATACTGTTGGTCTCTTATTCATATATGGAATTTTACTGGCTGTAAGTATGCTTTTAGTTTATTTTATAACCATAAGTGGAGCTTATGGTGTGAGTTTTGAAAACTGGAACTTTGGTGATCTTAATGATTTATATTTGTACACAGATGGTGTTAATTTAACAGAGGGAAAAACTCTTACAATGCTTATGACAACCCTATTTTTCTGTGAATCATTTTTAGTTTTTCAGATTAGACGTCCCAACAAGTCTTTAATAAAAAGTTTTATAGAAGATAGTAAAAGAAGAAATTATCTCATCATAGGGTTTCTTTTTGCAGTTTTTTTAATGCTCATGTATATCCCTGGAGTTCAAGTGTTTTTGGCAAATTCAGGTATTAATTTCATGTTTATGTTTTTAACTGGTCTCGATTGGTTAGTTTGCTTTCTAATCGCATTAATATGTATTGTATCCTTCGAAATAGTTAAATACATTGCGCGAAAAAAGGGTATCTCATTTTAAAATTCACCTTTATTTATCAATTTTTTTGAAATTTACTTAAATAATTAATTTTTTATTTTGATCTTGATTTTTTTCTTCTATGTTAAGAGGGAATAGAGTTAAATTAGGTCCTATTAAAAGAGAATATATAAATTCCTTTCTCAAATGGTTCACCGATCCTGAAATTACTCAATATCTGATAATGTATCGTCCAATGACGAGAATGATGGAGGAAGACTGGATTGAGAATCTTAAGAACAGAGAAAATACTATCAATTTTGCCATTGTGATTCTAGATGAAAATGGTAAAGAGAAAATTATTGGAAATTGTGGAATACATAATATAGAGTGGAAAAATCGAGTGGGAGAAGTAGGGATCGTAATTGGGGAAAAAGACTACCAAAATAAAGGATATGGCACCGAAGCAATGGAATTATTGATAGAATATGGATTTACTACTATTAATTTAAACAGAATCGAATTATATACTTATGATTTCAAT
>CAZBNW010000106.1:0-8553 GCA_964493385.1 uncultured archaeon | reverse complement strand
TTGATGATAATCATTTTAGATCCACAGGGATTACTGAAGAAGAGACTTTTTATTCCTATATTACAGAAGATGAAGGGAAAACAGTAAGAATATTTCCAATTAATGAAGAATTGAGATACTTAACTCCTTGGAAACCAACATATATGGCAATTGATTATCTGAAAAAAGCTGCAGATAAAAAAGGTGATAGGTGCGTTTTATTAATATCTGATGCTGAAAAAATGGGGGTGTGGGGGACTACACACCAAATTTGCTATGTAGAGGGAGAAGGTCATGAAGATGGTGATGAAGGAAAGCCTTTTATCCCAGCATTTTTTGAGCAAATTAGAAATAATACATGGATTAAATCTATAACCCTTTCTGAATATATGGAACAGTTTCCGGCAAAAAGTCTAGTATATCTTCCAACAGCGAGCTATGACAAAATGGAAGAATGGGTTTTACCAACTCAAATTCGAAAAAATTTTAAAAAAATAAGAAAATCTCTAAAAGATGATGATGAAAAGAAAGAAACATATCAATTTCTCCGTGGTGGATTTTGGAGATATTTTCTAGTAAAATATCCAGAATCTAATAATATGCACAAAAAAATGATTCATGTAAGAAACAAACTCATTCACACTGAAGAAAAATTACTAAGAGTTGAAAATGAACAGCTTATTTCTGTTATATTAAAGAAGATAGCTGAAGCCTGGGATGAGATTTATAAAGCCCAATGTAATGATTGTTATTGGCATGGTGTATTTGGAGGGGTATATTTACAGTTTTTAAGGTTTTCAGTTTACACACATTTAATAAATGCTGAGAGGATAATTGATGAGATCAATGCTTTAATAAACCCGAAATTAAAATCATATATCTATATAATACCTATCGATTTTGTAAAGGATAGTAAAACAGAATACTTAGTTGAATCAGAGATATTTAATATATATGTTAATCCAAACGATGGTGGAACTATTTTTGAGTTGGATTATAAACCTAAATCCTATAATTTGTTGAATACTTTAACAAGATGGCCAGAAGCCTATCATGAGAGTAAGAAACTTGTAGATAAAGAAGTGCTGGTTGATAGATTCAAGAGGAGCTTATTGCGCCTTAGATTTTTACATAAAGATGTAACATTTGAACAACTCCAAGCAGATCAGTATTCCGAGCTTGGAGATTTTGTTGATGAAAGCTTCAGGGTTACCAGTAGTGAAAAAGAAGGAAAAATTGCAATTATAGAAATGGAAAAAATTGGAAGTGTAATAGACCCAGATACTAACGAAAGAAATCCAGTGCGAATTACAAAAGATATCTATGTTGAAGATAATGAAATTGAAGTCATTGTAAGAATTAACTTTGATGAAATCCCTGGAAAAGAAGGAACGCTAAACAGCATTGTGAAACATTTAAATGTGGCGGTAGATATCCCTTTTTTCTTTAATGGGAATACAGACACATTCAAGTGGGAGAGTGAACAAATGAATTTTAACAATGAAAATGAAAATAAACTTATGGATCCTTATCAATACACAGGTTCTCATTTTAAAGCCTACGATGACACTTATGATTTACATTTTGAATTTGATATTCTAAATAAAAATGGTTCAATCAAAATTAATAAGTTTCCAATAATCGCATATGCTTATACAGATGAGGGTTATAAAGAGATTTATCAAGGAATAAATGTTACTCCTCTTTTTAAACTTGATAAAAACTTAGAATTTCATCTAAAGCTACGGATTTTTTAATATTTAAACTTTTGTTTCATTTACAATTTTGTAGATATACGTAAGAATTTTGTCGAATTCGATCAGTTTTAAATATATTAACGGTTAAATAACAATTAAAAAACATAAAAATTCACTATGGTTTTGGAGTTTATGGGAACTAACGAGAAAGGTAAACGGAATGGCTGGATTTATAATAAAAAAACATTGAAAAGTAGTATTGAAAATAATGAATATGTTAAAAATGTTCGAAAAAAGTTAATGGAAGAAAAAGTTAGAAAAAAACTTCAGAAATAGATTTTTTTTAAAAGAATTTAATTTCTATAATTCTCTTTCTTTCTCTCGTTATAAGATTTAAAAAATTTTCTCAGAGAATTGATAGATCAGAATATGTATAAAGCATTAGAAATAAACTAAAAAAGAAGAAATATAAAAAGATTATAGATAATTAATTCCGTACAAATTTTTGTGTGTTCCTAGGATTCAAATCCATATTTTCCAATAAGGGGGACAAAACGGACGCCTGTTATTCTTGTTGTTTTAAAATCGTCTCTATATTTTTTGATCACATATAAATTCTGAGCAAAACTTTTAGACCCCGCAGGAATACAAAGAATACCTCCATCTTTTAATTGATATCGCAAGGGAACGGGGATTTTTGTGGGTGAAGCGGCTGTGACTAATATTTTATCATAAGGAGCTTCTTTAGGATATCCTAATGTACCATCTCCATGAATTACTGTAACCTTATTTTCATATTCAGTTTCTTTAAGACTCTCTCTAGCATTTTCCACCAATTCTTCATGACGTTCAATTGTAAATACATGACCAGGATTTTCTGAATTTTTTGGTGCTACTAACTCAGCACATAAAGCAGCATGATACCCAGAACCTGTTCCAATTTCTAAAACCTTATCCCCTTCTTTAAGTTCCAGGTACTCACACATCATAGCATTCATATGAGGGGCACTAATTGTTTGTCCTAATCCGATTGATAATGGAGAATCCATATATGCACTTGATTCAGCATCTTTTGGTACGAATTTATGTCTGGGTACAATTGACATTGCTTTAATTACTTCTGGTTTCGTTAATATCCCTCTATCCTTGAGGCTTTCAACCAATCGCTTTCTCTTTTCTTCAAAATGCATTTTTAATATTGAAACCATAATGCTATCTTTGGAGCAATCTTTAAAAAAAAATCATTTCTTTATGTTTTCGAAATGATATAAATTTTATCGTTCATTTCGACTTCTTTATTAATACGCAGATTTACTTTAAAGGGATTATCATACCTTTTCTTGTAAATGTTTTTTATTTTTTGACCTTTGAAGATCATATGTTTAATTCTTTGAATATGGTATGTATCATCCCCTAAGATGATTATTTCATCACCTAATTTTAGATTAAATTCTTTAATTTCAATTAAAACATTTGCAGTCATGCTCTTCTTGTTAAATGAAAGTATTTTACCCAAATATTCCTTTTTATAGGGAGAAACATTTCCTCTTTTTTCTAATTCGATATCCTCGATTGTAGGTCTATGGAAATAGAAACCAGTATGAAATCCTCGATTATATACCTTAGATAGTTTTTCCAGCCAAACCTTTATTTTATCTTTTGTGTATGTTCCAGTAAAATAGCTATCTAATGCTTCTTTATAACACTCAACTACTGTTTTAATATATAGAGGATCCTTCATTCTTCCTTCAATTTTAAATGCGTCTATATTTGCATCAATAAGTTGAGGAATATATTCGATCATGCAAAGATCTTTAGCATTTAAAAACATTTGACCGTCATAAATAAATTCATTTTTCTCATCATCAATTACTCTCCACTCTCTTCTGCATGGTTGCACACAGTTTCCTCGGTTTGCTGAGAATTCTTCGGAATCACAGATGGTTGCAGAAAGATAACATCTTCCCGAAATTGAAGTACACATTGACCCATGGATAAAACACTCAATTTTTGTTTTTGATAAAAGATGTTTAATTAGCTTAATCTGTTGAAGTGATAATTCCCTTGCTAATATAATCCTTTCAGCACCCAGATCTTCATAAAATTTTGCAGATTCAATATTGGAGACATTAGCTTGTGTTGAAACGTGAAAATCTATATTATTTCGATTTGCAATTCTAATTGCTGCAATATCATGAGCGATAATTGCATCAATTCCAGAATCTTTAGCCTCAGATATAAGAATTTCTAAATCTTGTAATTCGGAATCATAAATTAAAATATTTGTAGTCAAGTAAGCTCTTATGAGTGGATCTTGTGTATGACAAAAATCTGCTATTTTCCCTAAGTCTTCTCGTTCAAAATTTCTAGCCTTTGTGCGCATGTTATACATCTGCACACCAAAATATATAGCATCTGCTAGCCCACTTACAATTTTTAATGAATTCCAATCTTGACAAGGAGCAAGTAATTCAGGGCGATATTCTATGTTAGAATTCATGAAATTAAATAAATTCTTTATCTTTTATGAAAAAATATGAAATTAATTCTAAAATAATTTTGTTAAAAAATATTTATTCAATAGCCAAAAATCTTGATTTCAATCTGAGTGTAATAAAATAAAACACAATTGGGGCAGCAAGCCAAATCAGTTGAGGCAATATTGTAATATTATGCCCATTAAACATGAACAATGTAGGATTCCACCAATATTCAATATATTCCCATCCATTACTAAAAGTACTAGTCAATTCCACAATCAATTCAGATATTTGTCCATAAATAATTAGTATAGTAAATTCACACGCTTTAAATTTCTCAAACAATGGTTTCTGACATATTATATAAATAAACCAAACCCCGAGTAAGAATAAACCACCATCCCAGAAACTATGCGTTATAATTATTACAATGGTCGAAAAAGGAGGTGGTAGCGGAGGGGGTGTTATAAATCTTGCAGGGGGAAAATCACTAACCTCGTTTGCTATTGATAAAGGAAGTTCCCAACATAAACCAAGTAAGAAACCAACCCAAAAAAGAATCCAGAAAAATCTTTTAAGTTTATTAGTTTTATATAAGATGTAGATAAAAATACAAATCAATATCCCTATAATCCAAATTGTCCAATAAAAAAACGCCAAAATAATTATCCCCTAATATTCATTTAGTTTTATATAAAAATTAAAAGCATTATAAAAATTATTCAAAAATAATTTGATAACAAAATTTTTTAAGGTTTACAAAATTGAAAGTTGTACTCTTTAATGGAAGTCCGCGAAAAGAAGGAAACACATTTCACTGTTTAAATGTTGTCATGGAAGAATTAAAGCGTGAAGGAATTGAATGCGATTATGTCTGGATTGGTAAGGAAAAGTTACAGGGTTGTACTGCTTGTTATGAATGTATTGATAATGATGATCAAAGGTGCGTTTTAACAGGAGATAAAATGAATGAATATATAGAGAAAATGTTAGAATCCGGTGGAATAATCATTGGTTCTCCAACTTACTTTTCTGATTTATCAACAAGTACAAAGGCCTTAATTGAACGGGCAGGATATGCTACAGGAGGCCATTTAAAACACAAAGTTGGTGCAGCGGTAGTAGCTGTTAGGAGAGCTGGTGCAAATCATGTGTTCTCAAGCATTAATTTCTTTTTCTTGATCAAGCAGATGTTCGTTGTAGGTTCCAGTTATTGGAATTTAGGTATTGGAAAGGATCCAGGAGAAGTGTTAAATGACGAAGAAGGTATTAGAACGTTTGAAAATTTAGGCAGAAATTTTTCCTTTTTGCTTAAAAAACTTAAATCTTAATTTTTTTTAATTTTTTATAATAAGCGAAAAATTATTTTGCGGTAATAAATGGTTATTTTAGATTTAACTCAGGTTAATAAGTAAATTTTAAAAAAACAACACCTTGCCGAAGTTTCACTATTGGACTCTTATTATTACGAATGAGTGGAATTATTTAAAAGAAATTTTAAATGTGATTAAAATATGGTAAAACAATTTTGGTATGATTTAGCAAGAGTTTTCTCAAAGTTTAGTCGATTCACTTTTCCTATAAATGATACATATACCGAATTACTAACAACACTTTTATCAGAAGAAGAAGCGAATTTTCTTTTCATTTTTGAAAAACCAAGCTTAAACATGAATGAAATTAAAGAGAAAACTAAATTGGATGATGTAACTATAAAACACCTTCTAAATAGTTTAATGAATAAAGGTATTTTAACTGGAGTTTCTAGTAGAAGTACTGGGATTATGGTGTATACATTAATGCCGCTTTTTCCCGGGATTTTCGAATATTCTTTCATGAAAGGAAAAACTGGTGAAAAAGAGAAAAATTTAGCTAGAATCTTTGAAAAAATGTTTTCAAATGCTTCAGAATTTACTCAAACCAACTATGATGAGGCATTGGACAGGCTAAAAACTCTTCCTCCTCTTGATAGAATTGTTCCGGTTGAAGAACAAATAGAAGTACAACGAGAACAAATAATTCCATATGAGGAAGTAGAAAAACTGATTGAGTCCTCAGATGTAATTGGTGTCGCTCATTGTTATTGTAGACACCATAAAAACCTTTTAGATGAGCAATGTAATTTAAATGCTTCTAAATTGAATTGTCTTCAATTAGGAAAGAATGCTCAATTTGCAATTGAATATGGGTTTTCAAAACAGATTTCTAAAGAAGAAGCACTTGAAATTTTACGAGAAGCTGAAGATCAAGGACTCGTTCATAAAGCTATTCATGCAAACCAAAACCCCGAAAAACCCGAAGCTGCTATTTGCAACTGCTGTAAATGCTGCTGTGAAACTTTTCAGATTTATTACCGTGGAATGGCTCCGTTTCATTCACTTACTTCTTTTGTTTCAAAAGTAGATGAAGATCTATGTGTTGCTTGTGAAACCTGCGTTAAGATATGTCCTGTGGAAGCTCCTGAATTAATAGATACTACATCGGTTATAAACGAGGAGAGATGCATTGGATGTGGTGTATGCGCTCATCAATGTCCAGAAGAAGCAATTCAAATGGAAAGGATCGGTCCAAGAGTAGTGTTTATACCGCCTCCAAAATTAAAACAAAATTAAAAATTACCTATTTTTTCTTCTCATTTTTTTGTAAAAAAAAATAAATAATAAAAATAATTTTATAAGAATAGGTAAATAAAGAATTATAAGATAAGACAAAAGCCTATAGTCTCAATATACATAATTTATAGAGAAATAGTTTAAATTTGTTTAGTCAAATTACTAGATAAAGATTGATGATCCCTCATGCGAGTATTACAAATATTATAATTATAAATTTATGAATTTCTAATATTAAGAAAATGGTAAAGAATAAAAGAAAAACTAACACTTTCACTCTTCTATTTGGTTTAATAATAATTAGTCTTTCTCTCATTTCAAATATTTTTATCTCTTTTTCTTATGCTCAAACTAATGGTGAACCTATACCAATTTCTACGTATTTGGGATTTTTCGAGTATTCGGAAATTGAAGGGATAAAAGAAAATATTAGTTCAATTGATGTTCAGTTACCTGAGCCAAATTGGACAATCACCAATATACAAATTAATTTTTCTGATATAAGTTTAGGCAGTGAAATTAAAACAATTGAAAGCACAGAAACGGGATTAGAACAAGTATGGAATAAAAATAGCCAATTTAGAACATTTGCACTAGGAACGCAAATTGAAATTTTGGAATTAACTGAATTATTTGGTGTTTATATAAAGGGATATAAAACTCCAGAATCAACTGAGATAATTAAATTCCAAATACAAGGATTTGATGAGGGTAATTATAGCCCTAATAATACAATCTATAGATCTATTGATTTGAATATATCTACCAGTTTAGATTGGTATTATCAAGATTTTTCATCAAATCCATTTAAACTTCCAATTGGGAATTATTCATTAGTTATGAATGGAACTAATTTATTAACAGATGACCAAGTAAAGTATTATTGGCAAAAGGACGACTTGGATCCTCAAATTCCAAATCTCTATACCTCATCTTACATAACTTCTTGGAGTACAGGTATTGTAAATAGAAGCTTTTTATGCAAATTGCATCAAAAGGTTAATAAAACTTACTTTCCTACAGATCTAAATATGACTGTTGATTTTAATGGAAATAATTATGAAATAATGAATGGACCAATTCCAGGAACAGGATCTTTAGATATAGCTAATATAACTCACTTTTCAGAGGAAACTAATCTAAATCTTCCACTCAAAATTAATAAGACTGTAACCTTAATTTTCAATTGCAATTATTCTATTAATTTAACTCATGAGTTCACGACTAAAAGCTCTGTAATTATTGAAGATTCTCATAATAAATGGTCATTATCACCAATAATCAGTAGAATTTCACAAAATTATTTCATACGGTTTAATATTCCAAAGAATTGGTTCAATATTACTGTATATCGAAAATTAAGCAGCACATGGGAAAATGTAACATCAATGCTAAATATTGATATGAATAATCGGTTTATCAACATTCCAAACAATAAAATAGAAGATGGTTCTGAATGGAGGATCGTAGCATATTCTCCACACTTTAATTTTTATTTGAATTTTCCAGTTACTGAATGGAACCCAGGGCAAGAACTACAATTTTCAGTTAGGCCTCCAATAGTCGACGGCAATCTTACATTTGATCTTATCAATCCACTAGGTTTTGGTTTTGAAGACCCTATAGTGAAAGATGAAATATCAGAAGAAACATTTTTTACCTATTTAATACCTTCAAATGCAATTGAGGGAACATATATTGCTATAATCTATTGGAATAATGCAACAGACGCGGGAGTTCAATCTCAAGAGTTTCAAGTAATCATCCCACCTGTACCATTTACTA
>CAZBNW010000105.1:0-8553 GCA_964493385.1 uncultured archaeon | reverse complement strand
CGCATAACAGCATCAGCAAGTTTATTTTGACTTCGGCTCATAATTCCTTTAACTTTACCTTCTTTCCCAAGGACTCTTAGCATAATGCCATTCCACACAGAAGAAGGATCTCCTTTTATGTTTTTAAACCTATCCCGATGTACCTCAACACTTATATTATCGTAATTCTCAGCGGCTTCAGTACATTTGAAACATAGAATACACTTATCTCTATCTACTTCAATTTCTTTACCCTTTCTCTCCATCGCACCCACCGCACACTCATCGCAAAATGCATCCAGTACTTTTGTATCCTTTTCAGTACTAGTAATAGTTATTGAGCCCTCTACAACCTTTCTAACTTTTTGTCCTGTATCCAATTCTCGAACTTCTTCTTCAAATTCTGGTAGTGAACCATTTTCTACTAAAAGGAGCTTTTTTTCACCGTTAATAAATAATTCGAGTGTGTAACCTGGGCAAATCCAGCTGCAACTTCCGCAAAAACTACACTTCTCCACATCTACGACAATTTTTTTATCTGACTCAATTTTCATCTCTTTAGGGGTTCCAATGGCAGTTCGTTTTAATGGTTCATCATAAATTGAAATTGTAACAGGGCATACTCTATGACAAAATCCACATTCTACACATTTATCCTCGTGGTAACGGAGCTGCATAACATGATTTAACATTTTGTACTCATAGTCTACTGTATTTTCATCAATTTGAATTGCTTTTTTTGATGGTAGCGACATGTTTTCTCTTTTTGAATTTTAAAATTAATTATTAATAATTTACTTAAGATAATAAAAGTTTCAATTTAAAACAAAATAAATGAACTGTAAAAATAGCTAATTTAATTTTACAAATTAATCGTAAAATAAATGATACAACTCATTATATAGTTCGGCAAGTTTAGAAATTCGATATTGATCATTTTGCTGTAAAACATTGTAGATATACCCCGCTAATCCTTGCGGGTTATTAATCCATTGTAAAAAACCCTCAACTTCTGCCTTAAGGTAAGGATCAATCGTAGGTTGAGTTGGCGCAGCTTGATAAACTGCCACTTGCCCTGTTGAGCTCTCATATACTTCTTCTTCCTTAGTCTCCTCAGGTATTTCAACTTCAGATTCAATAAATTCAGATCTTGTACCCTTTCTCAACATAGCTGCAGCTCTTGCTACAGCAGGATATGCCATATGAAACCATCCTTTTGCTTTAGGTTTAATATGAGCCACCATATAATTTTTCCTATCTGGAGTTGATGCACCAATTAAGTGTCCTTTATTTTTCCGATTAGTACCAATAAAACGTTCAGGTTCCATTTGTAAAGTTGAGTATCTAATTCCATCGAGAGTTACAAATTGAGCATTTCCACTAGCCCATTTTGCAAGAACATCTTTAATATCTTTCTTAACATCCCATTTACTAGTAGAGAATAATACTTTTCCTTCCTTATCGACTACTGCAACCTCTGCTGCGTCAGGATAATGTTTTTGCAGTTTATTAACAACAGATTTGATATTAACCATAATCAGTACAATTTTTGTATTTTATCTACATTACCAAATTTTTCTATTGTTATTTTAATCCAATTGTCAATATCTCTTAAAACTTCCGCCTTTTCTTTTGAACTTAATCCTAAATTAGGTTCAGTTCGTTGATAAGTATTGGCATATTTACTAAGTTCCCACAGGTAATTTACATGCAGAACTTTTTTCTTGATGTTATTTCTTGCTATTTCAAAAGCTCTTCCAATTGTTTGTATATCATAATTTTCCTCAAGGATTTCTTTTAATGTTATAAGGGTTTCTATTGCATTTTCATGTGGTATATATGGAAGTGGTTTAGTTTCTACAAAAGGGTGTTTCATGGTTCTAAGTTCAAATTCTTCTTCTCTTTTTTGGAATTTCGTGATAACTAGCTTTTCGAGCTCTTCTTTTTTCTCAGGTTGATAAAGTCTAGTTTTCTTTGGGATATTTGCTTTCTCTAATTGTTCTTTCGTTCGCCTTCCAAGTTCTACTGGCCAATCTTTAAAAGAGTTCATTCTATTCTCGGCAGATATGAAAATTGACTCCTTTGGCATTTTTTTATACATTCGATCATCTTCAGGATTAAAAGAAAATGGTTCAGAGGTCCTAAGTAAAGATGATGATTTTTCTATTATTGAAAATAAAAACATTGGGTCATATTCAATAGAAGAATAAACATTTTTCAATCTTAGAATAGTATCTCTAATATTGTGTAATTCAGTAGGAGTAAAATTTTCATTTAAATGTTTAGATGCCCCTAAAGTAATTCCATATAAGCCTGCTGTATCATTTAAATATTTTGTCTTAGTTTCATATTCCATATCTCCCGAAATTAATATTCCATTATAAAAATCCCAATGAGTACTTAACAACATATGTCCATTTTTATCTAATTGGAAAGATTTCGGATCACGTACTACTTCCATAAACTCTAAAAATATATCTTTATAAGGAATAAATAAATTTCTCATAAGTGTACCTTGTATAAACGTTATTTTATTTTCTGATTTGAATGACATGTCGATTGGTAACTTAAACAAATTTTCACTAACTATGACATCTCGATCAGTTTCTAATGTTGTATTTTTTGATGTTGCTAAATGGTCATACACAAAATCAGATAAAATTAAACCAGTTAATTGTCGACTATCTGTAATATATATTCCAGATTGTAATTCAAACTTAACATAATAATATCCCAACCCAAATAAATAATAAAACGTTCCCATTTCGGTTGATATAGCACATTCAGTTCCGCCTAAAAAAATAACAAGGTCTTGAGAAATCTTTGAAATATTATGATTTGCGTATTTGCCCAATGTCGGATATCCAAGCAAATTTCCCCAACTTGGGATAACAAAAAAAGTATTATTATTAATTAGTTTAGTCTTATTAATGTGAGTTGACATAAAATTCTTCACGTAATTGTTGAATTTCCATTTAATTTAAGAATTTGAAGTTTTAATATTTAATTTTTTCTTGAATTTTTGGTTATGATTGATCATTATTTCAAATTTGTCGTTTATTTATAAAACCTTTTGAAAATAGTAGAATTTATTTATTGATTTTTCTTGAATTATCAAAAAATATAATATTTTTTAATTAATTAAGCGTTGATTCGATTGGCTGAGACTATACCTAAAAAATCATATAGACACTTTTTTTACTTTCTACTTGGACAAGAATTTTCCCTACTTGGTTCTTCAATAGTATATTTTGTTATAAGTTGGTGGATAACAGTTGAGACGAATAATCCTATTTATCTCTCATTAGCATCATTCTTATTCATATTGCCCCAAATTTTTATTGCTCCTGTTGCGGGAGTATTAGCAGACAGGCTAAACCGGAAATATATCATTATTTTTATAGATGCAACTCAAGCGTTTGTAACTTTTGGTTTATTTCTTTTATTTTTATTTAGAATTACATATATTTGGTTAGTTCTTTTAGTTAATACAATTCGTAGTGTACTTCAAGCATTTCATGTGCCAACCTTTAATGCCATTGTACCATCAATGGTCCCTAAAGACAAACTGAATAGAGTCAATGGAGTAAACATATTATTTTCAAGTTTAATATATATGGTTGGACCAATATTAGCTGGAATATTTTTAGTAATTTTTCCAATTGAACAAATTTTTATGATAGATATTATTACTTTTGTCACGGCTCTTATTCCATTGCTTTTCATTACAATTCCATCAGTTAGTCTACCCAAAAAAGAAGAGAGAGAATCATCCTTTTTCAAAGAGTTTAAAATAGGATTAAAGACGGTAAAAACTGTGCCTGGTCTTTTAAGTTTAATCCTATTAGCCATGCTAATTAACTTTATTATGAGACCATTTTCAGACTTAATGCCTTTTTTTATTATAAGTGTACATAACGGTAACCCAATCGATTTAGCATTTGTCACTGCATTTATGCCAGCAGCTAGTATTACTGGAAGCATAATCAATACAATTAAGAAAAATTGGAAGCATAAAACATTTATAATTATGACAGGGACGATAGGAATTTTTATAGGTTACTCATTTTTAATATTTGCTTCAACAGGATTCTTTATTTTTATGGGAATTGGGCTATTTATTCAAGGAATGGCATTTAACTTCATTTTAACTAACTATATGACTCTCCTACAAAGCTCAGTTCCTTCGGATAAAGTTGGAAGGATAGTTTCCCTTGATCACTCATTATCCTTTGCTATAATGCCAATTGGCTCATTAATAGGAGGACCACTTGCGGTGTTAATCGGAATTACTAATCTGTACCTTATATGTATTATTCTTGGAATAACAACAACTATACTAATATGGATATTTACTGATATACATAAACTTGACCACATAGGAAAAGAATAAAATTATAATGATTTGAGATATCGAGTTAATCAAAATGAATAGAAAAATGATTTAAATATCTTTCAATTAATACCCTAATACTATTAAATTTAATATGTGATGGGTTTTGAAAGAGAAAGCTTTCTTAAAATACCTCTCAAAGAATAATGTTTCTCAAGAACAAGCTTCTATATATATATCTAGATTAAATGAATTTAACAAATTTCTTGAAAAAGATAAAAAAAACGTTGATTCTATTCCTGATGGAGAAATTGTAAACTATACAGAATATTTAATTGAAAACGATAGTGACGTTGTACTAGATTTATTAAGAGCTTTAATCAATTATGCTAATTTTATAAAAAAATATGACTATATAGTCGAGATTATCGATATCTCAGAATCTTATAATGCAATGGATAACCTTTATCAAAGAATTGGTGAACAACATAGTGAAAAAATACGTGATGAAATTTTTAAAAATATTAGCATTCCGCCTTTAGGAACGCGTCCCGAAAAAAAGCCAGAATTTACTAAAATGGTTTTAAGAAGATTAGAAGAGAAAATTGGCAAAGAAAAAACAATAGAATTATTAAAACCTTGCTTACATGGTCGTCCTGGAAATATCAAGAAAGATAGAGAAGATTTCTTAAGACTAAACGATATTGATGAATTTTTAAAAGTAAAAAAGCAAGAATTAATTGAAAGACTTCAAAAACATCAAAAGGAGGGGACACTAGAATTTGCACAATATATCGATGATGAGGTATTGGAATTTATAAGAAATACACCCTCAATTTCTCCGGGAATAAGAGAAGGGAATAAAATTATCACAACAAAGATGCCTTATCAAACCAAGAAACATATACAATCAAAAGATAGGAGAATGAAAGGTTTTTATAGTTGTTATTGTCCTTGGATACGTAGTGCTATCAAAAATGGTACTGATAAAGAACTTTTCTCTCAATTCTGCCATTGCAGTGCAGGATACACAAAGAAATATTGGGATGTAATCTTCGATCAACCAACTTACGTAGAACCAATCGAAACACCTCTTACAGGAGGTTTACTATGTAAGTTTGCTGTTCATATTCCGAAAGAATTTCAAAAATAGATCTAGAAAATGTTTTTCCATTATCTTTTTTTTGTGTAAGTTTATAGAAATATCATCCATTTTACGTGGATTTATTCTGTAATGTCATTTAATATTTCCTATTCAAATATGATAAAACAACGTGTTATAGTGATTTTCCTTTCTCAAGATGTTCTAAAATCTGAATTTAGTCTTTGTATTGCTGCAATACTTCGGGATCTTGAGATTTATTATAGTATCCTCCTTGGGTCTTATAAAACTTAAATGAAATACCTTGTAATGCCGTAATTAAGACCCAAAATACTATAAGAGCTCCTACTATCCATTCTAATATTGAATATCGTGTGATGAGAAATATTACAAATAAAACTCCAATAAAAATTCCAAAAAACCCTAAGTTTTTTTTAAATATTGGACCTTTAGACATTATAGACTTAGAACTTTTGTACATCATTATACTGTAAAACACAATGTGGATTGAAGTTCCTAAAAAACCAACTACAGTTACAAATGCATGAAACGCTCCAAAAGCTTCTATATTTATTGGGTCTGGAGGTATTCCGACTAGAGCAACACATGCATTAGTAAAAATTGCTATTGCCGTAGTAAGTCCTCTAACACTTTTTTTTATATTTAATAACTCTCTTTCCAAATAGATATAAAAAGGGATTAACAATGAACCCCCTGCTATTAACCCAATACTATATAACGAATTTGCAGTGCTATGTCCTAAAGAACTTATAGGATTTCTTAAAGGGGTAAATCCTGGGGTAATAAATGCTGTTAATGGAAGAAAAATTAGAATTAATAATGCGCCAAAAAATCCAAATACTAGTCCAATTCTAATATCTTTTCTAACTTTTCTAACTATCAAAATAAGTTATCACATTGGTAAATTATTTATTAATAAATATTTGATCTTAATAAATCATTCTAATATTTATGCTAACTAATCGTCTAATCGGTGTAGGCAGAATCAAGTCGATAATATCATTATCGTTTCACTTGCGTTGAATTTTAGTGAAGACTTTATTTCTTTGATAATTGATAAGTTTTACCCGTTTTAAGAAAGACTTTGAAGTTTTCTGGTCTGCAATTGGGAGGCACTTCGCAACCAGATGCTAAAATATGCCCTCCATCAACCCCAAGTTTGTCAATAAGTTTTTTAACGTAATCTTCGACTTGTTTTTGGCTTCCAATAGAAAATAAAGAACCACTAACATCACTCATAAGGCATAAATGATCTTTAAGGATTTCTTTAGCTCTGAATATATCTGTAAGGCCGTCAAGGTCAATTATACATGAAGCCCTTGGGAGTTCCTTGAAGTAGGGGATATTTAAATCCCAGCATTGGTCAAGATGAAGCCAAGGTATAATCCCTTCTTCAAATAATTCTTCTACTATTCTTTTAGTATATGGCCACCAGAATCGTTCAAAAATTTTCAAGGGATAAATGGCTGCTTCTGCTCTCTCTTCAGGAATAAAAACCACATTTCCCCCATTATATTTACATTGTGCTTTAACACTTTGTATAAGTTCTTCTGTCATTGTATCGAGTGCTGCTTCAACTATTTCCGGTCTATAATAGAGATCTTGTGTGAATTTGAGCATTGATCGATTTAACGAAAGAGTAAAAAATGGATGAACACGATTGGCTCCTGCTCTTATCCCAACTTTTCGTTTTACTATCCATTCTTCACCTGCTTTCACCGCAAGTTCAAAGAATTGCTTTCTAGCCTTACTTACATCCTCAGGTGTCCAGTCGCTGATCCGATAAATATACTCATTGGAGACAAATTTATACCAACCAATATCTGCAACAGTTTTATAATCTTCTATTTTCATCCATTCTCCTTCATCCATCTGCCCAAAATAATCTCTAGGTAACTCTTGTCCTGGTGCTTTAAATTTAAATCCTGCTAGTAAATAGCCTGGTTTAACAAGAGGAAACGTGGCGTATCCATCCCAACCGCCAAACTCATCGAAAAACTTAAGCATTATTTCAAGACCTTTGATTGGGTCTTTATGCATTTCCGCTGTAGATAATCCGTAATAATTTGCAGGTAAATCCATACCTACAAGTGGACTGATTGGCACTCTATCGGGTTCTTCGAGATTTATTGCAGCAGTTATTCTCTCCTCTGGAGTCATGTATTCTTCTTTCATTTTTAAATTTCTCCTCTTGCTTTAATTACAACCTTTGATTTAATTAGTTCTAAACAATATTGAACACCTTCCATAGCATCTACAGTTTGGAAATCGGCTCCAATATAATCTTTTACAAGTGTGGTTGTGATACCTCCACCCACCATTATTTTCAATTTATCCCGAAGCCCGGCTTTTTCCAATTTATCAATCACTTCTTTCATCGGATCAAAGGTTATGGTGAGAAGAGCTGAAAATCCAAGAAAATCGGGTTGGATCTCTTTTACCTTCTCAACAACAACAGCAGGATCGACATCTACACCTAAATCATAAACCTTAAAACCTTCTAATTTAAGAAGAGTGGCAAGGATATTTTTGCCTAAATCATGAATATCTCCTTGGATTGTAACAAGTATTATTTTACCTTTAATATCTCCCTCTGTTTTTTTTTCGCCTAAATAAGGTTCGATTAGCTCCATTACTTCTTTAAAAAGATCACCTGAGAGCATTAATTCCGCAAGGAAATATTCTTTTTTTTTATATCTCTCGCCAATCAATACCATACCTTCCTTACATTCCTTGAATATACTCATTGGATCTTCCCCTTGAATGAGACGTTCTTTTACTTCAGATAAAACTTTATCGCGTTCAAGCTCAATTAGATTTTTTGTTAAACGTGATGACATGATTACAGAAAAATGATTGAAGATATATAAACATTTGAGATGTAGAACTTAAATAAAATAAAAGAATATAATTTAAAAAAACTAGGCTTAAGTCTTCTCTAATTCCATCTGGGAAATTGCTTTTCCAGATCGAAATGGAATGTCCTCAAGAGACATTCCTGCTTCATAATTAAATTTTTCTTTGAAAGCTTCATTTAATGATTGAAAATAGAGTGATAACGGCAAGTTTTGAGGGCAATTATTATCACAATTTCCACATTCTACGCATCTATCAGCAT
>CAZBNW010000104.1:0-8732 GCA_964493385.1 uncultured archaeon | reverse complement strand
GCTAGAGCTACCAAATAAGTACCAATCTTATTAAAGACAGCATCAGAAGTAACTCGGTCTGTTCCAACAACTACTTTATTTATTTTACCAAGCCTCATTAATAATCCAGAAGATGTATCTGAAATTACTTTTACTGGAATTTTGTCATACTGCAATTCATAAGCTGTTAATCGAGCTCCCTGTAATCTGGGTCTAGTTTCATCAGCGATTACACTAATTTTTTTACCTTGTTCTATTGCTGCTCTTACAGGTGCTAGGGCAGTTCCATATTGAACTGTTGCAAGGGAACCAGCATTGCAATGTGTTAATACAACATCTCCATCCTCTAATAAGGTTGCACCATGTTTGCCAATATTTTTGTTAACATTGAAATCTTCTTGAGCCATTAATTTAGCTTCTTCAATGACAAGTTCAGAAATATTTGATGGATTATCTGGATAAGAACTAACTATTTTCCATATTCTATCGATAGCCCAAAAGAGATTTGAAGCAGTTGGTCTTGTATTCCTAATAACCTCAGCTGCCTCTTCCATTTTTTTAAGAAATGCCGATTTTGGAAGATCTTTATATTCAATTGTGGCTAAAGCCATTCCCATCGCGGCTGCAACACCGATTGCAGGAGCACCGCGAATGTTCATTACTTTTATTGCTGTTGCCACATCCCTAAAATTGTCAAACTCAAGGAATTCGAGTTTGTGTGGAAGTTGCGTTTGATCAATCATCTTTACTTTATTATCAACCCATTCAATAGAAGGAATCATAAATAATTAGAATATTTCAAACTTTTAAAAAAATTAGATTTGAAATTAAATAATAACTTATTTTATAGTAATTTGAGATGGTATGAATTTAACAAAATCTCCCATAATTTCTTGTAGTCGGAGGACTGATATACCAGCTTTTTTAATGAAGTGGATAATTGAAAAAATTCAATTAGGATACGTTGATGTAGTGAATCCTTTTAATCGAAAACAAATATCTCGTGTTTCCTTAAAACCTGAGGATGTTAAATGTTGGGTTTGGTGGTCCAAAAATTTTGCCAAATGGATAGAAGTTTATAAACAGAAAAAAGATTTTTTCAAATTATATAAAGGTCATTGTTTTCAATTTACAATTAATTCCCCATCTGAATTAGAAAAAAATATAACAATCTCTTTAGAAGATAGGTTTAAGCAACTGGATTGGCTTATAAAAGAATTTGGTTTATTGTCAATTAATTTCAGGTTTGATCCAATAATACTGTATAAAAAACATAATTCTAATAAGATGAAAAGTAATTTAGATAAGTTTGAATATATTATAGAGAATGTTTCAATTCTAGGGTTAAAGGAAATGATATTTTCATTTGCTACAATTTATCCTAAAGTAAAAATTAGAATGAATGCTCGAGGCTACATGCCAATTGATCCACCTATAAGAAAAAAAAAAGAAATCCTCGCAAAATTGATCGAGATTTGTTCGAAAAATAATATTAAAATGAAAGCATGTTGCCAACCAGACTTACTTAAAATAGATGGTATCGAACAAGCACATTGTATTGATGCCTATAAAATTGAAAAAATAGTAGGTGAACCAATCCCTAAATTACGGGATACTGGGCAACGAAAAGATTGTGGATGTTTTAAATCGAAAGATATTGGAGCATATACAGGGATTTTTCGATGTAAAAATAATTGTGATTATTGTTATGCTTCACCTGCTAAAAAATAGAATTATAAATTTTTATAAAATCTAATATATTGAATATTAAAGAAAAACCAAAATAAATGTAAATATAAAAGAATTCATATCTTATATCATAATAATATTAGTTTTTAGACTTTAATCAATGAGGAGGTTAAATTTATGCCAAAATGTAATTTTTATATAGTAGATGTGTTTGCTGAAAGAAAACTCGAAGGGAATCAACTCGCTGTATTCATTTGCGAAAATGTGCTCTTCGAAGTCGAAATGCAAAAAATAGCAAAAGAAATGAACTATTCTGAGACAACCTTTATTACTTCGAAAGAAAATTATGATGTTCGTATTTTTACTCCCGAAGTGGAATTACCATTTGCAGGACATCCGACAATAGGAACTGCTCTTGTGATTCAACAAGAATTAATTAAAGGAAATGTTAAAACAATTCTTCTCAATCTTAAAATAGGTGCAATCCCAATTCTGTTTAAATATAAGTCAGGAAAAGTTGATCTAATATGGATGGAGCAAAATCCACCAACATTCACTAGATTTTTTGATACAGGGCTAATCTCACAAACATTAAATCTAAAGGAGAGCGATATAGATGATAGATTTCCAATTCAAGAAGTATCTACAGGAGCACCCTTTATTATTGTTCCATTAAAAAATTTAGATGCTTTAAAACGAGCTAAAGTGGATGTAGAGAAATCTCTTGATCTAATGGAAAATACTGAAGCAAAATCGATATTGATCTTTTGTCCAGAAACACGTAATAAAGGAAATGATTTGAGTGTGCGTGTCTTCGCTCATTATCATGGAGTACCAGAAGACCCAGCAACAGGTTCTGGAAATGGGTGTCTTTCAGCATATTTGGTGAAACATAAATATTTTATCAAAAATCGCATAGATATTAAGGTTGAGCAGGGTTATGAAATTGGACGCCCTTCATTACTTTACTTGAGAGCGGAAGAAAGTGATGAAGGAAATATTAGTGTATCGGTAGGAGGAAAAGCTTTCATTGTTGCGAAAGGAGAATTAACATAAATGCTTGTGATATTTTTTTTAATATTTAATATTTTTTAAACACTCGTTCTATATGCTTTTACTTTTTTGACAATAGCATTTACTTCTTCAGTATGGGAGAATAAAGCACATGGAGACCCATTAGTCTCTAAAAGATGCTCATTTTCTCTAATAACCTTAAATAATTGATTATTTAATCCTTCTCTTAATGTTGATTTACTTAAGTTGTGAGTTGCAATGTTAGAAACCGGACATGGTGTTAAATCTCCTGAAGGGGTGATATGAGCAAATCCCCTACCTGCTGATACACATCCACCCATATATTCCTCATCTCCAGGAGAATGGATAAGAAATATTTGTTTTGTTTCACGAAAATTTAAAACTGTTTCTCTAAATGCGATACTTTCCTCATTAGTGAGCATTAGTTCAGTATCATTATCTACTGGAATATATTCAAGAAGGAAAGCTAGACGAACTCCTTTAGATATCAAATCATCAATATTTTTTGAATCCATCCAAAATTTAATATTATTTCGGGTTATAGTTGCTGAAATACCACTTATAACTCCCTTGCTATCTAATTCGTTTATCGTGGTAATTACTTTTTCATAAACACCTATTCCTCTACGATTGTCAGTCAGATTTTGATCTCCTTCAATACTTACTATTATTATAGTGTTTCTTAATCGTTTTAACTTTTCAATATCTTTACTTTTCAAGATCGTTCCATTTGTAAATATTAAAAATAGCCTATCTTTGAATTTCTCACTTATTTTTAATAAATCTGGCATTAAGAAAGGTTCTCCACCCGCTATTATAAAAGCAAATACACCTAATTCCATTGCTTCTTGAATAATTTGTATCCACTGTTCTAAATCTAGATTTTTAGTAGTTTTTTGGTTACACAATGTACCTGTTGCAGCAGCATAACAACCAGCACATTTAAGATTACAGCTTGATGTAATACTCAATATCAAGAATGGAGGTACTTTTAGACCTTTGAGAAATTCTTCTCCTCTTCTATTACGTGATTTTCTGTATGACTTCGCTAACCGCCACATTGTATACATACTTTTTGGATGTTTCAAAATCCAAGGCATGAAAATTTTTGCCATCTTTGGATCAACTTTCTTCAAAGTTCGATCTACAAACTTAGTGTTCTTATTATCCTCCATAATTTCCTTTTACTCTTAAAATGTTAAAATTTTAGAAAAATCTATATAATTTTTAATAAAATATTGCTTAACTTATAACTTCAGTAGTCCAATTTTTAGAGAAGTTTTAAGAAACGAACTTTTACTACATAAATGTATAATTGATAAAGTTAATTCCTAAAAAAATAGTTATCTTAAAAATTAGCAACAATTTCTTTGTTTTACATAATTATTCATGAGATAAAAATTGAATTAAAGGAGTATAAAAACAAAAAAGGTAAAATAGATTTTAATGAATACCTTGGATTCAATAATATTTATTTCTTTATTATTCTATAACTTCTTTAACAAAGGTATAATTATTTCAAACACCTAAGAAATGGATATAAAAATTAAGTTAGGCTTTCTAACACTGATCATAGTTTTATTCCAATCATCAATAAAATTACTTGGAGTTTTAATCACTGGTAGTTTAAGTTTCCTTTCTGAAACAGCAGATACTCTAACTGATATACTATTTGTCTCTATAACCTTGTATTCTTTGTATCATAGTCAGAAACCTGCGGATTATGAACATATGTATGGTCATACTAAAATTGATTCCATTTCCGGATTGATTCAAGGTATAATTTTGATGAATATCTATGTAGTATTGATTTATAATGCTATTCAAACAATCATTTCAAGTAATTTTGAAATTAAAAACACAGAAGTTGGGTTAATATTATTAATAATTTCTTTTAGTGTAAATCTAATCTTCTCAAGAATATTAATATCCCATGGTAAACGCCAAAAAAGCCTAACAATGAAAATACAGGGTCTTAATTTGTTTCAAGATTCTATGAGAGCTATTTTAGTTTTAGTGAGTTTTGTTTTTGCATATTTTAATATTATTTTTATCGATCCAATATTTAGCATTGTTCTTTCTATTTGGATCATATATGGAGCACTTAAATTAGCTAAGGGAGGCGTACAGGAGCTTACAGATACAAATCCAATAAATCTATTAATTATAGAAGAATTAAGGCAAAAGATCTTTGTTTTAGATCACGTTATTGGCGTACATGATATAAAAATACGAACGAGTGGTAAAGCTTTATTTTTAGAAGTTCATTTATCAGTTGAAGATCATATTTCCATTGTCCATGCCAATGAAATTATTAAATCCATAAGAAGCATGAGTGAAAAGATCTTTCCTCCATATGAAGTGGAATGTATTGTTGAGATGAATCCTATGGCAAGTGAAAAATCAATTGGTGAGGGATTAATAAATTTGATTTTTTCAATGAAATCTGAATACCCAAAAATTGTAGACTTTAGAGATCTCAACATTTTTCGAATTGAAAATGATTATTTTATTTCTTTAGTCGTGATGGTTGATGAAACACTTTCACTTGTAGAAGCTCATAAGATATGCTCCCATTTTGAGGGTGAGATAAAATTACAAGCTCCTCTTATATCAAGAGTCATTACACATATAGAAAGCCAACCTCATCGTGAAGTTTTAATACCAAATCAAATAAAATGTGCTGATGTAGGCCCAGAAATGATACAACAAATAAGTGATTCCGTTGAAAAAGTCCTAAGAAAGCATCCCCAAGTTAAAGGATTTCATGGATTAGAATTTTGGGCTACATTAGATTATTGTATTTTAGAAACCCATGTATTTTTTGATGGTTCATTATATATCTCGCAAATACATGGTTATATTTCTGAATTAGAAATAAAAATTAGAAAAGAACTAGGGATTGATAATTTAGACACAATATTTCTCCATTCTGAGCCAATTGAGGAACAAAAGGAAGGGATTATTTTTTAGCTAAAAAACGCATCTAAAATGGAAAATTATACTTATCTAATCCAAGTTCTTTTTGCATAATTTTAATATCTTTTTGCAGGCTTTTGTTTATTGGAATACCAGTTTCTCTTCTCTTTATTTCATTATAATATTCTTTTTCTCCTGCTGTAAAGATTTTTTCTTTCCCTGGCACCTTCTTAGAACTTCTCAATTCTCGCATTATATTACCTGTTAATTCTTTAAATTTATCTATTGGAATGAAATTTTGAATATTAATAGCTAAAAAGAAATGTCCCACTTTTAGTCTTTTTTGACCATTTTCAATTACTCCTGCTGTATCTTTAAGATATATTCCATCCTGTAACGCTGAAGAGAGGATTTCGGCAAAAGTAGCATATCCATATCCTTTATGACCTGAAGTATCTTCACCTCGACCTCCTAATGGTAATAAAGCAGCAGAACGATTAATTAATTTGTTTAAGATTACACCAGGATCCGTTTTTGAATTTCCATTATAAGAAATAATTAATCCATCAGGAAGTGGTTTATGCAATCTATTAAATACTTCTACTTTTCCTCTTTGAATAATTGATGTAGCACAATCTAATAAAAATGGAAACCTCTCATCAGTAGGTGCTCCATAAGTTAAAGGATTTGTCCCTAACATAGGTTCTATGCCAAAAGTAGGTGGAACAGCCGGTCGAGTATTTGTAGTAACAAAACCTATCATACCTTCTTTTATAGCCATTAGTGAATAATACCCTGCAATTCCAAAATGTGTTGAATTTCTTACAGCAACAGCTCCAAGACCGTATTTCTTAGCTTTTTCAATTGCTAATTTCATTGCTTTATAGGCGATTACATGACCCATACCGCATTTTCCATCAATAGTGGCAGTAGCCATATTATCGTTTACAATTTCAATCTCTGTTTTTGGTTTATATATTCCCTCTCGTATTCGATCAAAATACATCTTACATCTCTGAATTCCATGTGAATCAATACCTCGTAAATCTGATGTTATGAGTACATCTGCAATAATTTCAGCATCTTCTTTAGGAACTCCAAGGCCAATGAAAACATCTTTCATGAAATTCTCAAGAATTGTTGCATTAACAGAAACAATTTCTTTTGGTGTTGAAGTAATTGCCTCTTCGATTGCTTTTTCTATCATTGTTCAAGTTAAGAAATAATTGTAATAGATTTATTTATATAAATAAGTATTTAACTAAAATCCTATTTAATATAATTTGAAAGTTAGTGATTAGATCTTTTATTTTAATAAATTTCTACCCAATTTTTAATAATAAATGCTTTTAAAGAAAAGAAAATTAAACTCTTTTTTGCATAACAGATTTTCTTCATCGATTTCACTATCAGTAAATTCTTTAAAGAATTCTAAACCACAATCTAGACACTCGATATATTCATCATATTCAATGATGTCAGTTGAATGACAATTAGGACATTGAACTTGAGGACACATTTTGACCAAGGATCTCATGAACTACAGTATGTAAATAATAATATAAATACCACCTATATAAAATTATTCATAAATGTCAATAAAAGAAGCAAGGAGAATATTCGGGGGATTTTTCCTTTATAAATATTTTATTTTTATTCCTAATGATAAATGTAATTTTTTGTATGTAGAGACATTAATTCTTATCTAAGACAATTTATCAAAGTATTGAATTCCATATTTGAAATAATTTATAAGAGTATCATATTTATTTTCTCTTAAATAGTAGCGAAAATTATTTTCGTTAGAAATATGATCATTTGGATATTAGATGCAGAATCAGGAGTTAAATTACTTTATAAGTCCTTTTTGAAAACAGATGCCGATGAAGATATAGTTTCTGGATTTTTGACAGCTTTTCATCATTTTTCAATGGTGGAATTTAAAGAATCATTAGATTCTATAGAAATGGGAGGGTTAAGGTGGGTTTATATATTAGAAGAAAAGTTTAAATTACTTTTTGTTGCAGCAGATACGAAAAATGTAAAGACTGAGATGTTGATGGGTAGATTAAATGTTATAAGAAATTCATTCATAAAGGAATTTGAACCTACCTGGGTTAAAAAAGGGCATACCTGGGATGGAGATATTAATGTATTTTTACCATTTCTTAATGAAATTGAAGATTATTATAATCAATGGGGAGAAGTGGAAGATCTGGAACAAGTTGCAGATTTTTTTGATATCTTAGGAATTTTTCAAAAAATATTGATTATGTTAAGAAATATTATCGAAAACAAAATGTATAGTAAATCGAAAAGTATGATCCTAAATAAAATAGAAAAAACGTATAAGAGTTTTAAAACTCAAGAAGATTTCAAGAATAAACCAGAACTAAAAAACATATCTTTCAATAAGGAATCATGGTTCAATATTATAGATATAAATTTAATTAAAAGTGATAAGGATTTAGTAATAAAAAATTTGAAATCAATTCTTAGTGATATTGTTAAGATTTTAAGAGAAGTAAAAGGAAATAACCTATGTTTTAAATATTTTAGTGATGAAAAAATTTATGCGTATATCTTTAATAACATGAAACTACTAAAGGATTTAAAATTAGATACGTTTGTATTAGAGACTTTTCTGTTATTATAATTTTAATACTCCTTTGTTAAGAAATATAAATTCTTTTATAGCATTCATATAAAAGAAAAATAAAGTAATTAGTTTAGGATTAGAATTTATATAAGGGAGGCTCCTGCCAAAAAGCCTTAATACAAGGCAAAAATTTTCAAAAGGCAGAGTAGGTTATTCCTTTGTGTAAATAATTACACAACCAAAAGACAAAAATCCAGGGGATTGACAGGAGCCATTTTTATTTTTAATTCAAGATTTGTTCAATTTTGTTTCAAGAAAATTCTTGCCTATTACTAATAAGTTAGTTATCTTATATAAAAATTCTAGCCATTATAATAATTCATTTAAGACAATTTTTTTCTTTTTATTTCTATTTATAAAATCAAAAATTTAGTGCTATTTAAAAAAAATAATATGGAATTATCGATATGTCAACATTAAACAAGAAACGGCTGTATCAATTTAGCTTACT
>CAZBNW010000103.1:5095-8922 GCA_964493385.1 uncultured archaeon | reverse complement strand
GATCCTTCAAAGTTTTGGCAAATGGCTGAAGATATCGCACCAACTTTATTTAATGCAGAACCAAATCCAGGGCATTATGCAATTGCAGATCTTGAAAAAATGAATATTGTTAAAGCAGTAATTACACAAAATGTTGACGAATTACATCAAAAAGCAGGTTCTATCATTGTGTATGAAGTACATGGTAATATAAATAGATTTACTTGTTTAGGATGCCGTGCAAGCTATAATAAAGAACAATTGTTGCGTAAATTAAAGAAAGAAAAAAATTTACCTCCAGTATGCGATTTTTGTGTGGCTCCTTTAAAGCCATCAGTCGTATTATTTGGAGAAAATCTACCTAATTTTGAAAAATATATGTCAATAGACTTAGCTAAAAAATCAGATGTTATGCTAATAGCAGGATCTTCCCTAATGGTGGCGCCAATTTGTGATTTACCCTTATATACTTTGAGTGATGGGGGAAAAATAACAATCATTAATGATGAAGCAACTTATCTGGATGAACGAGCGGAAATTGTAATCAATAATAAAACGGGAATAGTCTTACCGTTGATAGTGGAAGAAATAAAAAAAATTCAAGCAAAATTTGAATCTGAAACTCATAATTAAATGAATTTAATTTTAAAATTTTTATAGCCTTTTTTATATGATTAGTAAGAATGTGATTGTTAAAGATTGGCGAAAAATCGATTTTTCGTTTGGATTAATTTATCCAAATATTTCTAAACTCGGGATGTCCTCCTATTCTATTAGGCTTCTTTATTTTATAATTAATTCTTATGAAAATATTGCTTGTGAACGAATTTTTTTACCTGATAATATAAAGTTAAAATTTCCTGCTTCAAAAGATTATTCTTCAAAAAATATTTTACGATCCCTTGAAAATAAAGTATTACCAAATGAATTTGATATTTTAGGATTCTCATTACATTTTGAAAATGATTTTAAAAATATATTATGGATATTAGAAAAAGCCGAGATCCCTTTGACTTTTCAAGACCGCCAAGAAGTTATAAGCGAAGGCAAAGCTCAATTTCCATTAATAATAGGGGGTGGCCCTGTAGTTACCTCAAATCCAATGCCATTGAGTAAAATTTTTGATTTTTTATTTATTGGTGATTCAGAACGAAATTTAAAATTGTTTTTTCAAGCCTTCAAGATTTACAAGAATGAAAAAATAAATTTAAGAGAATTTTTAGAGAGAACCAGTAAAATAGGAGGAATCTTTGTGCCAGCTCTTAATAATAAAGTTAAAAGAGAAGTGCTTAAAAACCTTGATGACTCACCTATTCCCACTTTTCAATTAATCTCTAAATCACCGAAAGAAAATTCTATTTTTGAAAGAAACTTTTTTCTAGAAATAAATCGGGGATGTCCTTATCAGTGTAAATTTTGTATCTCTTCTTTTCATAATTCTCCATTCAGAAACAGAAGTTATGAAAATATAATAAACACAATTGAAAATGGTATAAAATATTCTAATTTTGAAACGATAAGCCTTATAGGATCTTGTGTATCGTCCCATCCTAAATTTAAACAAATTTGTGAATTTATAATTAACAATGGAAAAAGATTAACCATTCCTTCAATTCGAATTGAGCATTTAACTCCAGATATAATTCAGTTATTAGAACAAGCAGCCATTAAAACTATTACTATTGCTCCAGAAGCGGGTTCAGAAAGTTTGAGGTTTGCACTTGGAAAAATGATATCAAATGAAAAAATTATATCAGTTTTAACTCAAATTAGAGATTCTCAAATTAAGAACATTAAATTTTATTTTTTAATAGGCTTACCAGACGAAAAAGAAGAAAATATTGATGACATTATTAATTTATTAAAATTAATAGATCATTTGGGTTTTGATAAAAATGCACTGCGAGTAAACGTTAATCCCTTTGTTCCAAAACTTAATACTCCTTATGGAAAAGAGATTCATTTCTATTTAAAAGAAAATATGAGTGAATTGATAAAAAAATATCAAAAATTGGAAAGAGAACTTAAAACCTTAATTAATATAAAATTAAAGTTTAAAAATTTCAAATTTATTATCAAGAATGCTAGACTTCAAACAATTATTTCATTAGGGAACCAACAAATTTCAGACTTACTTTTTAAATATTATTTTAATGGAGCCACTCTTGGGGCATTACAAAAAGCTGAAAGAGAATTAGATTTCTCTATGAATGATTACTTATTAAGTATTAAAAAGTGTTTTAGTCCTTGGATTATCTAAATTGAATAATAACTAAATAAAAAGAAAAAAAATTAATCAATTTTTTTGAAAACTTTTTTTACAGCTCCACAGACTGGGCATTTATCAGGTGGTTTTCCTTCATGGGTATATCCGCAGACTGGACATATGTATATATCATTTTTTTCTAAATCTTTGCTATTCTCAACCGCTTCAAGAGCAGCAGTATATAGTTTATGGTGAACCTTTTCTACTTCGTTGGCATAATTAAAGGTTCTTTCTGCATTTTTATTACCCTCGTTCTTAGCATCTTCAAGGAACTCAGGATACATTTTAGTAAATTCATAATGTTCGCCTTCGATAGCAGATCGTATATTTTCCTTTGTTGATTTAATTCCACCAAGAACTCTAAGATGATTATGAGCGTGAACTGTTTCTGCTTCTGCAGCAGCTCTAAAGACTTTTGCTATTTGAGGAAATCCTTCCTTATCAGCTTTTTCAGCAAAAGCTAAATATTTACGATTTGCTTGTGATTCTCCCGCAAATGCTTCTTTTAAACCTTCTTCTGTTTTTGACATAGATATTCACTTTAACAAGAATTTCATATTAAAATTATTTTTAGATGTTTTTTAACTTGGTTTTTATAAATCATAAATTTTAATCGAAATTTTAGGATTTCTGAATTTTAATTAAGTCTTTAAAATTTAAATACTTAAACAATTAATTTTAAGTCCAAATCTTATTTTATGTAATATTAATTTGAAAGCATCTTTTTAACAGAATCTACAATTCGAGTTAAATAATGTTCAGCCATTCCAAATTTTACATATGAATCAAAAACTAGAATTATAAAATATTTATTCTGAACATATTCTGAAAAGATAAATCGTTTATCTTTAAATGTATAAAAGAGTTTTAATATGGAATTATTGTAGATTTTAACACGAAATTCAACCTCTTTTAAAAAATTTTTCAAATCTAATTTATTATATGAAGAGTATATCACTTTTCCTCTATCAGTTAAAAGAATAGCTCCATCAATTTCGTCAATTAAGGTTAATTCTTTCATGTATTCTATAATTTGCTCTTCGATTTTTAAGTTGAACTCATTGCTAAACGCATCATCAACAATTTCCTCAATAATTTGATTAAATTCACCATCGTATACAATTTGTTTATCTATATTAATTTTATTTTTACGCAAATAGGCCGCAAGTCGTTTATTAATTTTTGAAATAACTTCCTCTAAAAAATTCTCGTTTTCAATTGTATCGCATAAAATATTATAATTTATAGAGCCTTTTTCAAAAATAACAAATTTTACATCACCCATTTCTATTGTCTTGAACTTTTTCCCGATCATTTCTTTAGAAAAAGACATCAGCGCTGTAATAAAGGGAGAAACTAAATTTTTCTCCATATTAAAATAATCTGTAAAATTTCTGCCATAAAAACAAATACCAGATCTATTAAATATAAATAAATTGTGAATATTTGTATTATCATAAGATCGCTTAATCATTGAAGGTAAAGAGATTCGATCTTGTATTCCCATGATAAATTATTAAAAAATAACTATAAAAAGCACAGAATTTTTAAGTTTTATTCTCTAGGGAAGTTAAACAAGCTT
>CAZBNW010000103.1:0-4995 GCA_964493385.1 uncultured archaeon | reverse complement strand
CTTACTTTTGAATTAATTCAATTACTTCCAATTTGGAATTTATTATATCTTACTAAATTTATGATTAATTTTAAAATCTGCTCCAGATTTTACAGAATTTTGTAATTATAAAATTTGCATTTAGGGGGTGATTATTCATCGTTTAAGATGATCTGATCTTAAAGTTTAAAAATAAGGAAGACAGAATAATATTTAAAATATAATTTTATTTAAAACATTTTTAAAACATTATAGGAGGAATAAAAAAATGGCTAAAAAAGCAGCTGTTGAGGCTCTATTTGTGAAAAGCAAAGTCCGAGAATACATCAAAGGTAAGGGTTGCAACACAAGTGGGGATTTAATTGATGGTCCAGCACTTAACAATGCTATCATTGATGTTCTCGATAAAGCAATTGGACGTGCAAAAGCTAACAATCGAAAAACGGTCCAAGAAAAAGACCTATAGAGTAATTTAAAAGTTTTCATTTTTCCAAAAGAGCTTCAAATAAAAAATAGAAAAAAGTATATGTAAAGGTTCAGAGGTTTTATTTACTAATAGCTTAATTAGGATTATTTTTTTTTATTTTATTTACTTCTTTTTAAGTTGATCAAATTTTCTAGTGGAAATTACAAATTTTATACTCATATGATATTTAAATTTCCAAAATTAGATTTTGCAATTAACATACACAACCCACAAAAAATAAATAAAGAATAAATATTCCAAACCAAATCGCCTTATACCTTATACTCTTTCTAAAAGAAATGGAATATTTTATTCTTATTTTTATTATTTCATTTAAATATGATTACTTGACATTTTGAGCAATTTCTTTATCAATTATGAAGAAACCAATCGATAAAACGCTTTTTAACCTTTGGAGATCATCTTTCAACTTTTTAACACGTTTATAGGGACCAGACACAGCAATAATTTCTAGGCATTTTTCATATTCTAAGTGAACGTGCATTGTAGAAATAATAATATCATGAAAATGATGCTGAATGTCGTTTTTTAAGATTTCATCTGTTTGTTGAACATTTGCGTAAATAGACTTTGAGCTATATTCATGATTATGTTCAGAATCATGTAATTCTTCATGAGAATGATGATAATTTAGACCTACATGTTCATGAGCCATCATTATTGTAATGCATCCTACAACATTTTCCGATACTACAGAGATATTTTCTTCTTGTATCATAAAAAGGTGCATAGACTTACGAATAGCGTCAGATCTTGATATTCCTAACTTATTTCTAAATTCCTCAAATTTATCGTATAGATCTTGAGGAAGAGAAATTGTAAAACGTTTATATTCCTCCATTTTAAACAACTAGAAAATTATAAAATTAAAGTACAATAAAAAAAATTATTTTCTTATTAAGATGGCAATTGGCACACTAGCTTCACGCCATTGAGCGATTTTACCAGAATATTCGAGGTTTAATTTTACCCTACCGTGATCTCCGATAATTATCATTAAAGAATTTGATCTTAATTGTTTATAATTACTCAAGATCCATTTATCAGTTCTATTTATTAATTTTTCAATCAAATCTTCTGGAGTTCTTTGTCGTAATCGTTGTTGTTGTTTATGTAAGTTCTCAAAATCTAAATAGTGCATCCATGAAAGGTCATGCGTGTTAATAACTTTCGCTGATTCAACCCAAGTACTCATATCAGTATCTTTAGGAATAGACTTTGTGCCTCCATCATATCTGTCTAAGTCTTTTTTTCTCCCAATGAGACATGATGTTTTACCTGCTGAGCTTATAGCTTTTAATAAATGAAAACCATTAGGTTCAATTTCAAAACCACCATATAGTAATTGATGCAGTACCCCTAAAGTGTATGGATTTTTAGTACTTAATAACAGCATAACCTCAGAGTTAGTAATCATAAAATGTGGCTTAAGATATGTGATTTCGAATAAACCAAAATTGTCTATTAAGTTAATACTAATGCGTTCTATTCCTTTATATAAATCAACTATTTTTGGGATTGCTTCCGGAATAGTATTATGGGGTGGATCAATGTTTAATAATTTTAAAATAGTTGCAGGTAATTGTGTCATATAGCATTTAAGGGTTTGGAGTTCACTCATAGTTGTGCCCTAAACTTGAAATGTTCAATTAATTTTTGATAATTCTTAATATTATTAAAAAGATAATATAATTATAAAATTGTTATCACTTTAATTATTGAGTTGTATACCAATTTCAAAAATATAATAAAATGAGAATATTATATTTAGATTTGATTAACTCTGGAATTTCAGGAGACATGTTCCTTGCAGCTCTTTTAGGATTAGTTCCAGAATCTATTGAAATTTTAAATGAATTACAAGATATAAGACATTTTTTGCCGGATGTTTCAAAATTAGATATTAAATTAATTCATACCGAGCATACCGGAATTCAATTGAATCAATTAAAAATCGAGATAAAAGAAACTAAAGATCACAGAACAGCGAAAACTCTACAAAAAGCTTTAAATGATTTTTTATCAAGATCTAAGATTTCTGACTCTGCAAAGGAATATGCTAATAATGTTTTAAACTCTTTGATTCAAGCGGAAGTAGAGGTTCATGGAAAATTAATCGAGAATATTCATTTACATGAGCTTAGTTCTGTCGATACATTAATAGATATTTTAGGTGTTGCGATTGCCCTTGATAGAATCAATGGTTTTGATAAAGATATAAGAATATTTTGTAGCAAAAGCCCCTTGGGTGGTGGCAAAGTAAACACAAAGCATGGTTTATTAGCTGTTCCTGCTCCCGCTACATTAAAAATCTTGGAAAAATCAAATTTAATAACTTTTGGAGGACCAATAGAATCTGAACTTGTTACGCCAACAGGAGCAGCTTTATTAGCAAATTTAAACCCAAAATTTCTTCAATATTCTGCAGAAATGAAAATTATAAAATCTATTTATAGTACTGGCCAGAAGAAATTTAAGAATTTCTTAAATATTTTAAGATTATTTTATGGTGAGTATAAAGAAATAAGTTATACGGATTTTAGTCACCCATTACAAAAATATGTAGAACAAGTATCTATATTAGAAACAGATGTAGATGATGTATCTGGAGAAATTCTTGGAAATTTTATCACACAATTCGAAAAAGAAGAAACTTTAGACATTCAAATATTTCCAAGTATAACGAAAAAAAACCGACCTGGGCATATAATAAAAATTCTATGTTATCCAGAACATGTTTTTAAATTAATTGAGAAAATAATAAAAGAATTAGGCACTTTAGGAGTAAGGTTTAATATTATTAACCGAGTATGTATTAATAGAAAAATTGAAAGGAAAAGTATTGAAATAAATGAGAAGGTTTATGAATTAAATTATAAAATTTCATATATGGAATCAGAGAGCGGAATTGAAATCGTTAACATTAAACCAGAATATGAAGACTTAAAAAAGATAAGTGAAGACACCGGTTTAGCTGTGAAAAAGGTTCAATTAATAGCTCTAGCGAAAGTACAGCAGATTTATGACAAATATAGAATCCTAAAGGAAAATTATAAAAATAATAAATAGAAAAAAAAAATAGTTGGAAAATAAGTTCCAATGTTGTATTATTTAATATTTATCAACATTAAACTTATGCAATATATACTCGTCTTCAACCATTTCTCTTGAAAATTCTTTTAATCTCGCTATTTCTTTCTTTATTTCCTTAATTTTTCTAAGTTTACCCAATTCTTGGAACACTTCTGAGGCTTCTTGGAATGTCTGAACACATTTATCAAAATTTCCTGATACTTCAAGATCTTCAGCAAGAAATACTAATCCTTCAGCAGTTTCTAATTTTTTACCTAACTTCTTCTGGATTTTTAATGATTGGTAGTGATATTTCATACTTTCAGCATGTTGTTTAAAAAGAGAGTGTGTCCTTCCTAGTGCTCTTAAAACCAGTGCTTCTTCTTCGGGTAAATTATTTTCTCTGCAATGATTTAGAATAGATTCCAGAAATTGAATATACTCCGGTTTATTTTTTATTTTAGACCGATCAATGCGTTCTATTGCTTTTTGATAGTTTTCTAAAGTATTAAGGATATCACCATCTTCAAAAAACTTTTTAGATTTTTCAAAAAGTTCAGTATGATCAATAGATGCGACCATCGGGGTCTCAACTACTTATTCTTAGATTTTTTTTTTAGATTTTATTAATTGAAAAATAAGTTCAATATTAATTATATTAATTTACATATAAATACTTATCTATCTTAGATTAAAGGGTGAGAGATATCAAAAAGGGATAAAATATTGGATAATCTGGTCCTTCACTTGAAGTAAAAAAATACATTAAACATTTAGATATTTAATTAAAAATGTGTTTAATTAAATGGATTAATTTAAAATAAAAAAAATAAGAGTTAAATATATTAAAAACTGATTATACCTGCGATACCTAGTGGTAAAAAGATGCATAAAAGCACAATACCAACAGCATAGATTATCCCAACTACTTTAGTTTTTGATTTTCTATCTGGTAAATCATATACATAAAATGCACCTACAAAAAAATGAAAGTATCCTATTAGGAAGAGTAGAATTGGATTATACCAATTCCACCATGGATATGCCCATATTAAATAATTTCCCAAATTCAAAAATATTTCCACAATTACACAAAAGAGAGCAAAACCAATTGCATAAGCCCATCGATTAGGAAGTCCAAGTAATTTTTTATTTTTATCATCTGGTAAAAACTTAGCAAAAATAATACCCGCAATAGAAAACATAAAAGCAATTTCAATATTCCATCCAATCAAAATGATATAAGCACTTGCTCCAGGTGTAGTCCAAAAAGCGGAGTAGTTGGTAAAGGCAAAAACGAGTCCATTCCATATTTCATTAATCAAATCCAAACCTAATATAGTTAACCCGGCAAATACTGTGCTCCAATTTCTTGTTTCTCTGGCTTTTTTAATTTCCACACCATAAATGTATAATACTAAAGCAAGTAGTGGAATAACATACCATCCTAATTCCGA
>CAZBNW010000102.1:3301-8972 GCA_964493385.1 uncultured archaeon | reverse complement strand
CTATGATTTCCAGCTTTAGCTGCCATATAAATAACACTTGCGGCTAATCCCTTTGGATCTTTACCTGTTCGCAATAATCCATTTTTAGAAGCTTCTATAAGCATATTTATTGCTATTTTCTGAGTTTCCATTGGTAAACCTAAATCATTACCGAATCTAAAAACCAATTGTTCAGCCGTAATTGGTTTATATTTTAGAGTTAGCTCTGGGAGAACCTCTTTAACAACCATACCCAAAGATCGGTGTACAGTCCTTCTTGGTGTCATCGATGCCTCACAGACTTCTTCAAGTAGTCTCGGAAATTCATGTACTCTAATTGCTGCATATAATGAGGCAGCTATAAATCCATCAATAGATCTTCCCATTGTTAACTTTTTTCTGGCTACTACACTATAGATTTTCCATGCCGTTTCTTTGATATATTCAGGAATATTCATTTTGGAAGTAAGCATCTTTAATTTAGGCTTTGCCTCCCAGAAATTGCGTTCTATACTGGAAATTAATGAATTTTGAATCTTGGATAATCTTGAAAATAGAGTTTTACCGCGTGCATTAATCAAACGACCTTTGGAGTCAATTTTAGTATTCGGAAGCATTGTTCTGGGTCCAAATTCTCTCCATCGAGGTTCTGTACGTCTCCGTTTATTGACTTCTTCTATTGTGTACGCTCTTCTTTCATTTCCTACAAGATTTCGTCCAATAATCATACCACAATTCAGGCATACATTATCTCCATCTCGAGATTCAATACAGGGGTTATTGCAACATTGAGCATCTGAACTACAGCTAACTTCTTCTTCTGAACCGGTTTTTGTCGAACGTAGTCTATCTTTATAGCTCATACTTATTCACTTTTTGTTGTATTATTTTTTTCCGACTGCAAGAATATTAATCAATAGCGATATTGATCAACGAATGTGTTGTTCTTAGATCATAATGATCAGTTGTGTAATTAAAATTATTTGTTTTAAATTATAATTTTTATAATTTTGTAAAATAATTTTTTATTGACTATGTCTATTTAAGTTACTTCATTATATAAATATTTAACTATACAAATTTGTTATCTGTTCACAAACGGAAGAAATATGGGCATTTTGTGGGAACTTATAAATTATAAATGTATGAAAATTTCTGTTTTTTTCAGTGTACAAGATAAATGAAAAAATTAATGGTAGAGATACATGAAGCGTTCCATATAGTATAAAAAGATTTGGTTATAATAGCTTGTAAAATAGAAGTCTGATGCATGACCACCAAGGGGCATCCATAAAATAGCACAGTTTTCATTACCTTTAGCATAATATGTGTCTTTGATATTTTCAGATATACTGAAGTAATTCAGGATATCGTGAGTTCCTTGAAAGATTAAACAAGGTGGGCTATCAGTTTCAATTAATTTTTCAGGGTTTTTGAACTCATCCCTTCCACTAATTCCAAAAAAACCCATTTGGCCATTTGCTGGGTAGAAAGGAATTAATCCTTTTACTGTTAAATTTTCACTAAAAATATCATTATAATCACCACTTGCTATAGCTAAAGCTACAGCACATGTAAGATGTCCCCCTGCCGACCCTCCACTTACAAATACAGAATCTAAGTTTGCGCTATAATTTCCAGTATTGTTAGCAAGATATTTTGTGAATATACCAATATGTCGCATTATGTCATCTATATTAAAATCTCCTTTCTTATAATCAGGCGTTAACGGATCTAATGAAAATAAAGGATTCTCAGCAATACCATATTGAATATCAAAGACAGCATATCCCTGAGCTGCGAAATATTTATTCATCTGCATCATATTCATCATACCTTCATCGCCAGAAACCCATCCCCCTCCATGGATACGAATGATTGTCGAATTTTCTCCTGGGAGGCTTTCTCCCTTGTTTAAAGGCATATAAGCATCAAAATACAATTGAATTCCTTCATCATTATAGAATAAAGTATTTCTTTCAATTTTACAATCTTTCGGTGGTACACCTAAAAAGTAACTAGATAATGAAAAAGGGGTTTCTAAGAAATATTTATTTACTTCAGGAGGTATTTTTTCTCGCCAATTTGGACCGAAAGTGCCTGAAAAGTTTCTTTCAATATCATTAATGGTTTGCTGTGTTAAAAATGAAGGGACTAATAATAATCCAGATACCAAGATACCAATAGTGGTTGTTCTATAAAATTTTTTAGACTTCCAATTACGATGTTTTAATTTCAAAAGCAAAATTGTATTTGCAAGAAATATTATTGAAAAAAATATACCAAATTGACCTGAAATTATTGTGATTATTGTAGTTACAACTTCAAAAGATCCGAATATTGAAACGATTCCAAATATAATTCCTATGATGAAGGTGGTCCTTGAGATGATTATGGTAACCTTTTTTAAGATATTTTTGATTTTTAAAAATCTTCTTGAAGATCTTCTCTCGAAATCTTGGGTTTGAGGCACTAATGTTAAATTTTTATAGGTTTTAATTCCAAAAACAGCATAACTTATTCCAATAGTTAAAACTCCAAAATAAAAAAAATAAATTAACGTATAGGCTCCTAAATTATCAATTAATTGATTAGAATAAGTTACAGACATTAGTAAATTGCCAAGCATCATGCAAACCATAGCAAGAATGATAAAAATCAAATAAATATAACTGAATAAATTCATTTTAGTTCTGAATTTATTCTTTTCATTGTTCTTGTTTGAATAAATAAAAATAAGTAAAAGATTTTCAAAAATTGAGATTAATAAAATAACACCAAAAACATCCCATAATATTGAATAATTAGGATTTGATATATAAGCGATACCTAAAACAATACAAATTGAATTTAAGATAACTGAGGAATAGCTGGCAAATTTAATAGGTGGAAATGATAACCAAATCTTCCCGATCTTCATTTTCTTATTACTTTTAAGTTATCTCCTATTGCTATCTATAGATATTGGAGCTAAATCTATCGTCAAGGATTCTTGACAATATTTTATATTCTTGTACCTAACGATTCACATAGGAACCAAGGTTTAAACCTACAATATTAATCAAAATTTTCATATTAAAATATATACAAAAAAATAAATTTTTAAATCGAAAGCAGAGAATATCAGGTATTAATATCTAAACCAATATTACGATCCTATTCTTCTCTGCATCTCATTTTTATGTGTGACATTAACACGTATTTAATTATCATGAATATTAAATAAACACAAAACTTTCATCTTATGTATTTACTACAAACTTTATACGATGAGATTTTAGGCATTTTCATTAGGATCTTTCAATAAGGGGAGTATTTGAGGGCCGTTCGGTAAAATTAGTATTGAAGTATCACCTCCATATTTTTTTAAACAGTTTGTAATAGCGTCCTCAACGGTTTTAGCATATTTTAAACCAATATTCCCTATTTCATTAACTTTTAATCTAGATATCACGAAGATGTCAACTTTCATAAGAATTCTAGCTAAAATCTGTATTTCCCATTGATCAGGTACAACGATTTCCTCTTTTAAGATCTTCTTATGAATTTCCTTCGGTGCCATTCCAGAAAATATTAAATTTTTAAATTCATCTTGACCTATTCCGATGCCATCAGCACATTCATTTACGGCAATTATTGTTCCTCCTTCTTTTACAGCCATTTCTCCAATAGCTATACTCTTTACAGCTTGATATAAATTAAGGTCTAAGGGATATCCTCCATTTCCACATATTACTATATCGTAGGGATCATTGATTTCCCTGAAGATATGTTTTAATTGGTAATCCACCAATTTTTCATGAACTTTCTCGATATCTCCAGCAGCTATTTCAACAATTTCATGTAGTTCATTAATACAAACATTCACTATAAAATCTGCACCCACCTTTTTAGTTATTTCCATTGCATTTTTATGCAATGGATTTTCTTTATAAATTCCAAATCGGGAATATGGAGACGCAATATTTTCAGCAGAATGATTGGCTTGTATGGTTTCTATACCTGCAATTCCAGGAATTATTGATTTGCGACCACCTGAAAATCCAAAAAAAAAATGAGGTTCAACATAGCCCGTTAAAATCTTTAAATCTGCTTCACAATAATGTTTGTTTATAAAAATCGGATTTTTATCTACTGTTATTCCTAAGTTGATTAAAGATTTCTTATCAGTAGCAATATGATCAATTGTTTTTAATCTCATTTTTAGATTTTTTCCAAGAATTCGTTCTAGTTCCTCATCGCGAGAAGCACGATGTAATCCTGTAGCGATCAAGATCTTAATTTGATTATCTTTAATTCCATAATTCCCTAATTCTTCTATTAGAGCCTCAAGAATTAAACTTGAAGGAACTGGTCGAGTTGCATCGTTTACGACAATACAGATAGTTTTCAAAATGTTTTTTTTTTTTAATAATTTCTTTAAGAGTCAAAGATCCAATTGGATTTTTAATCGACTCTTTGATTTTTTCAATCGGATTCTCAAATGATTTTTGTACTTTAGGGTGGAAAATAGTAACATTCCATGTTGGATCAAATTTTACCTCTAGACCTTCCTTTCCGTAATCTAATTTCATTGCTTTTTAGGTTTTCTATGAATTATCTCTCTAGCTTTTTCAAAAATTTCAGTTGTATTAACACCAGCAGGACATTTAGTTTGACAGAGCCCGCATAAAGTACAAGTGTTTAATACTTTGACTATTAAATCAGTTAATTTCAATTCACCATGAACTAACCCATTTAAAAGACTTAAGCGCCCTCTAGGACTATATGTCTCTAAAATATAATTAATTCTTGAAGGACATGAAATACAAAATCCACATCTCATGCATTTTAATTCTAATAACCTCTCAGTTTGCTTTTTTAAAGTTCGCTTTTTATTTTTGGTAATTAAAGCTCGAGTATCTCCTTTTCCAATTCCAGGATTTAAGATCATTTTCGGATCAAAGAGTTTTTTAATTTGTGCCATCAAATTAATTACATCAGAATCATGTTCTAGTTCAAGATATGGAGTTTTAATCTTTCCAATCCCATGTTCACCGGTCAAAGTTCCTCCTGCTGGTATTATTATTTCTTTATATAAATAATCTATTGCCTTTTCAAAATCTTTTACATCTCGGTCATCATTTTCATTAAATAAAAATGTAGGATGTAAATTTCCTTCCATATGGCAGATAATTGCTACTAATAAATTTTTAGCATTAATTTTTTTAGGAATATTTTCAATTTTCTTAATAACCTCTGAAAATTCTGAAATTCGAATTGTACAATCTTCAACACATGTATTTGGTCTAACTCTAGAAAGAGCTGGAAGATTGGCTTTTCTTGCTAGGATCAACCTTTCCCGTTCCTCTTCATTCATTGCTACTTTATTAAATATCGGATTTTTCTGGATTATAATATCAAACATTATAGTAAATGCTTCATCAACCTCTCTTATAGAATTTCCATCAACTTCAGCTAATAGTACATAACCATTTGGAAAATCGAAGAACTCACCACCTAGGTATTCAGTAACTGCTTTTAAAATAAGCTTATCCATAAATTCTAATAAATTTGGTACAATCCCACTTCGTCTTAACTCTAACACAGCATCTTGCAGATCATCAACATTTTCAAAAATAAATATACCTAGTTTTCTAGTTTTTGGCAAAGGTCTAATTCTTAAACCGATTTTTGTAATGACTCCTAATGT
>CAZBNW010000102.1:0-3201 GCA_964493385.1 uncultured archaeon | reverse complement strand
ACTTCTACAAAATTATTTTCAATATCTATTGTAAGAATATCCTTCATTTGGCTTAAATCTAAAATTATTCCACCATAAGGACTTAATGAACCAGAAGATAAACTTGTTCCGCTCCCTCGAGGAGTTATTGGAATTTTATTCTCATTAGCTAACTTTAAAACTTCAGAAATTTGTTTAGTATTTTGTGGAATTAAAATTAAATCTGGAATCCACTCTTTATTAAAAATTGAACAGCCGAATGCATAACTATATCTAATTTCATAATTATTAAAAAAAAATTTTTTTCCGACAATTTTTTTGAACTTTTTTAATAACTCTTCAGAGATTTTATTATAATGAGGTTCCATATTTAAAATTTTAATATTGAAGCTTAATTATATTTTGAGAAACAACTTTAGTTATATTTTATTCTTTTGGAAATTAATGTTATTTCTATAACATCGTAATTTTAATAAACATACAATCTTATGTTATTAATAAGTAAAAGATTTTATAATTGGGAAATCCCTTGGTAAAAGTTTTAAGAGATATATGGATTTTAACTGAAAACGGCTTAACCATATATAATCGAGTAATTGATCCCAGAGTAAATCCACAAATTTTTGGAGCGTTGATGAGTGCTATAAACATATTTGCAGAAAAACTTTCAGAAGGGGGTATTTCGAATTTTGAATTGAGTAATATCCGTTTCACAATTGTGAAGAAGAATCATTTCATTTTCGTCGCAAATTCATCCAATGAAGTTAAAGCTAAAAAAGTTTTAAAAGAATTAAAAAATATTTCAAAAAAATTCTTTAAAGTGTATCCTGAAGATGTTTTAAAGAATTGGAATACTAATATTAAGGTTTTTGCTGATTTTAAGCATCATATTATTGATTCATTAGAAGAAACAAACTAAAAATTTCACACATCTTTATAGTAATATTTTTTCTCCTGTACATTCAAATTATATCATTTTTAATCTATAATCGAAAAAGATTTAAGAATAATTTGATTTTTTAATATTGAAAAGAAAATTTATTTAATTTTAAAAGGAAAAAAGTATGAAACAAACTGATAATAAGGAATCTCCTGCTAAAGCAGAGTTTAAAGAAGTTCCACCTATTAATAAAATCCCTCTACTTTCTTCGAATAATTTAGATAATATTATTAAGAATTTATCAAAACCACGATTCTTAGGATCAATTCATCTGAAGGAGCAATTAGGTCCTCGGAGTGACTCAATTGAAAATCTAATAGAAAGCGAACTTAAATTAAAGATGACGAAATCATTAAAGAACACGTTACTTAACCCCTTGACAAAGATTTTAATAATATTAGCGATTGTGTTTAATCTTATCTGGTTTCTCTTGGTTTTTATTTTTTAGAATAACAGCAATGAATTAATTGAAAAACCGGAGAAATGATAAAACAAATTTCATATTTGTTGAATGAATTTGTTTTCTCTTTAACAAATTTAAAAGGTATTTATATTTTTTAAGATTAGAATTTAATATTTATTAAGGTTATTTAAACAAAAATATTAGATGAAAGGTTAGTGAGTAATTGATTTACGATGTTATTATTATTGGAGGCGGTGTTACTGGTTGTTGTATAGCTCGTACGCTTTCAAAATATGATTTAAAAATTTGTTTATTAGAAAAAGAGGCAGAAATTGCTTCTGGAACTACTAAAGCTAATTCTGGAGTAATCCATGCAGGATATGCTTCACCCAGAGAATACATTAAGCGACATTTATGTATTAGAGGAAATAAATTGTATACGCAAGCAGTAGCGGAATTAAATTTTCCTTTTAAACGAATTGGTTCCTTCGTAGTAGCATTAGACGATAATCATATTGAGCAATTAGAAGATGATAGAAGAAAAGGTACTGAGGACGGCATCCCTGGACTGGAGGTAATATTAGATAAGAAGAAAATAAAACAAATGGAACCAAACCTAAATGATGAGGTGGTTGGAGTTTTACATGCTCCTTCCGCTGGGCTTGCTAGTCCATATGAATTAACCTTCGCTTTAGCTGAAAATGCTGCTATGAATGGTGTAAAGTTTTTCAGAAATCATGAAGTCATAAAAATCAAACATCAGGATTATACTTATACTGTAAGAACATATCAAGGTGAATTTCAAGGGAGTAATCTTATTAATGCAGCAGGTCTTTATGCTGCAAGAATCTCCAAAATGTTAGGTTTAGATTATTTCAGTATTATGCCAAGAAAGGGCGAATATATACTCTTTGATAGAAATGCCATTCAATTAAATAAGATTTTATTCCCTATCCCCACTAAAGTTTCAAAAGGAATATTAGTTTGCCCTACGTTGCATGGTAATACTTTTATCGGCCCTAATGCACAAAATATTACTGATCGTGAAGATATAGCAACAACAACTGCAGGTTTAAAAGAAATCTTAGAAGGTGGGATGAAATTAGTTCCAAATATTCCCGCAAGAAGCTCGATTAGAAATTTTGCTGGATTAAGAGCTGTTCCCGACACTTATGATTTTATAATTGATAATACGGATGTATATGGTTTTATCAATGTTGCGGGGATTTTATCCCCTGGTTTGACAGCAACATTTGCAATCGCTGAAAAAGTAGTTGAATTTCTTGAATTATTAGGTATAGAATTAAAACTAAAGGAGGATTATAACCCTATACGCCCCAAACCAGAAAGATTTAAAGATTTCACTAAAGACGAACTTGACAAAAAAATACAAGAAGATCCAGCTTGGGGTAGAATTATTTGTCGTTGTGAAACCATTCCTGAAAAAGAAATAATTGACGCGATTCATGCTCCTGTAGGGGCTAATACAATAGATGGAGTTAAATTCCGCTGTCGTCCAGGAATGGGCAGATGTCAGGGTGGATTCTGCCGTCCTCGTGTTATTGAGATCCTTTCAAGGGAACTGAATAAGACTTATGAAGAAATTACGAAGAGGGGAGAAGATACAAATATTTTAGTCGGGAAAACAAAAGATTTCATTTTAAAAGATCTTCTGAGAGGTGCTAATGAATGAAGAAATATGAAGTTGATGTTGCCGTAATAGGTGGAGGATCTGCGGGTTTAGCTGCTGCTATTATTGTTAAAAAAGCTGAATTAGATGTCTTAATAATAGAAAGGGATAAAGAATTAGGAGGAATTACCCTCCAATGCATCCATAATGGATTTGGACTTCATGAGTTTAAAGAAGAATTAACTGGTC
>CAZBNW010000101.1:0-9356 GCA_964493385.1 uncultured archaeon | reverse complement strand
TCCTTTTCATATTGATTTTCAAACAATTTACTGAAAAATCTTAACACGTCTCTTGCAAATCGAATAGGTTTATGCTTGAGTATTAATGTAATCCAAACTAATTTTCCGGCTCGCGTTATTAAATACTTACCTTCAAGAGTAGCTTGTTCAATTCCACCTTCTTCTGAAGGTAAATCTAAGACCTCATATTGAACTGAACTACGAAACATATCAAGAAAATCCGGATCAAAATCACCAGCTGTTTTGTAGTAAATAATCTCTCTCGATTCCCTGTGAGTTATAACGATATATTCAATTGATAATGCTAAAGAAAGATAATCTGAAATAGGAATCTTTACCTATCACTGTGATTTCTATGTATATTGAATAGTACGGTTTTTATTTATAATTTTGCTCGATGAATCTCAAAAAGTTGGAAATTATTAAATACATAATATGAATTATTGAATAATACTGTATAGATGAAAGTCTATATATGCAAATTCAAACTTAATAAATTTAAGGTGGTAAATAAAATGCTTTTTATATCATATTGGGAATTAAATCAAGATTTTGATCCCTCAGATTTGGCCGAAATTGCACAGAAGCTTATGAGCAAAAAACTTTATCCTGTCGAAGGAGTTAATCAAATAGGTTTTTATATTAGCACATCGGATTATTGGGGGATTACTATAGAAGAAGCCGACAATGAGGAACAGTTGGCAAAAGGTTCACTGATTTGGAGACTTGCTAAACCAGGTTATATTAAGGTTATGAAAACAACTCCAGCGATGGATGCTACAAAAATGATACCGTTAGTAATGAAATTAAAAAAGGAAATGGAAGGCTGAATTTGACTTACTTCTGAATACTTAATTCAATTTTTTATTTTTTTTAAAATCCTAATATTTAAGAATTTTATAACAAAATTGGTTCAAGCTAATTTTATATCTAAATAAAGATGATACTAAAAGAAATGGTTAAGGTGTGGAGGGAGGGGGACTGTAGTAGGCAAGAGATTTTCTTACTTAATTCGAACCCACGAAGGCGGTCCTTCCCGTAGCTTTAAAACGAAGGCCTAAAACGAGGCGCATTTCTAAAGAAAAAATTAAAAGAAAAATAGAAAAAATTAAAAATAAAAATAAAAAAAAGAAAAAAAGAAAAAATCTTACGGTATGTATACGCTACATATAATATTCAGTCATCTCTTAAACAAGAAGTTTATAAAGTAAGTATTTTTTATTCCTTCCAGTTATTACTAATTTAAGAAAGGATCACAAATTTTAAACCAAAAATTATAATTATATGAAAGAAAAGTAAGAGAAAGTATGGAGAGGGTGAGACTTTCTGCTGCCACCGATGCGGTTGAGCAGGATTCGAACTCACGAAGGCCTTTGCCATTATCCTACCAAAGCTATTGCTGTGGTATCTGGATCTTAAGTCCAGCACCTATAGTCTTGACCCTTGAAGAACATTTAAAGACCTTTTTTACCTCAGTCAATTTGACCAAACTCGGTAACCTCTCCAATATATAAATCTAATCGGTATCTTTTTTAATAATAAATGTTCTAAGCTTTTAAGGGTGACAATAAATCAAAGTTATAATTTTAATTTAAATTTTTTCTTAGGCTAAATTATATTAGGGATTAGATTTGTATTAATGGTCAGATAAGATATACATAAAAATAAAAAGAAATAAATAAAAGTAAGATATTAAAATAATAACATAACTATTATTGAATAAAGTCTACAAATAGATTTAGGTCATTGTTAGACAATAGATAATTTGAATGGTAAAAAATCATGCCCGTAGGAATTTTGGTCATAAGATGGGACAACGAGATTGGACCAATTAATGAAGGTTTTTTCCCTAACACCTTGAAGATTACAAGCAATCTGCTTACTCAAGTGTATAGTTCACATCGTTATCAATCTCTCAAACCAGGATTTGCGTCGATCTCCTTGAAGAACAATAAAGTTGTGTCTTTTTTCTCTGGGGTAGGACAAGATTTCATCTCAGTAGAAAACTATGTTGTTGCCCTTTTACTCCGACGAGATGAAAAGCCTGGTAAATATCGGGAAATTTTAAAGACGATTGCAGCTGAAATACTTGAAAAAATTCCAGATGAGACATATAAAGAGGTATTACCAGACTTATACCAACAGTTGGCAAAAATTTAAAGTAATTTATTTTATACTTAATTTTTTGTTAAATTTTATAGGGCTCCTTTAACTAAAAAATTAGATATTCAATATTTAAATATATAATATGGAAAATTTAGATTAATTCTTGTCTTTTAACAATAATTTTCCCTCTATCATCAGTTTCAATAAGTCCAATTCCTTCTAATTGCTGAACATTCTTTTTTACCATAACAATAGGAGTACCAAGGGCATTTTTAAGATCTTCCAATGTAATTCCTCCCACTTCTTCTACAATTAAGAAAGTTTTAAAAAGTGGTTCTTTTTCCATTACAGGTCTTAATTTATCATAATAATGTATTTTATCTATATTCTCTTTTTGGAGAGTTGTTATTTCATTAAGGCTTTTACTTAGACGCTCAATTTCTTCATTTGCTTCCCTGTTTTTATCACCTAATTCTCCTACTTTATTAACTAATTCATCATATTTTGTTCTCATGCTTTCAAATCGGGAAGTTATATCTTTGGCTTCCGAAGATTTTTCAGTAGAGATTAGCTTACTATCCATTAAAAAGGCATCAAGCTTCCCAATTTCTGTTTTTAATTCTTGTGTCTCTTTTATATGTTTTTCTTCCATTTGTTCTATCAATTTAACTTGTTCTTCTTTGAATTTATCGGTAAACGCTTCTAATTCTCTTATTTTAGTTTCTAAGTTCTTTATTGCTTCTTTTTTTAAGATTAATTCTGAATTTTTTTCAGCCAATTCTGTTCTCAAATTTCCCATTGTTTCATAAGCTTCTTCTAATTTGCTTTGCGTAGGTACAATTTGCTTTTTTACTAATTCTAATTCTTTTTGAGATTGAGCAACTTCACCTTTTGCATATTCTAATTCAAGTTCTTTTTCATTTAGGATTTGTCTCTGAGCACCGATTAATTCTTTCAATTCAAGTATATCTTCAGGAATATCCGTCATTCTTGAAAGCTTTCCTTTTTGTTCTTCAATGATCCCCTCTTGTTCACTGATTATACGTTTTTGCCGTTCTACTAATGCTGCTAATTTATCGGTTTTTGCTTTCATAGTAGCAATCTCTTTTTCACTGGATTCAATACTATCTAATTTTTTTCTTAAATCTTTAGGCACTGTTAATTTACTCCAAAATTTAATTTAAAATAGATATCTTGTGATATTTATATAAATAAAAGATATATTAATTTTTTTAAACAAAACTTATAACTATTAAGAGAGATTAGTTTTAAATAATTTTCGAAATAAATAGCTATAATAATTCTTAGAAATTTCTTTTATTAGATAATATGAGGTGAAGCATCCTTTCTGCCGTTTATTTTAAACCAGATCAACTAAATGTTGTAATTCTGGTATCGTATAATTATTTAAATCATTATAGAAAATTAATTTTGAATGAGATTAAGTTTTTCAAAAGGGAAATTGATGTAAATAATTATATAGGAAATAAAAATCTTGAATTAGAAGTTAAACAAAATTCTATTAAACAGAGCAAAATTAATGGTTTAATAAATCTATTTAAAGACTATTTTATGGGCAAAGATATAGATTTAATTGAGAAAATCAATGAATACAATGTTGAATTGGGTTTAAACGAAAAATTTACCACATCTTTTTCTCGAGATGTGATCAAATATGTTATGAAGCTTAAACGAGGAGAGATTTTAACATATTCAGAAATTGGGGATATGATTGGTTCAAAAGCATATCGAGCAGTTGGTAATGTTTTAAGGAGTAATCCCTTTCCATTAATTATACCATGTCATCGTGTTATAAGAAAAGATGGAAAAATCGGTGGTTTTAGTGGGATAACTGGAGAATCTTGGGAAACTGAACTAAAAAAGAATTTATTGCAAATTGAAGGCTATAAAGTATGAAACCCTTTATTGCTAGTGCCTATTTTTATGGAAATTAATAAATATCCTTAAAGCTTTTAATTAATATTATGGTATTGATATCTCCGCTGAAGCCATATACTCCTATTAATCCTGAAGAATTCTGTACTAATCCATATGATATTATTGGTACAGAGGAAGAGCAAGAGTTAAAGAAAAATCCTAATTCATTAATACATCTTATTTTGCCCGATGGAGTGGGTGATGAAATTTACCAAAATGCTGCTAAAGCATACAGCGATTTTAAACAGAAAAAAATTATCAAGCATGAAGAAACTCCGAGTATATTTTTATATCGGCAGGAATCTGATCAATTTAGTCATCAGGGATTAATAATTGGGATTGCACTTCAAGATTATGAAGATGGGAATATAGTAAAGCATGAGCATACTCGAGAAAAGCCGCTTAAAGATCGGACGAACCATATTGTGGCATCAAACGTCGCCGCGGGTTTGGTTTGGACAGTATTTCAAGCAAATAAAAAGATTAATACTTTAATTGAGCAAATCAAAGGGAAAAAGCCAAAATTTGAATTTAAGAAATTTGGATACAAGCATTTGTTATGGCAAGAAACTGATCCGATAGTAATGAAAAAATTAGAGAAGTTATTTAGGAATGAAAAAGTTTACATTGCTGATGGACACCACAGGGCTGCAAGTGCTGCAGAATACCGAAAAATGCAATTGAAAAAATATGATGTAGATAAAGAATCGAAGGCTCCTTGGCAATACTTACTTTCTTATGTAGCATCTGATGACCAAATTCGTATTTTACCATATAATCGTGTTATTAAAAAATTACTCATCTCAGAGAATGAATTTTTAAAAAGATTAAAAGAAAATTTTGAAATCGTTTCTATGGAGGCGGCATTTAATCCAGAGAAGAAAAATGATATAACGATTTGTTTAAAGGGTAAATGGTATAAACTAACAACTAAAAATATAAAATTCAAAACTAAACGAGATAGCTTAGATGTTGCCATTCTTCAAGATAGAGTTTTAGAATCCATTTTAGGCATTACTGATCCTCGTTCTGATGAAAATCTTTTCTTTGTAGGAGGTATACAGGATCCAAAGGAAATGGAAAAATACATCACAGAGAAAGGAAATGATTTGTTTGTTAATTTATATCCAGTAGATATTAGAGATTTAGAATTAATCGCGGATCAAGGTGGAGTAATGTCCCCAAAAAGCACTTGGTTTGATCCCAAAGTTCTCTCGGGGTTGATTTTACACGAATTAGGAGGAAATTAAAAAAAAATAAAAATTTATCTATTTTTTTAGAAAATTTGACATTTTTTCTGCAATCATAGTAGCCGCAGCAGTTTGATTTTCAAGACTTTGACTCGCTATATGTGGCGTGAGAACGAGATTTTCATTCCAATTAATTAATTCTTGATCTTTTAAGGGTTCTTCACGATAAACGTCAAGGGCCGCACCAGCAATATTCTTGTTTATTAAAGCCTTTACTAAAGCTTTTTCATCAATTAAATTACCCCTCGCTGTATTTATAAGTAATGAATCTTTTCTCATTAAGTTTATTCGCTCTTCATTAATGATATTTTCAGTTTGGGGCGAAGATGGAAGATGTAATGAAATAATTTGGGCTTCTCTCAATAAATCTTCAACTGAGGGATAAATTGAACATCCAATTTCTTTAGCCTCATCAATCGCTACTTGACCCTTACTAAATCTAGAATAAACTCCGACATCCATTCCCATTGTAATTGCGATTTTTGCCAAATGTTTTGCTATATTTCCGAAACCTAATAATCCAAGTTTTTTTCCATTTAAAGTATATCCTAAGCATTTATTTTTATTCCATTGAGCTTCGTGGGTTGTACGATCTGCATAGGATATTTTTCTTGCAAGTGTTAGCATTAATCCCAATGCAAATTCAGCAACTGAAACAGCAGGAGCTTCAGGAGTATTTAGAACCTCTATATTCATTTCAGCAGCTTTTTTTCTATCTATATTATCTAAACCAACTCCCGCTCTACCAATTACTTTTAAGTTCTTGGCGTTTTCTAATATATCAGCTGTTAATTTTGTTCTTGAACGAACTACAATACCATCATAATCTCCTATTTCCTCTTTCAGTTCTTCTTTAGTGATCGTAAATTTTTTTATAACTTCAAATCCATTTTCTTCAAATATTTTGATACCTTCATCTTGAAGTTTATCGCTAATTAATATTTTCATTCATATCACGTAGACAAATTTTATTTAAATTGAATATTTCTTTTAGTTTGCAAATCTTTAAAGAGTTTTTGTTTGATTATTTTAAATTCTTTTCAAAAAAAAGATATAAAATTAAAAAATAATAATTGATTGAATGATTCTTATTTCAAGTTGTCAATAATATCTCTAAGGACTTTTAACATTTTTTCGAGATCTTTAAGTTGAATTTCTCCCATGTGTCCAATACGAAAAGTGATATTTACAAGATTTCCATATCCGTTAACAATTCGATAACCTTCTCCTAAAAGCATAGAAATCATTTTTGGAATATCAAGATCTAGTGAATTCTTAATGGTTGAAACTGTATTTGATTCGTATCTTTTCTCCGGGAGCATCTCAAGATTCATACTCTTTGCCCACTCACGTGTATATTTTCCAAGTTGTTCATGTCTTTCAAATCTCTTTTCTAAACCTTCTTCATTTAATATATAATCTAACTGAGCTGCTAACCCTCTTATCTGTGGAATTGGAGGGGTAGTTGGGGTTTGATGTTTTGTATTTCTTTTCTTAAGTTGAATAAAATCGAAATATAAACCCCTATTTTTCACCTGGTTTGCTTTTTCGAACGCTGCTTCTGAAACAGAACAAACTGCAAGTCCTGGAGGTAATGCAAAACATTTTTGAACAGAAGCTAAGCACACATCAATACCTAATTTATCAACTTCCACTTTCACTCCTGCCATTGAAGAGGTAGCGTCCACACACAATAAAGCTCCTGAATCTTTAATTATTGGAGCTACTTCATTAATTGGATTATACACCCCGGTAGATGTTTCATTAGCTTGAATGAAGACAACAGCATATTTAGCCTTACTCAAAGCTTTTTGAGCAAATTCAGGAGTTATAGCATTGCCCCATTCAACACCCTCTTTAATAGAATTCTTTCCATTAGTTACTCCTATATCGTACCATCGATCTCCAAAAGCACCAATAGAAAGAAATAATGCTTTTTCATCATTTTTTACTAAATTTCTAACGCATGCTTCCATAATCCCTGTTGCACTTGAAGTAAAAATTAAACATTCATTTTTAGTATATAATAGCTTTTTAAGACCTTCTGTTGCCATTTGATGCATTTCTGAATAAGGTTTAGATCGATGAGTATCGTTTGGTTTTGCCATTTCTTTCAGAACTCTTTCAGGAACATGAACTGGTCCTGGAGTAAATAATTTTAACTTTGAACCTTTCTCTTTATTAAAATGAACATCCATCATAATTGGTACATTTTTTAGATTAATTAAAATTTTTAGTTTGGGATACGAAATTAAGTAGTTTGATTTGATATAATTTTTATTATTTTTCATTCATAATTTTCAATAATCCAAATTTAAAAAATTATAACAAGACTAGGTTTTTCCAATATGAATGAAATATAATTATTTTATTCTATTTTGGCTAATAAAACATTTCCATCTCTTCCTACGTAAAGTAAATAATCAGAGATTATATAGAAGAAGAGTAGAAAATTCTTTATATGCAAAAGAGATAAGCCATATTCACTTAAGTATAATGCTGCTCTACTTAGAATATTGAGTAATAGTGTGAGAGAGAGCACAACAATATTAAATAAAAAATTATTCACTAAATAATAAAAAGCTAGCAAACAAATTATTAATGTGATTATACCAACAAAAATATTCATTAATCGATGTTTTATCGAATAGTCATCTATAATTGCTCCTTTTATAATACCAGCAAAACCAGCAATCATTATAGGAAGAGCAATCAGAGAGATTATAATTTGAGATGGCACATAGAATTGGAATAATAAAAAATTTAACCAAATTAATGAAATTATAATGTAAATAATTCCAAATAAAATCTTATTAACATTTCCAATACCATAATTACTTTTTCTTCTTAAACCATTAATAATCTTCAAAAAACCAAATATAGCTAAAGCTACAAAGGGGTAAACAGCTAAACATAATATTGCTCCTAAATGAAAAAACATGGCATATACCAAATAACTGATAACAATTAATACAGAAAGATAATCGTCAGCACGAACTTTTTTTTGGTTGAGTAGTTCAATCATTATGGCTTTTGTTTTAAAAAATTATAATTTTTATTATATATAAATTATATTAATACATGCCCATATTTCTATTTATCTTTTATTCCCTGCTAAGTATTTAATATATTTATTAAATTTCTTGCTATTTTGAGAGCAAATTTCTATATTTTACTTGAATATTATAAGAATAAAATTGCCTATAATAATCAATAACACAGCAATTAAAAACCTTTTACGAAATTTTTCTTTTAAAATTAGAATTGATAAAATCTGTTGGACCATTGGAGTATTTGCTGCAAGTATGGAAGTCAATCCTAATTCATTAATTTCTGCGGCTTTAATATATATAGCATCTGCAAAACCTAAGGATAAGATCCCCGCTATTCCAATATATATAAAATATTTTAAGTTTATCCTATTTTCCTTTTTAAATCCTGCATAATAATCACGTTGAAATATTCCTAATATTGCTATCGTGATCATCCCAAAACCTACCCTAATAAAATTAGATATAAAAACATCTCCAGTTAAAATTCTGGCTTGGTTAAATGAGACATACGCAAGAGCCCAAAAGAATGCTGTACCAATTGCTAATAATACGCCTATAATTAAATCTTCCGAAATTCTTTCTTTTAAACTTCTTTTTAAATCAATTTTTTCAGATTTGTCTTTAGAACTTAATATAAAAACACTTGAAAGTATTAAGCCACCACCTACTAAAATTGAAATTGTAATCTCTTCACTAAATAAAATAACAGAAAAGAAAATGACAAAAATAAGTGAGAGTTGGACGAGAGGATAAGTACGTGAAGCATCTATCTTTTTTAACGACATATAATAAAGTAAATCTCCAATGGTTACACTCACTCCTGATATTAGACATGCTATTAAATAGGCAATTAATTCTAAATTAGTTAAATTTTTTAGAACAATATAATTTCCAAAAATTAAAGAGAATATGAAGGTTCCAAGACTAGTACAACACAGTCTAAAAAATAAATTGGCTTTTGGCGGTGTTTTTTCCAGTCCTTTTTTATAAACAAGTGAAGCTAGTGCCC
>CAZBNW010000100.1:3900-9382 GCA_964493385.1 uncultured archaeon | reverse complement strand
AGGATCCATTAAATAATCCACTTACAGGGATTTTAACTCTTCCAAAAGAAATGAGAGAATAAATTCTTAATATTGAGTTTTTGCTTCCATATTTTTACACTCATTATGCTTAAAACAATATTAATAACTAGAAAGAATACAATTCAAAGATATACTTTTTTGTATAGGGCTTTTATATATTCTCACAATCGCACTTTAATTAATGGATAATCTTCTAACCCTAGTAAGGTATAGTATACAAATTTTGTCAATTTACTAATTAGACTATATTTAATAAAAAAATGACATTATAGTTTTTTTATTATTTTACATGGATTACCTGCGGCATATACTCGTGTAGGTATGTTTTTAGTAACAATAGAACCCGCTCCAATCACGGAATCATCTCCTATTGAAATACCTGGACATATTATTACTCCACCTCCAATCCATACATTATTACCAATTGTAATTGGTAATCCTAATTCATATCCAGTTTTACGTAATTCTGGATCTAATGGATGAGTTGCGCTGTATAATTGTACATAAGGTCCGAATTTCGTATAATCTCCAATTTTCACTGTATTTACATCCAAAATAACACAATTAGTATTCATATACACATTTTTTCCTAATTGTATATTTTTTCCATAATCGCAATAAAATGGTGGTTCAATCGTTAAGGGTTCCTTAAAAGATGCAAGTAATTCTGTTAATATTCGTTTTCTTCCACTATAATCTAAAAAATTTAATTGATTATATTGTTGACATAAAATATGAGCATGATTGCGCTCTTTAGTTAGTTGTGGATCTCCTGCATTATATAATTGACCCGCTAACATTTTTTCTTTTTCTGATAATGAATTCATATTTAATTGATAGGAATTTTCTCGTTAAAATAAAAGTTTGTACCTTTTAATCCATATTTGCTAGAAATATCATTTTCAAAGAATATTATAAAGAAAAGAAAATGAGAAGGATTAAAAAATATATTAAATAATGAATATGAATAGTGATTTATTATGCAATATAGAAAATTAGGTAAGTCAGGAATAAATGTGTCTGAAATTTCTCTTGGTACATGGCAATTAGGAGGTACTTGGGGGGATGAATTTAGTGAAGAAGTTGCAAATTCTACATTAAAAACCGCTGTTGAGCATGATATAAATTTTTTTGATACTGCTGATGTTTATAGAAATGGGTTAAGTGAAAAAACTTGTGGCCAGTTTAGAAAATTAATTGATAAAGAGATTACAATTGCTACAAAATGTGGAAGAAGGCTAAATCCCCACACCACAGAAGGATACAATGAAGAAAATATCAAGAAATTTGTTTCAGATAGTCTTCAAAATATGAATATTGATTTAATAGATCTTATTCAACTTCATTGTCCACCAACAGATGTTTATTACAAACCTGGGGTATTTTCAATTCTAGATGATTTGGTTGCCGACAATAAAATAAAACATTATGGTGTTAGCGTTGAAAGAATAGAAGAAGGCCTTAAAGCTCTCGAATATCCAAACGTATCAGCTATTCAAGTAATATTTAATATATTCCGACAACGTCCCCTTGAATTATTATTTAATGAGGTTAAAAAGAAAAACGTTGGTATTATTGTAAGAGTCCCTCTTGCAAGTGGATTACTTACAGGAAAATTTACAAAAGACACTACGTTCGGTGGAGGTGATCATCGATTTTTTAATCGAAATGGAGAAGCATTTGATCGTGGAGAAACATTCGCTGGGGTTGATTATCTAGAAGGATTAAAAGCCGTTGAAAAATTAAAAAATGTATTTGGGAATCCCGATAATTTAGCTCCTTATGCTTTACGATGGATTTTAATGTTTGATGCTATATCTTGTATAATTCCAGGAGCAAGTAAATTGGACCATGTTATTTCAAATGTCTCAGCTTCAGAACTTCCAGCTTTAACAAATTCGCAAATGGATGAAATTCAAGAAATTTATGAAAAAATGATCAAACCATCTGTTCATCATCGATGGTAAAAATCGTTATGTAAAAAGAGAGAAATTTGGAATAAGTTAAGGTATTAGTCTGAGTTTTAAAAAAAAATTAAAAAAAATAATTTTACTTTTAAATCTCTTAACTTAAAATTAAAGTGTAAACCATTGTATATCCCAATATAGTTAAGAAATGAATCGTTGCGAAAAGTGCGCCATTTTTTAGTAAGCGTTTATAATCCAAATTCACCACTTTGTATTTTTTTGCCAATGAGAGGGTGAGAAGATCACATGCAGAACCTTGCGGTAAAAAATTACCTGCCATATTAACACCACCTATAAAAGCAATGATAATCGGGTTAGGAAAGAGAAAGAAGCCTTCTCCTATGAGTGCCGAAAAAATCGGGAGTAGGATGATGGTTACGGGTGTCCCCGCTAGAAATGCGGACAAGAGAGAAGAGATGCTTAATGTTACCAGCACGGCGAGATAAATGTTATAATTTATCAAGTTTACCAAACCTGTGGATATTAACTTTGAAAACTCGAAATATGATAAAGAATTCGAAAGAATGAACAAAATTGCAAATATAATGATGATTCTCCATGAGATATCGTTCTTAAGATCCGAGAATTTAATTTTCTTAGAGTGAATAAGAAGAAGAATAGCTGCAGATATAATCGCGACAAGGGCGGGTTCGAACCCTAAAAACATGAACGCGAAAGTGGTTAGAACAATGATAATTGTCATTAAAAAGTACTTTTTATTCTCAATTACAATTCCCGGATCAAGCATTGATAATAATATTTTCTTGTTTTTTTCAGTTGGTTTTTCTTCTTTTTTCAATATGAATCTATCTATCAAGAAAATGGTGGATATTAACGTGATTATAAACAAAATGCCCATATTGGCAAGATATTGACCAAAACCCCACCCAAATTCCTTGGCGATAATCAAGTTTTTTAAGCTTGAGACAGGTGTGAGTATTGCACCGATGTTTATAGTAATAGTCATCCCCATCATGTATGTACCAGCAGGTATCTCTAAAATTCGGCATGTCCTGTAGATCAGTGGAATTAGCATCAACGAGAGGGTTAAATCCTCAATAAAGGCAACCATAATGCCTGTAAACAGGCAAATTATATAGAAGAATAACCGGTTATTCCCTTTCGTGATATGAATCGATTTGATCGCGATATATTCTAAAACCCGATCATTAGTCGCAAAATAGATGATTATCTGCATAGCAAATATGAAGATTAACGTGTTAAAATTGATAAATCCAAGAATTTCTTCCTCTCCAACATTAAAAAGCGTGAGCATTGAAACTACTGCGATGGCTCCTATGATTAATGCAATAGGGAAATAATCGATCTTATCTTGGGAAAAAAAAGCCATCAAAATCGCAAATAAAACCAAGATCAATAGGATTGCGGGTAAGTTCATTCTATAAAAAAAATGGTTTTTATTTTAAAAAGGATCACTTTGATTCGGAAATTCGAAAAATACAAAGTATAATAGAATTTTTTTACCTTTTCTTCTTTAATTTAATTAATTTTGATTTAATTTACATGATAATATAGTAATAATTAAGTTTTAATTAGGTAATTATTACTAATTTCTAAACAAAAACAATAATTGATCTTTTCATGCTAACCTGTACTATAGAACAAGACGGAAAAAAAAGAGCAGAACATTTACTTGTAATTGATGCTCATTCTCATTTAGGTCAAGATGTAGATGGGGCAACAATGATGAACCCTTTAGCTCCTGGAGCAGGAACATTTGATTTTTGGGGCAATGTTCAAGGAAGGATTAAAGCAGACTGGGAAAAGACTGGAGAACAATCTTTTACAACTACTATGGATGGTAAATTCACAAAAATTTCATGGTCATTCACTCCTTTTCCCTTTACAGATAAGCTTTATACCGAGCTTGAAAAGCTAGGAAAGAGGCATTCTGATTTAAAAGAAAAATCTAAATTTTATTCATTCATAGATCAAGGTGTGTGTTTTCCATTTCAAGATGTTTTTCGGGGTAAGCACCCTGAGGCATTATATAGAGCAAGTAATATAAACGTCTCGCGTTTTACAACAAGATTTCCTTTTTCTATGAAATTAATTGGATATGGTCGCTGTGATCCAATGGAGGGTCAAAAAGCTGTAAATGAAGTAAAATATGCAAGGGAAACGTTAGGGCTTCGGGGTTTAAAATTACATCCTCGATCGGAAGGATATATTGACAAAATCACTTCTGAAAAAGTAATAAATGTTCTTGTAGAAGCTGCAAGTTATTCTATGCCCGTTATTTTTGATACAAGAGGGAGGGGTTCAATTCTAGAAATTGGGAAATTAATTAGATCTGCAAGAAATGTAATTCAATCCAATTATCCTGATTTATTACCTCACTTTAAAGTTATAATAGCTCATTTTGCTCAAGGAAATATTGATGATTATGAAGTATATAATACAATAGTTCAACCTAATACATATGGAGATCTTTCAATGCTTCATGGTGCAGGCGCGGGCAATTTCTTTGAAAGTTTTCGAAAATGGTTTATTTCAGGTAATAAAGCAAGAATAGATAATCGAACATGGTCGGAACGCCTCCTTTTTGCTACGGATTACCCTTATTTTGGTGAAACTCATGCGCAGAAACTTCTCAAATATATTATAAATAAGCAATTCTTTGACACTGGTGGAACTCTTCAAGATGTTCGAAATATTCTTGGATTAAATCAACTAAGACTGCTACCAGAGTATAATGCACCTCAAAATCAGAAAGAATCAAAATCTGTGCCAAGTATAATCATTTCTAACCCATTATTTCATCAAAATAAGATGAGTACTTATGACGTATCTATAATGGCTTTAGCAAGATTAATCGTCAAGAATAAATTCGATATTAAAAGATTTTGTATACAATTTAAAGATTCTTGGGTTACTTTTAGTGAAGATGTATTATTAACTACGATATCAAATAATACTAAGCAAGAAAGAAATTTATTATTGATGAATTTAGTGAAAGACCAAATAGCTCTTTTTGCCCCATTACAATCTAGTATGGAATGGAAAAAATTTGGATATAATTATTTCAACCCGGAAGATCGTGCTTTTTTTGCTTCAGCATTTAAGCAAAATTATTTAGCTATGGATGTTATAAAAACAGTAGATACATTTTCGCATATTTATACTTAAACTACAAATGTTTACAGTATAACTATTATATTTGTTAATACTAATTAATATTAGAGCAAATATTATATTTGTACATTATGAACTAGAAAATTAATTACTTTTTAGAGATATACCTTGAAAGGAATTGTCATTCTTAATCTTGATAAAAAATCAGAGTTATCTATAGATGCCGAATATCCAGAAAATATTATTGATGAATTAAGTGTTACAGACTCAATGCTTTCAACTGTTTTTGATGAACATAAAAGCGTAAGAACGGGTCCTAATTATCTCGAAATGCAAATTAAACGTGATCTTAGCGTTGCAAGTTTTTTCACTGGTCATTCCTCTAGACACTTTATTGG
>CAZBNW010000100.1:0-3800 GCA_964493385.1 uncultured archaeon | reverse complement strand
TACCTAAAAGAAAGGAAAAAAAGTTTAAAGAACTATTTACTAAATCTTACGATTTGTTAGAAAAAGGGGAACTTGATGCTTATTGGCAGGAAAGGCAGGAACTTGAACAAGATATAGGGGAAAAAAAGGGGAGAATTGATGATCTTGCACAAAAAGTCTCTTTGTTAGTTTCTGATAGATCAGAACATTTAAGAAACGTTGAAGCCTTAAAAAATGAAGTTACTGAGTTATATTCAAAATTAGAAGATTGGAGTGTACAAATGGCAGAATTGAATGAATATAACGCAACGTCAATGGCAAAAAATAGAGAATTAACTAGATTAACTAATGTACAAAAATTAGCATTAGACCAGAAAGATGAACGAATCAATAGTTTAAAAGCAAAATTAACTGATACGGATGTAATTGAAAAGGGTGCCGAGAAAATATTAGCGGAAATTAAAAAAATTAAACTTGAGAATGATAATTTTACACAAGAAATTGAAAAATTGAATGAGATTAATAAAAAATTAAAATTTCAAGTTTTAAAAGCAAATAGGGATAACGAGTCTCATTTAGATACAATTACAAATCTAAAGCTCGAAGTTAAGAAATTAAATGACAAAATGTTAGGTGTTACTAATGAAAAACAGAATCTTAATCAAGAATTAATAGATTTAAAAAAAGAGTTAAAAGTTTTACGGCGAGAATGTGATCATTATCAAAAAATTGTAAGAGAACATAAACTTCTTAAATCTAATGCAAAAATTAAGAAAAAAAAATAAGACACAATTTTTTAGGTTTTTTTTAAATATTCAGCAAGAAAGTTAAGATTCCACTCTAGTATTGGGCTTTTCCAAGATTGTAACTCCTCAGAAAAATCCTCTCTTTTTATTTGAGTTGGATCTTCTCCATTATCAATCCGTTTTTTGACTAATTCAATTATTTCTTTAATGTATTTATTTTCTAAAGAGAATTCCTCTTTAGACGCTAGTTTTCCATGTCCAGGAACAACAACTTTAAAATCCAGTGCCATCAATTCATCATTTATTGATGACCATCCTTCAGGATCTCCAGAACCTAACCAAGGATCGACTCTCGCAAACAAAAGATCTCCTGCGAATAGTACTTTTTCATCCGGAATATATACTATGACGTCCCCATCTGTATGAGCCTTCTTAAAAGTTCGTAAGTGGACAGCCTTTTCTTTTCCATGTATAACACATCCTTCTTTAAAAGTAAGATTAGGTTCTCGAAGAGAAAAATCGTCAGAGCGAATAGTTTTAAGAAATATAAGATCATTTTCAATTTCCTTTCTTTTCTCTTCATTTTTTTCAGTCTTTAGAGATTCTTCCATCTCTTTTAGATCCATGTTCCTAAACTCATCAATTCTTTTCTTACCATCTGTCTGAATGTTCTTTAGGGTTCGATCAGATGTCATTATTTGAGTTGATCTATCAAATAAAGAGGTTCCCATAAGATGATCCATGTGATAATGAGTTATAACAATAAAATTAGGCTCTTTTTGAGTATATTGAGTAGCAGCTTTTATTAAATCTTCAGCAGCATTTACATTTCCAGTAGTATCGACAATTATCAAATAATCTCCAATATCAATAAATCCTGCGTTTCCTCCCATGCCAGAATTTTCTTTAGCAATAGCTCCATAAGCACTTTCTGAGAGCTGATACAGGTCAAAGAACTCTGATTCAAAATCTAACTTTTTACCAAAATCAGATGGCATAAATTTTTCTATAACATATCTTTGAAAAACTTTTGTGAATATTTTCGCTTAATTTTTAAAATTCATATAAAAACTCCTGATTTTTTCATTAAAATATTGATATGTAAATTTAAATAAATTAAAGGGGACTTGTATAAGATTTAAATATTTAATTGGTTATCAATTACATACCAATTTTTTAAAAAAAGGGTTGAATAAATGTTAAGTAAAAAAAAACAAAACCTTGCGATTTTATTAGCGATATTTTTAACATGTTCAATCATGGCACTTACCGTAGGCACCAATTTTCATGTTTCAAGTGAAGATATCGGAGTTAATGACGATTATGATACTAAATCATTAAGAATTGCTGGTACTTTTAGCGATATTGAAATTGATGCACTCGCAACTACTAACACCTCAAAAACGGGTAATTGGACATGGGCAAAATCTATCGGAATTTGTACTGGATTAAGTACATCGGGGAGTCCTTATGTAATAGAAAATCATATTTTTGATAATTTAGGTGGATTTGACTACTGTTTAAGCATATTGAATTCAAGAGAGTATTTTATTATTAGAAATTGTATTTTTAGAAATTGCGGCGTTTTCGATTCTGGGTTATATTTAAATAATGTTACGAATGGATTAATCGAGGACAGTTTTGCGTATGATAATTATATAGGATTTGAAATGGATTATGTAAATAAAACGGAACTTAGAGGAAATCATATTTACGATAATACTGCTGGGATGACCTTATTAGATTCTCATTTTAATCCCATTTCAAATAATAATATATCAGAAAATATAGATATTGGAATATATCTTGATGGGAGTACTTCTAACACCATTTCCAATAATATATTTAACGATAATCAGAATTGGGATGGAATTTTATTGGTTTCAGGCAGTAATGACAATGACATATTAAGTAATACAGCCAATCGTAATGCTCTAAGCGGGATTAGGATTGATTCGTGTAACGATACTACTATTTCTAATAATGAAGTAATTAATAATACAGAATATGGAATTAGTATAAGTAGTGGAAATCGAAATAACATATTATCAAATGCAGCAAACGATAACGATTTTGACGGAATATATTTGACATCTAGTAGTAATTTAAATACAGTATCTAAAAACACCGCAAATTCTAACAACGATGACGGTATTTATATAGATAATTCTCATTATAATAAAATATCTCAAAACACCGCGAATTCTAATTACGATGAGGGTATTTATATTGCAGGTAGTGTTAATAACGAAATTGCTCAAAATAAGGTGAATCATAATGGAGGGGAAGGAATTTATATGTTTTTATGTGGTGACTCAACAGTTTACAAAAATTCTGGTTATAATAATACTGGACATGGAATCTATTTTAATAGTGGAAATAATATAACTTGTATTGATAACACAATTTATGAGAATCAAGGAAACGGTATATACCTATTTATTACAATTGAAAGCGTAATTGATAATAATAATGCTCATCATAATGGATGGCATGGTATTATGGTATATTTTATTAGTCGCTGGAACATTGTAAAATCTAATCTTGTTCAGTACAATAATTTAAGTGGAATCTATTTGTATGATACTAGTGATTATAATCTAATAATGAATAATAAAGCACACTACAACAAAGAACATGGAATTTACTTATCCTTAAGTGATAATAACGCAATAACGGGAAATACAGCTAACAATAATGAGATAAATGGAATTCATCTACTTTCAAGTAATGAAAATAGTGTTATTTCTAATACAGCGAATAACAATAAGAATGGAACATTTTTAGACAACAGTGATAACAACATAGTTGCAAATAATGTATTTCTAGGTAATGGTGACTGTTATAATGAAACGGGAAGTACAGGAAATATTTTTGAGGGGAATGTTTGCACTAGTGCTGGAGGACTGGCAATAGATCTGAGTTTAGTCTTATTGATTATTTGTATTATAGAAGGTGTAGCTCTCGCAGCAATTGTTGCAACATATTTCGTAAGAAAACGAAAATCCTAAAAATCTCTCTTTTTTTTTATTTTTTATTTAATTTCATATTATATGAGGATTAAAGAAATTAACA
>CAZBNW010000099.1:0-9507 GCA_964493385.1 uncultured archaeon | reverse complement strand
TATATCCCTGTTCTTGTGCTATTATCTACTTGGTTTCCACTATCAGTCGCACTAATATAAACATTGAAACCTGAAATCCGGTAAGCTATTGATTCAACATGTCTTATATCCTCTATTTCACTTTTTATTTCATCAGGTTCAAACCAACCATCAGTACTATTAGCAGATCTAATTAAAACATCTGCAGTACCTAACTGCTCATCTATAGTATCTAACATCATTACATTGAATGAATCAGATACGATTGAAACTCCGCCAAACAAAGCTACGCTAATAACAAGTGTAATTGTTGTAAGAATATAGCGAACCTTTCTTCTTTTCATATTACGGAAAGCAAGTTTTAGTATTACACCCATTTTTTGATTTACTCCTGTCCCTATTGTTTTTATTTTCTTTTTTTGTTCTTATCTAAAATGATTAATGGTTTATTAACCAGTGCTTAGTTGCAATAATTATTTTTTTTAAGCAATGATAACTATTTGAAATTACTATCTATAAATTCCATTACATTATGTATTTCTTCTAAATAATTTTCAACTTTACCAAAAATATAAAATCTAACATCTGGACCTGTTCCACTTGGTCTGAAATAAAGTGTAGAATCTCTACTTTTTAATTGATAAATATCAATCATATTGTTATTATCTGATAATGCTTGGACTTCATAGTCTTTCTCACCAATTGAAATCTTTTTTCCATCATATTTTTCAAAATTCTTCATAATTCTGATTTTCTCTTCATCAACAGCAGGAATGGTACGGTTTATTCCTTTTATTGACCAGTCAATTGATTTAGAAATGATATATCCCCTACATATGAGTTCTGTTATTAATACTAAAGCAGGAACAGGATATTTATCAGCGATAATAGCAAAATTAGTAGTAAACTCATATTCCCCTGTTTTTAGATTTTTTGAAACATCCAAAATATTGAGTGTATGACCTCCACTCTCTTCCCAATAAACTATTAAAAAAGATTCCTTCTCAATATGTTGAATTTCCATTAATTTAATTATTTGGCGTCTAAGAGGGGCAGCATGATTAATCTTGATTAAATTTCTATTCTCATCTTCAAAATATAGAATTGCTGTGTCTACTTTTGATTGGTCAACTTCAATTCCAAGAAGAAAATACATAATCACTCCTAAATGCTTATAGCCAACCCCTGTTAAAATGTTTAAGAAACTTGTATGATCGCTTCTCAAATCAGTCGGAATTGTTCTTACATTTATAATTTTTTTATTAAATTCCTTTGCTAATATATTATGCATTGCAGAATAGATTTCATTAGGGATATATGTGAAATATTCTCCATCTTGTCTAGCATACAAGGCAATTCGATCCCTATCCGCATCTAGCAATAGTGCTATGTTCGATTTAGCTTGTGTCATAACAGTTTGCAATTTTTCTTCTCGAATAATTTTTATAGGATTTGGAGGATTGATTTCCTCCTCTATTAGAATTACATTTGCTCCATATTCTTTAAATAAATTAACAATACCTCTTGCCTTTCCTAAATATGGCCAAATAACTATATTTTTGCCCTGTAAACTCTTGATTTCCAATACTTTTGATAATAAATGCTTTGTATACTCATTATTTTTCTTTTCAGCATCAGTTAAAATTGGTTTCACAGGTTTTAGATGAATTTCTTTAAACTGCAATGCTTTTTTAGATATTTCTTTAAACAAATCACCCGATAGCGGTATAGGGTAATCAATATAAACTTTAATACCATTCCAAGATAATTCATTATGACTGGCTGTTAAAACAATAATAAGGTTAATATCATCATATAATGCTACTGATGCTGCCCCATATGGTGCGGAGACTCTTGATTTTCCCTCTTCATCTATTTGATAATAGACATCATATCCATCATAAGCAAAAATTTGAGAACAATAATTCAGTAAAATTTCTTTACTTGGCCGGTTATCAGTAACTATTAGAATCTTTAAATTTTGACTATTTTTCATTTCTTTAAATTTTTGGCTAATTGCCTTGAAAACTCTTAGAAATAGGAAAAACTTTCTATTCGTTAAGATATATTTTTCTTTATCATCCTTTTTATCAATATCAAGAAGTTGAATTCTCAAACCTGATGTAGGAGCTACAATGGGATCAATAATACTTTTTTCTTCCTCTGTTAATTCTGGTAATTTAAGGATTTTTATTCCTTCTTCTAACTGTTCCAATTCAATATCTTCAATTTCAAAATCAATCAGATTGTACACCCAAAATAGATTAAAATCTAGTTATCATATATTAAAAATTTAAGAGATTTCTTTTATTGCTTCTTTTAAGATTGCCAATATTTTTTCTCGATACATAGGCTCAATAGCAATCATTCCATAAGTTTTAATAACACGTTTTTCGCTGGATAAGATTCTTTCACAAAATTCTGGTGTTAACCTATTTGCCAAATCTTGTTTATTTGCAATCCCTATTACAAATTTATCTTCATAATATTTATCTAATATATCATGAATTATTTCTTTTGAATTATTAATATTTTCAAATGTTGAATCTGTAACCAGTAGTGTAATATCAGTTCCTTGTAGAAGACTTTTCCATAATGATCTGAATTGAGCCTGTCCTGCAAAATCCCATAAAGTTATGGATCTCTCAAACTCATCACCTTCATAAGAGGCAATATCTGCAGTAATGGTTGGAACATATTCAAGATCTACATCTTTCCCACAGATTAATTTAGTTAAGGTAGTCTTCCCAACACCACCAAAACCTATAATCGATACTTTAATGGCACCTAAAATAATATTATCTAATTCTTTTTCGAATTCATTAAAAACACTACGATTTCCTCCCCACTTACCATTCTCAAGAACTTTACCATATTTATCTATAAATTTGGTTCTTATACTCAATATTTTCGAATTGATAGTAGCATCATCATCTTCTAAATCAGTGCAAACTACAATGATTATTCTATCGATTATTGTATAATAATACTTGAAATCCTCAGTTTGTGTGCTTTTTATGTCACTTTGGCTGATCTCCTTCATAAACCCAGAAAAGGCACTTAAAAATCCTGCTAATAAATCTCTGTCGATATCAACATCACCATAGTTTCTGAAGATAAGGCTTTTCCCATCTTTTGTTAATATATTTACGTATAATAGAATTATAATCCCATACTAATTTATTATTAAGAATCTAAGAACATATTATGATAATTTCAAATGAATTTTATTTCATTACTAATGAATTCATGTTAATTTTTTTTACTTAAGAAGTTTTTTATACGAGCATTATATTAATAAAATAATAATTTTATATGCAAATTAACTCTTATAAAGATCATTTCTTTCTAACAAAAGTTATCTCTTCAAATACTTAGTAATAAGAGGAAAATTAATGGCAGATAAAAATAATTTAGAAAAAATTGATAAATTCGCATCGATCCTCGAAAAATTCGGTCTTGATATAATCACTAAAATGGGTCAAACAAACCTAAAAATTAATATGCTAACAGATAAAATTGATGAGCTAAGTAAAGCAACAATCGATATAAAATCGTTAGCACCACAGTTAAATAATGTAATTGAAAATCAAAAAATCCTTGAAACCGAGCTTGATTTAATTAGGTCTTTAATACAAAGATCAGATATTTCATTTCACTCCAGAGAAATTGAAAGTGAAGAAGTCGAACGAGATGTATCTGCAACTGATAAAAAACAATCAATCATAGATGATTTTAATACTTTAAAAGATGAAGTAGATGGAATTGAGGATCCTGAGTCACTAATCGAAATTCTTGAAAATATCAAAGAAGATATATTCATCTTTAAAGGAGGTCATAGAATTCTTTATGAAATTGCGCAATTCGTAAAAAAATTGAATGGTCTAGAAACTGTCACAGATGATATCAAAGAATCTGTTAAAGAAAAAATCGTATTTTGGATAAATAAACTCTAATCTCTTTTAAAATTTAGTAGCTTGCTATTTATTAAATCTCCTTAAAGTTTTCTTTTTTATAATTACAACTTTTTAATGGCTTAGTAATAGTTTTAGAGAGAATTAAGGAGAAGTAGGATTATAAAGAAAGTAGATGAAATCAATGGAATAATATCTCCTCTCTATTCTCTCTGTTGAAAAGAGGTAAATAGTGATCAAAGTTGTTATTGAAATTTACAATATTATCTATTTAAATCACATGATTTTTTAGAATGAAAAAAAATTTAATTACGGTTTTGCTAATATTTGTTTTGCGTCATATTCGTCTGGATCTCCACCATCCTTGAGATATTCTACAAAATTTTTCAATCCACCTAATATTAATTTAATTCCCCTCTCAAGTATTTTTTCATGTTCTACTATTTTATAATCAATCCATGAAGAAACTTCTGTTATATCCCCCTTAGCTTTCAGAGAATAACCAAATGGGTTAAAATGTTCGCTTTCTGCCGTGCATGTAAAACTTTCATTTTCTTTTCGCTCTATAACTGTAAATGTATAATCTCCAGTTTTTGATTTTACAGCTCTCTTATCTGGTCCAAGTTCCGTAATTTCTTGAACGGTGGCATTCCATTTCGAATTAAGAGATTGATCAGTTAAAGCCTCATAAATTTTATATGGTGGAGCATTAATTTCGATTCTTGCTGCCACTTTAGTCATAAAATCACATCCTAAATTTATGAGGTATTTGAAGTCATTTTGATTTTAATACCTTTGTGTCAAGAATAAAAATTCATAAAGAAAGGATTTTACTAATGATAACATAAAAGTAGAATGTGAAAAAATATTTTTTTTATTCTTCTAATTTTGAAAGTAGGGTAAGTTCCGCAATTTTTTGAAAGATTAATGGAACATTTTCCCCTGTCAATGCGGAGGTTTCAAAAAATGGCGCATTAATTTTTTCACTTAAATGTTCAGCCATAGGTAATATAATCTTTTTTTCATCTTTCAAATCTATTTTATTACCGATCAAAATGCGAGGAATTCCTGAAAGTCCATATTTAATTGCAGTAGAATACCAATTGTTTATGTTACTGAATGAGCTGGAACGCGTGATATCATAAACTAACATCATTCCATCAGCACCGTTAAAATATGGTCTGTGTAACATATAGAATTGAGGTTGTCCTGCTATATCCCATACCATTAAATTAACTGTGGTTTCTGTGCCCATATTATCCTTTATTGTGACGGGCTCCTTGGTGATATTTACACCAACGGTCGGAATATACTCGTATTCAAATTTATCACCACAAAAATTCGTTAAAAGGCTAGTTTTACCGACGGCAGGATCCCCGATCACGATTATCTTAAATATATGTTCAGTCCGTCCATGAAACACTAATTTTCCTTCTTCTTTATCCTTAGTCATGATTTTTCTTAAGTTTCTTTTTGAAATTTTTAAGTTTTTAATTAATTAATTAATGAAATTCCAATATAAAAATTTTAATCATTCTTTTTGAAGTTTTATTCGGTTTTTTATTTCAAATTTTGAGTTTTTGTTTTTTTTACGAGAAATAAAAAAAATCTCACTTAAAAGAAATTCAATTTCTTTCCAATTAGCTTGTAAGCTCTCAATTATCTCTAAAAGGTTGTTTTTACCTTTGATTTGACCAACACTTAAATGAGGTCTAAAACCGTTTTTATATTTATTTACATCACTGCAATCTGGTACTATTTTAAGAATTGTTGCTTGCAAATTCTTAATTAAATTAACTGGCTCTGGATTTAGCCATAACGTATATCTTTGGCGTCCATGGTTAAAATAGTTAAACTTTTTCAATTGAATTTGGAAAGGTTCAAGAGATTTACATTTATCCGAAAATTCGTTTTCAAGTATTGAATATTCAACTTCAGATCTATAAGGATATAATAAAGTGATATGGGGCATCCATCTATGAATATTACGGTCATAAATTCTACGAATTTCTTGAATTGGAGCCCAACTTTCCTGTGGAGGGATAATTACTACAGCGGAAGTATAAACCTTAGTCATGGAACAATCTAAAGATAATAAATTGGAATTAAAATATTTTTTATTTAAAATACTATTTAATGAAATAAGTTCAAATAAATATATTCCAGGAAATTTTTTTTTTTTTTTCGAAAAATTTTTTTATATTAAGAAAAATTCAATTTTGTTAACTAAAATTAAATTAAGAAATCTAAAAAAAATGACGATTAAAGATAAATTGTGGATTTTTTCACTAATAGCTGGCATTTTTGCAATTATATCAATATTAGCTCCAGCTTGGGGTGTAATAGTACCAGCATATTCCTTTTTTGTGTGGTTCTGGGGTTTGGAAGTATCTACTGATATGGGAATTCGCTTTTTATCAGGTGCATTTCTTACTTATGGAATAATATGCACTATTTTGATTTTAATTGGTGGTATGCTTCTAATCTTTATTTCTATTTCATATATGCGACAAAAGAAAAAGTTGAGTTACGTTTGGATTGTAGCGGGAGTATTAATCATTATCTCATCAATTATCTATGTTGTGGGACTTGAGATTGAATATCCCGGGTTAATAGCGGATGAAAATCATAGTACAGCTCTTATTGGTCCGTTTATTTCAGGAATTATGGCAATTCTCTCAGAGGTAGGATTCTTACGTTTGAACCGTAAGTAAATATATAAAAATCTATTTTAAATAAACTTATGAAGATAAAACAAAGGCATTTCATACGGAAATCCGAATTAAAACCCTTAAAAGACGAAATCTTAAAACTATATGATCAAAATTTTGTAGATCAAGTCTTTCCTAAAAAATGTAATGTTGAAGTTATTCAGACAGAGGCAGGAGACACATTATACGCAATCAATAATGTGTTAAAGCTGTATAAATCTAAGCATGGATACATTCCTGTTTTAACAATATTATTAAAGAACCAAGTTAATTTAAAAACGATTGTTGTCGATTTTGGAGCTGTTCGTTACGTAGCAAATGGAGCAGATGTAATGCGCCCAGGGATAACTAAAATAGATCCTTCAATCAGGAAAGGAGATATTGTAAAAGTTATAGAAGAGACCCAAAATAGAGCTTTAGCTGTTGGAAAAGCGATGTTCGATGCTTCTGAAATGGAAGCAAAAAGTTCTGGAAAAGTAATAAAGAATCTTCACACAATTCAAGATTCTATTTGGGAGTTTGAAAAACAATTTTAGTAAATTCCGCTTTCAAAATTGATCCAAGTAGAGTTTTTTCTGATTCTGCTAATTCACTAATAGTATGACTTTCTATTTCATAAGAATCTAATAGATCTCCACATTCTTTAAATCTGCATAAATTAGCAATTATATTCAAGCCTTCTTCTACAATTTTTTTATCTTCTAATTCGTCTGAAACCAGCATTAACTTAATTATTGAATGAGACTTCCATAATTCATTTTCATATAATTTATTATCTAAACACAAAAAATCTTCGAAAATTTCCGTAAAAAACTCTACTTCTGAGATCAATTTTAGCCTATACCACCTCAACCCTTACGTGCTGAAAAATACAAATTTCTCCCTTGCAATTGCAGTATATATTTATCCATTGATATATTTTAATCCAAGTTTTTTAGAGATATTCCGTTATGATAATACTAACATCCTAGAATCGGTTTCAAATGTACGAAATGGGTCACTTTGTCATATCTTTTTTTCGAAATCGTTAATTTTATCAAATTTTCTTTTCAATTTTGTAAGTTTCTGTTAACTTTTTTGTACGTTAATATTCAATGTAATCTGAAATTATAAGTTTGATTTGAGAAACAAGCAATTAAAACTCTAATAATATCTACATATCTATGCTTAATTCTTGGTTTTTAATTTGATATGTAAAATGTCAATTCAATATATTTTAAATTAAGTTATGAGTTTAAGATCTTATGAATAATCAAGAATTTATTCTATATGAAGTAAAAGGGCGTATCGCTACAATTACAATAAATAGACCAGATAAGGCGAATGCGTGCAATATTCCGATGTTAAAATTGATACACCAATATTTAATTAATGCAGATAGAGACGAGAAAATTAAATGTATTTTGATTAAGAGTACTGGTCAAAGATTTTTCTCGGCGGGGTATGATCTTAAAGAAATTCAAGGTGCTCCAGAAAAGGTAGCACAAATAACTGAATGGGGCAGAAAGATCAATGAAACTATTGTTCTTATAAAAAAACCTGTAATTACGCAAATTCAAGGAATTGCTATTGGCTTTGGTGTGATGGTGATCCTAGCTTCTGATTTAAGGATTTTTGCTGATAGACCTAATGATGAGTTATATATGAGATTACCTGAACTCGCGATATCTGCTTTTCCTCAGACTGGAGCAACTCTTTTACCCTTATTGGGTCTCGGGTTGACCTATGCAAAAAATCTGCTTTTTACTACAGATAAATTCGGTATGGAGGATTTGAAGAACATCAATTTCCCAACGAAGATTTTTCCCCTCGATCAACTTGAATCTGAAACTCTTAATTTCGCTAAACAAATCGTTAAATATCAGACAGAGTTCATCTTCTTTACAAAAACTATGTTAAGGATTATGAATAAAGCCTACATTAAATCATGCTTTGACTTAGAAGATGAATGCGGGAAAGCTGCTTATGATACAAAGAAAAAAACTATGAAAGAATTGGACGATTTTATAAAGGATTTACATGAAAAATATCCATAAATGACAAAATATGAGAAAACTTGAATATTATTATTAATTTTATTTCACATAGAAATCTCCACTTGAAATTTTTTTCGGTCATCCCCAAGTAATTTTTTTTTAGTAAATGCTTCTGGGCTTTTTACTTAATGATTTATAAGTGATTTCAGAAACTTAGTTTCTTGTGGAATATAAAGTTAAAGTCTTATAATATCTGGGTGATATGTTCCTTGCATATTACACGATGTTATAATCAACTTGAATTTTATATTACTAGGGACTATATGTCGATGGTCATAAGGAGCATATTATTAAACATATCTCGATGACTCATCATAATTAAAAAAAAGAGGTTGTGTGTGAAAGAATGAGTATGTATCGATCATATTTATTAAAAAATAATTTCTGGGCGAAAAAAGGAAATGAAAAATTTCCTGAAACAGAAAAAGTTTTTATCAAACATGATTCTGAAGTGGGAGGAATTTACGCAATCCTTCAAAACGATAAGAAGGGAGTTAAAATTGTGGCTGAAGGTAGAGAGTATTTTTTTAACAACTTTGATAAGTTAGATTCTTTTTTAACTCGACTTCAACAGAGAAAAGATGATTTCATGAAAATCCTCAGGAGAAAGAACATTTCCCAGAAATTACGAATGTTAGATATTTAAGTTTTTTTCATTATCAAATTTCTATACTTTTTTAAATCGTATAGAACAGTCTAATTTTAATTTTTTTTGCTTTTATTTCAATATGAGTTATAAATTGGTTGAAGTCCCGTTTGAAAATGTCTTAATCGCAATTCTTTACCACGAGAGATTTTCACTTTAGGAATTTTTTCTTTATTCTGAAAGAGTTCTTTAATAGCGGCTACAGTGTAATCGATATGAGA
>CAZBNW010000098.1:0-9846 GCA_964493385.1 uncultured archaeon | reverse complement strand
AAAAGATTTGATTTTTTAATTGAAATTTCTTTAATTATTTATTGAGAGATTAAGCAAATACTACTATACTTATTAGGGTTCTTAATAATATCATTATAAGTTTCTAAAACTTTTTCTCCTGTTATATCTTTAAGGTTAATATTAAAAGGCCAAACCCCTATCACAATATCACCAAATTTCTTCACATTACCAATCAAATATCCTTTTTTCTTCCCATTTGATTTAATTGTAAATAAAATTACAAGATAATAATTATAAGTATAATCGACTGTTGGATTTCCAATTGTGAGAACTTCTTCAATGTTTTGAAAATTAATTATATGTTGATTAATTTCACTTAATTTTTTTAACTCTGAGATAAATTTAGGAGGAATAGATATAAGCTTTTTAATATTCAAGTTTTTAAAACTTAAGGTGATGTTTTTATTTTCAAATTGCTCATGTGCCTGAAAGATTACTTTATAGATAATAGAATCCATAGATATTATTTTAATTAAATTTTTTAGTTATTTTATCTAATACTAAAGTTTTCCGCCTTTTTATTGATGTATATTTGTTTATAGTTTTTTTCAGAGATTATTTTTGTATTAGGATATTTTCTTCGGGGAATCCAAGGTCGATTAAGAATTTTTTCATTTTAAATCGATGATCTCCCTGAAGCTCAACTTCATTATTTCTAACAGTTCCTCCAGAAGCGCACTTCTTTTTTGCTTTTGTTAATATGTTTTTTAGGTTCACATCGAAATTTCCAACGAACCTAACGACAGTAACAACCCTCCCCCATTTCCTTTTATCATTAAATATTATTATTTGTTGCTCATCGGCACTTAAACTATCACAAATACATAGTTCTTTTGGAAAACTACATATAGGACAAATGTCGTCGTTTTTAATGCTCTCTTATCACAACCTTTATTGTTAAAACTTTTTAAATTTTAGATCTAAAAAATAATAGAATAAAATCTTATAAAAACCTTTTTCATTTTAGAAAGAAACTTTTATAAAATAATACTGATTCATTTGAGAAGATTTTTCAATTCATAATTTTAGAATATCAAAATTTTGAATTATATTTAATTATTTTATTTGAAATAAATGAAGCAGAATAGCGGGATTTATAAGAAAGCAGTTCTTATTTACTAATTTTTTTTAGATTATCTCAAATTTTAAACTTACGTTTTTCAAAATCTAAAAATGAATTTCTAAGCAAAAAATATTTAAAGAAAAATTTTTATTATTTATCAATAAGCTTATTCTTTATGTTAGAATATTTATGTGATTCATTAAAATGCAGAGCTCATGGATTTTTAAAGTAATTGTAGCTGGTGCGGGTGGTGTAGGAAAAACCGCGATGGTTACGCGGTATTGTACAGGAAAATTCGAGGAAGGCTATAAAATGACGATAGGAGCAGGATTTCATACGAAATCTGAAACACTTGACTCTGGAGAAGCCGTTAAGATGCAACTTTGGGATTTTGCCGGAGAAAAACGATTCCGTGAACTCTTACCTGATTATTGTAAAGGGGCTAGTGGTGCATTTATATGTTTCGATATTAGTGATTATGATACCTTTAGAGAAATTCCTGAATGGTTAAAGATAATTCGCCAAAAAGCCGGTTTCGTCCCCATAATTCTTATGGGAATGAAATGGGATCTAGGGAATCATGAGGTAGATTTTAATATAGCAAATGATTATGCTATACAAGCAAAATGTAACCAATGTGTGTTTTGTTCTTCAAAAGAAAACATAAATATCAATGAATCTTTTCACGCTATGGCTAAATGGTTAATATATTATGCAACTCAGGTAGATTAGAAATAAAATTAAAATTTTTTCTATAATCGTAAATTTAATTATCCTTAGTAGAGAAAAAGCTAAATACTATATTTAATAAAATAATATATCAAAAAAAATATCATAATTGTGCCTCCGTAGCTCAGTTAGGTAGAGCACCCGGCTGTTAACCGGGCGGTCGCATGTTCGATTTCATTGTTCAATTTCTGACCAAGACGATAACCATGCCGGGGGCGCTTTTTTCCTATTTAAATTTAAAAGTTATTTTTAGATTTTTAAATGCGATAGATAAAAGAAATGAATTGTTTTATGCTCCCGCCGGGATTCGAACCCGGGTCGGCGGGGTGAAAGCCCGCAATGCCAAACCCTTTCCTTAATATATAAAGAAAAATTGGCCGGACTACACTACGGGAGCAGAGTATGTTTAATTTTATAATGGGATAATAGTTTTTTAAAACCTTCGATTTGCAAGATTTTATTTAACTATTATTTAGTTGGAATGTTGTAATTAATTTTGGGTTAAAAATTTTATGAATAAAAGTCTTAATAATGCGGGAAGGGAGATTTGAACTCCCGAACTCCTACGAGAATGGATTCTAAGTCCACCGCCTATAGCCGACCCTCGATCAAGCACGTTCTAGCCTTTGACCAGACTTGGCAATTCCCGCGATTTAATGTTATAAAATAGCTTTATTACTTAATTAAAATACCTAAAAAATAAAAAAATTTTTTATCATAGAATCAAAACTTAAATACGATTGAATTAAAAGATAAAAATTTATTATAATATATAATACAAAAAATATATTTTTAAGATTAATAGAAAAAAATCTTGGTTTCTCTAATGAGCGTAAGAGAATCCTTAATAAAACATTTGACTTCTATCCTACGAGCATCAGAAGGCACTGTCTTAGTGGTTCTATGCGATCAGAATGGTCTTTCAATAGCAAAAATAGGTAGAAAAAGTGAGATCGATTTAAATCCAAATCAAATTACGAGTTTAGCGTCAGCAGCTTTTTCTGCAAGCGAAGAAAATTGGGAAGATTTAAATATTAAAGACCAAGTTATTTCATTTTCATATTTTGATAAAGTTTGTTTAGTGACAATCAGAATTAATGAAACTCTTATGACTATAGTACACGATTATCATAAAGAATGGCCTTTAGATGCAGATAATTTAGCGACGGCGATGTATTATTTAAAGCAAAAATTAGGTGAATTCTTTGGAAGTGAAGATGAATCTGAAAGGGAAATTGAAATTTTTTGTGATAAAGTTCGTAGTGCGATTTATCTTTTTGGGATGGGTTCAGAAGTTCCCTTTGTATCATACAAACCTGAAATTCTTGAACCTTCAAATTTATTACCTTCAATAAGTACAGTTTTAGATTCAGTTCAGAATCCAATTTTTATAAGATATGGTTTAGTCAGCCCATCTGGTTTAACATTAGATGCGAGAGAGGTAAGTGGGCAAAATTTACCTATAACAATTGAAGCATTCTCCGCAAATGCTAATGTAGCCTTTCAAAAAATGAAGGAAGAATCCGAAGGGAGTTCAATTGGAGATTTATTGTGTTATATTGCAATTTCTGGTCAAAATGCAGAAAATTTTTATGGTCTAATTACATGTCCTTCAGGTAAGATTAAATTCTCTATAATAGAAGAAACATCGAATACTGAGGATATTTCTTTTATAGGTTTATTTACGTTATCATATGGAGGAATACCGGTCATTTGTGAATCAAGAAACATTATTCATTCAATATTACAAATATTAGGCGAAGAAAAAACAACTGAAAATTTTATAAAATCAGTTAATGTTCTTACAAGTTTTAAGTATGATTAATAACAACTAGATTATTTTATTTGTAGAAGTTATTGTTTAAAAAAATTATTTTTGAAAATCTAATAATGACTACTTCCAATTCAGCAAAAGAAGTACCTAAATTATTTTGTCTTCATTATAGAGAATGTGATCCAAAAAAATGTACAGCCTCTAAATTAAGTAAACTTCATCTTATAGAAATTGTAAACAAGATTAAAGGAACATTAAAGAATTCTATTATTTTAAATCCATTTGCTCAAAAAGGATTATCCCGTATTGATAGAAATACAATTCTACGATACGGTTTAATTGTTATCGACTGTTCTTGGAACAATATTATGGTTTTAAAGAAATACAATTTTAGAAATGCCCGTAAATTACCTCGATTAATTGCTGTTAATCCAACAAATTATGGTAAATGGGAAAAATTAAGTTCTGCGGAAGCATTAGCAGGCGCTCTCTTTATTACTAATTTTTTTGATTATGCCACTTTAATTCTTTCTAAATTTTCATGGGGTAGCCAATTCAAGGATTTAAACAAATTTTAAAAAAAAGATAATAAAAATAAAAATCAAAAATTAAATTATTCTTCAGGACCCTTTGAGAGACTAGAAGCTGCTATAACATCATCAATCTTAAGGATCATGGAAGAGACTTCAGTTGCAGACTGGACGGCTTGAGTTAAAACTGATAAGGGTTCTAGAACACCTAAATTTACCATATCGTCTGGTTTCCCAGTGTCAATATTAATGCCATTAGAATTCCCTTCTTCAGTTTCATGTTTAGATCTTAACTCAACAATTAAATCTACTGGGTTGTACCCTGCATTTTCTACTAATGTTTTAGGGATTATTTCTAAAGCATTTGCATACACTTCAATTGCTAATTGTTCTCTTCCTCCAATAGACCTGGCATATGCCCTTAGCCGTTTAGCAAGTTCTATTTCAGAGGCACCACCGCCTGGTAAAATATAAGGTAATTCAATTGCTGCTTTAACAACTGATAAAGCATCATGGAGCATTCTTTCTGCTTCATCCACAACATGCTCAATTCCTGCACGAATTAGTATACTTACTGCTTTTGGATCTGCGCATTCTGAGACAGTAATCATGTTATCATCCCCTATTTTCTTTTCTTCAACTTTTCCAGCTTTTCCTAAATCATTTTCACTAATTTCAAAAATATTATTTATCATTTTTGCATTAGTAGCTCTTGCTAATTTCTCCATATCTGATCTCTTGACTCTTCTTACTGTTATTATATCTTCCTTTGCTAGAAAATTTTGTGCTTTATCATCAACACCCTTTTGACAAAAAACGACACTAGCACCAATTTCTTTTAATTTTGCTACACGGTTTTTTAGCATATTTGCTTCTTCTTCAAGAAACTTATTTATTTGATCAGGGGTTTGAATTCTTATTTCAGCATCGAATTCTGTTTTTTCTACTTCTAACGATGAGCTTATTAACGCAATTTTGGCATCTTTAACTGATTTTGGCATCATTGGATGAACTACTTCTTTATCAACGATAATGCCATCAATGATATCTGTGTCTAAAAGGCTTTTTCCTTCCTTTTTAATAATTTGAATTTGATCTAAATCCACCATTATATTGCTTCCACGTTCTTCTTTAATTTGGCTTACTGCTTTAACAGCAATATCAGCAAAATGATTTTTTACACCAGCAATTAATTTACTATTCATTGAAGTTTCTGCGACTTTCATTAAGGTGTCTGTATCGTTGACGTCTATTTTTGTTGCTAAATCTTGTAAAATTTCTTTACTTTTTAGTAAAGCTTTTCTATATCCTCTGAAGATAATTGTTGGATGTACTGATTGTTCCATTAACTCTTCCGCAAGATTTAGTAGTTCTCCTGAAATGATTACACTCGTAGTAGTTCCATCTCCAACTTTATCGTCTTGAGTCTTAGCTACTTCTACTAGCATTTTAGCTGCAGGATGTTCAACATCAATCGTGTCTAAAATCGTTGCTCCATCATTTGTTATTGTAACATCTCCTAACGAATCAACAAGCATTTTATCCATGCCTTTCGGTCCTAAAGTGGTTCTAACAGCTTCAGCTACCGCTTTTGCTGCGGCTATATTATTTTTTTGGGCATCTCTTCCTCGTTTTCTTTCAGTTCCTTTTTTTAATATTAGGATTGGAACACCGGATAATTGTGCCATCTCTTATTCACTTTTTTAACTGTTAATTTAAAAATTTTATTTATATAGATCTCTAAGTCATAAAATTAAAAAAGTTTACGAAAAATAATTCAATCCCTAATTTTTATCGGTTTTTTTTAAAATTTTATTGATGTTTTTAAAATTGAAGAATAATAAAGAGATAAAACATCTAATTATGATATTCATTTTATCTTTTTTAGGCTTAAGTGTAATCTCTCTTAGTGTTAATATTCTATTTTATATTTATAAGATGAGAAAATATTATTTAAGCCGAATTAAAATATTAATCTTTGTTATTTTAATATGTAATACAATATTTCTTATTATAAATTTACCATTTTTTATCACTAATGATTCTGATTCGTTTATAGATAAAAAACAGGGATTTTTTATTCCAACAATATTATTCAACTTAGCTAATGTATTATATAGTGCTTCGGTTATTCTCTATTTATTAACTTTTTTAAAGATTGATGAGAACGTTGTAGATCTGGAGATTCCTTCCCAGTTGAGTAATAAAAAGGGGAATATTCCTATTGGAAGAATTTTAAAAGGAAAAGCTGAGAAACAAAAGTTCTATCTCTCTATAAAAGATCTTGAGAAGCATATGTTTATATGTGGGGCAACTGGAACAGGGAAAAGCAACTTTCTTCAAAACTTTTTAATCAATTTTAAAAAGATTTATAAGATTCCTTTTTTTCTAGTGGAATTTAAAGGAGAATACCACTTTCTATAAAAAAAAATAGATGATGTTCTCATAATATGGCCTGGGGAAAATTTTTCTATAAATATTTTTAATCCGGGTAAGATAAGTCCTATAATTCATGCAGAAAGAATTTTTGATATTTTAAGAAGTGGAAAATTTTTAGATGAGAATGCTGAGTTTTCTCCGCAAATGGAAAAAGCCTTAGTTGAAATATTAGTAAAGGTTTGTGAAAACAAAGATTTTCAAAATTGGAAAGGTTTCGAGTATTTTTGTAAAGATTATCTGAAAAAAAACAAAGATAATATCCCAATGTTAAACCAAACTCTAATAAGTATCAAAAATCGAATCAGAAGATTTTCAATAGGGCCTTTGAAGAGCTTATTTGAAAAGAAAAATGAGATCAATATTAATGATTTGTTTAAAAGAAACATTTTAATGGATTTAAGCTCAATTATTCGGTTAGGAGGTGAAAAAGAAGATGCTCTATTCTTCCTAAATATGATTTTGAAATATTTATGGGATAAAAATTTAGCTAAAGGTGCTTATAATTTCAATGGAATCCAACATATTACCATCATTGAAGATGCGCAATATTTCGCTCCACAAGATTTAATGAAAAAGAGTAAATTAACTACGTATTTAGAAGACATAGCATTACTACAAAGAGGAACTGGTGAATGTTTGATAACTCTAGCCACACGTCCAGATATAAGTAAGGAAATTCTAGCTAATAATGGGATTGTATTAACGTTCAAAAATCATATAGAAAAACAAATTATGTGTGAATTGTTGAATATTGATATAGAAAATAAAAATTTTTTATCAATTTTAGAGGAAGGTCAATGTATAATAAGAGTAAATTCAATTAAAGAATCCTTTTTATTAAATATACCCTTCATTAAACATGAAACATTTTCGATTTCAGAAATTAAGAATAATAATCGATTAATCTTAAAAAAAATAGAAAAAGATTTTGATTCGGTCTCAAAATTAAAGATTGGAAAGTTTATGGATTATTTTAAGAGATTTATTAATACAGTTAAGAACATTCTTTCGATTAAGTTAAAAAAAAAAGAGTTAGATCAAGATAAATCAAAAGAAAAACAATCTCGGAATTACGAACAAAATAAAGATAATGTTGATATAAAAAGAAACGCAGAAGAATCTGTCTATGAGCTAAATTCATATAATAAATTAGAAACTTATATTAATCACCTCTATAAATTACAAAAGAAAAAGGAATAATTTTAAGATATCAAAATTCAATATACATATGACATTAATAGTAGGAATTATTGGAAAACCTAGCAGTGGGAAAACTACTTTTTTAAATGCAGCTTGCTTAACACATGCTAAGGTAAGTGAAATACCTTTTACTACAATTGAACCAAACAAAGGAGTAGCTTATGTAAAAATTAAGTGTGTCTGTAAAGAATTAAATGTTAAAGATAACCCAAAAAATTCAATATGCACTGATGGGAATCGTTTTATACCAATCAATTTAATAGACGTAGCTGGACTTGTTCCAGATGCCCATAAGGGAAAAGGTTTAGGAAATAAGTTTTTGAACGACTTAATCAAAGCAGATGTTCTTTTGCATATAGTAGATATAACTGGATCTCTTGATAAATCTGGAAAATTAATATCTATTGGGGAAAATGACCCATATGATGATATCTTATTTTTAGAAAACGAGATAAATTTATGGTTTACAGAAATTCTTGAAAGAGAAGATTGGACTAAATTTACAAAATGGATTTTAACAGAAAAAAGAAAAGTTGTTGAGGCATTCTATGAAAGACTATCAGGAGTAAAGATAAATAAACAACAAATTATTCTATCTTTAAAAAATTCAGAGTTAGAAAGCAAAAATCCATCAACATGGACAGATCAAGAACTTTTAGAGTTTGCAAAAACATTAAGGAGAATATCTAAACCAATTTTAATTATAGCAAATAAAATTGATAAAGAAATTAGTGAACATAATTTAAAAGAGCTAAAAAAGAAATATGATGGTCCAATAACCCCGTGTAGTGCGTTAGCAGAGCATTTTTTAAGGAAATATCATAAAGATAATATAATTAATTATATACCAGGATCAAACGATTTTAAAATTACTGATAAAGATAAACTGAACTCAAAAGAGCTAGATATGCTAAAAAAGATAAAATTAAAAATTTTAGGGCGATATAATGGTACAGGAATTCAAAGAGCACTGGATTATGCTTCATTTAATATTGCAAATCAAATTTGCGTTTATCCTGTATCTGATATTAATACATTTTCAGATAACAAAGATAATGTATTACCAGACGCATTTCTTGTTAAAAAAGGAACACTATTAAGAGATTTTGTGAGAGATAAAATTCATAGTGAATTAGCTGAAAATTTTATGTTTGGCATTGATGCTAAAACAAAAAAAAGATTAGGAGAAAACTATGAATTAAAAGATAGAGATATTGTAAAAATAGTCACATCAAAAAGTAAATAGAAAAAATTAATCCTGTTTTGAAGTCAAGAGAATATATATAAGAATTATAATTATTAAAATGATTCCGAAAAATACCAAGAGGAAATTATACATTTCGTCAACCTGAAATAGAAAAAGTATAATACCTATTAAAATTCCATACAACTTCATACTTATAATGAATATTTAATGAGTAATTAAAAAATTTCTTATTTTTCATATGAATAAGGAATTACTACTTGACTTGAATATATTAACTTGTATAAATCCAAAAAATTTCCAATTAATTGTTTAGGTTTTGTTGATGATGAATTTAGCATGTACAAAGAATCTGAAGATAATAAGAATCATTTCTGAGAATCTATTAGAACTTAAAAAATCTTTAGATTTTGAATAAAATGAAGAGTTCTTAATACTTTTACACTATAAAAATAAAATGAGTTATATCTTAAATCTTGAACTTTTTACCGTTTAGGAGTCCAAAGAAAAAAAATATGAAGAATATGTCAATAATATAATTGAAAAAGAAATGGACCTGACGGGAATTGAACCCGTGACCTCTTGAATGCAAGTCAAGCGATAAAGGTTGGTACGCCACCGAACCCAACAATCTTCCACTGATCTACAGGCCCATTTTATTTACTAATTATAACTTGTATAAAAAAGATTAATAATTAAAATTTTTTACTGTTTTGAAACAAATGATTTGTAAGTCTCAAATAAAAAAAATCAATTATTAAATTTTTGAATTATAAAATAAAAAAAATAAAAGTTTATTAAGAACTTTCCTAAGAAATTTATTTTTTGTAAAAAAATAAATAGGAGGTGATCCAGCCGCAGGTTCCCCTACGGCTACCTTGTTACG
>CAZBNW010000097.1:0-9916 GCA_964493385.1 uncultured archaeon | reverse complement strand
TCTCCTTAAATAACATAAAATTCGATATTCAATCTTAAATTAATTTTAAGATGAAATTCATATAAATATTTTAATTTGAATTTATATAATAATATTTTCAAAATTATAATATTAAAACTTAAGTTCAAGGTATCTTTTTCATTAAATTCGAATTAAGCTTCTAATTAAACTTAATCTATATAAACTACAATAATTCTAAGTTTACTTATTTGTAATACGCCTTCCTTAGTTTAATTGGGGAGAAATATTCCTTAATCCTTTTAATATCAAGTTCTTTTTTTTTATTTAGAACACATTAGGTGTTAAAAAAAATTATGAGAAAATTTAGTAAAATAGCTCTTGGATCTTTTGTCTTTCTGATCTTGTTTTCGATATTTAGTATGACTAGTGTTTTGGCAGCTGGAGAAACTGAAATTCCTGTTGAAACAGAAGAGTATCAATGGCGTATTAAAGCTAATAATCAAACAATGTTCAATTTCATGGAGCAAACTCGTTTAAGATTCAAATCTAACGTTGATATTGATTTAACTATAGATTGTGATGCATCCGAAATTGGGGTTAAATATTTTGAAATGGAGATAAATGGTTCAGGACCCTTATCTATGAACATGGTGTGTAGAGAAGAACAAAATCAACTTGGTTTACAGAAAGGTTCTACCTTTAGAATTAGAAATAGATATAGATATACATATCAAGAAGGGTTCTGTGCTTATATTCAGTGTAATGATTCTTGTCAAGCAAAACTTAAAATACAGGCAAATAATCAAAATCGCAATGGACAGTGGGCTTATTATCATGAGGGATCTCAAGAATGGCTTACTGTACCTACAACTATAGAAGATGGATATTTAGTTACTGAAACAACAAGTTTCTCTTATTGGACTGTTTTAATACCAGAAATTGACAATACACTTTTGATCTATGTTAGTATTGGAGTCATTGTTGGAGTTATCGCCATATTTTCAGTGATGTATCTCAAGAAAAGAAAGTAAATGTATTCAACAAATTTTTTTTTTTTAATTTTTATATAATAATTAAAGATATTGGAATGGATTTAGTTGGTTATTGTCGGTTTACTTAAAAGGAATAAATATAGGTATGTTATACTATTTCTATTAATAATTTTTCTTGGATGTAATTTTTTTCTTGTAAAAATTAATGCTCGAAAAGTAGATACCAATAGTTTTTCGTATCAAGATACTGTTTACCCAAATGAAAGAGTATCTTATAATTTTTTGAATAATATCACTTTTGAAATTTCTACAGATAGCTTAATAAATCTTTCTATTGAATATGAAACCAATATCGCAAATCGCCAAACTTTTTTCATAATTAATAATAGTAATCCAATTTCATTAAATATATCCACTAAAGAGAGTTTACAGAATTTTGGTTTGATGCAAACTCCACAGCATCCTCAAAAAGGTAATTTTAGATTTCAGTTTAAGTACAATTGTATTTTTAGAATAAGGACGAATACATCAATTGAAAATCTAACTATTAGATACCGAAAACTTCAACATTATGGGATAAATCCAGATACTTCACATTCATTAACTATATTTGAAACTAGCCAAGAGTCTTGGGAAGTCATTGATACAATAGAAAAAGTCAATGAAACTAGCTCTGAAAAATATTTAGAGAGTTCACTTACAAATATTCAACCAGATACTGAATATTATATTACTCTTTTTGAAGAGGGACCAATTCAGGATGATTGGACGTGGTTCATAGTTACAGGCACAATTATAGCAATTGGAATTATTTCTTTAATCGCTTTAATTTCAAAAAAGGATTATTTCCAATATCTAAGAACAAGAACAGTGTCAATTGAAAAAGGAGCTCACCGGTTGTCTTTAGATGAGGTTTTGGAAAATGAAAATCGAAATAAAATAATTGATTTAATCCTTAATGAGCCCGGAATTCATTTTAATGAATTATTACGGAGGACTGGGCTGGCAGCAGGAAATTTAGTTTGGCATCTCGACATTTTGCTTACATATAAAGTTATTGGAAAAAAAAGAGTCGGTAACTTTATTGCCTATTTTCCTTATTATCAAAAAAATCCAATATCTAATGTAGATTTAACGTTGCAAAAAAGTAAATTAACTTTAGAGATCCTTGGCATGATAGAGCAAGATCCAGGAATTTGGAATAATCTAATAACTAAAAAATTCAAAGTAGATCATAAGACTATACACTATCATATTAAAAAACTAATAGAACTTGATTTGATAAACATAAAGAAAGAAGGTAGGAAAAATAAGTTATATCCTAATCTTGAGTCTGATTATTTTAAATATAACAATAATAACAACTAAGTTTAGATATTACTATTTTTCAAAATTATATTCTTTATTAAGAAAGAAGATTAATGAATGAAAACCTATTTTTGATTAAATATATTAATTTTTCAGAATTATTTGATTAGATAAAAGTAATTGTAATTTGAGGGAAATATAAATGATAGATCCAGCAGTTTTCTTAGAGTTTCTTAAAGCGAGGAGAAGTATTAGATCATTTCAAGATAAGTCAATTTCGGAGAAAGATTTAGAAATGATTTTAGAGGCGGGAAGATGGAGCCCAAGTGCAGTACACAAACAACCATGGGAGTTTATTGTTATAAAAAACAAAGAAATTTTGGAGAAAATATCTAAAAATGCGTATTATGGTAAGTTTATTAAAGAAGCTCCAGTTGCCATTGCAATAGTTGGCAAAATTAAAACAAGCCCTAAATGGTATATAATTGATACTTCATTAGTTTCAATGAATATGATGTTAATGGCTTGGTCTTTAGGGATTGGAACATGCTGGATTGGAGCAATGAATAGAGAGAAAGTAAAATCATTAATAGGTTTAGGGGGGAATGATTATCTTCTTACTGTTTTACCATTTGGATATATCAAGGGAGATATTCCAAAACCTAAGCCTAGAAAATCTCTAAATAAAATAGTAAAAAAAATTTAAATTATTGAGTTTTCATAACGAAATTATAACTTGCTCAAGAGTTTCAGGCCTTTAATCTGTGTTTTAATTTTTCTACGATCAAATCACCCATTTCTTTTGTTGAGAGAGTTTTAAGTTTAGGATTTTTTATATCTATTGTACGCCCTTCCATCAGGGCATCCTCTACTGAATTCTCTATTTCTATTCCAATACCTGGAGATTGAAATGACTCTTGCAGCATTAATTTTACACTTAAAACAGTTCCTATTGGATTTGCAATGTTTTTACCAGCGATATCTGGAGCAGAACCATGGATAGGTTCATACATAGACACCTTTCCAGGATGGATATTTCCGCTTGATGCCATCCCTAAACTTCCTATTAGAAAAGCTCCCTCATCGCTTATGATATCACCAAACATGTTTCCAGTTACAACGGTTTGAAATGCATCTGGTTTTCTGATAAGCCATTGGCAATATGAATCAATGTAAATATCCTCTTTTTCGATATCAGGGTAATTAGTACCAATTTCATGAAATATTTTACGCCATAATTGACTTGGTCTTAGAATGTTTGCTTTATCGACTGAGGTTATTTTTGAATGTCCCATTCTTTTAGCATATTCAAAAGCATACTTTATTATTCTCTCGCAACCATTCCTTGTATAAATCATTATATTCTCAGCTACATCATCCTTTAAAACAGCACCTTTATTTGCGTAAAGTCCCTCTGTGTTTTCCCTCACAAAAGTAATATCTATCCCCTCTCCTATAAACTCATCTTTTAAAGGACTTCTATCCCTTAAAACATGATACAGCTTAATTGGTCTCAGATTTACATATAAATCTAATCCTTGTCGGATCTTTAAAACTGCAAATTCCCCTGTACCTGGAGGTATATCGGGAAGTCCAACAGCTCCAAACAGTAGTGCATCAGAATTTTTAATAATTTCAAACGATTTTTTAGGGAGACTATGACCAAATTGCTTCCAAACATCCCCTCCCGCAAGTGCTTCTTGAAATTCAAATTCAAACTCAGTATATTCAGAAATAACATTCAAAACTTTAAGCCCTTCCTCAACAACCTCCGGTCCAACCCCATCGCCTTTAGTAATCGCGATATCTTTTTTCATAATGCACAAATACCTCAATAATGCTATAATAAGACTTTAAATTATAAATATATTAAATTTAAGATAATTTCTAAATTTTAAAAGATTAAGATTAATATATAGGTTTTTTATTAGTATTTAAAATTCTTTTTCTCGCATAATTTATCAAACCATCATCATCCATTATTTCTTGTAAGAAGGAAGGTATTTTTTTTATTATAAATTCTTTATCAGTGGAGAGATTTTTAATTATTCCTTCACTTAAGTTAATTTCTAAATTATCACCATTATTTATGCTTGCTATGCTTTCAAACTCAATTATTGGTAATCCAATATTTATGGCATTTCTAAAAAATATTCTTGCAAAGGAAGGAGCAATTATACAATTAATTCCTGCTGCTTTTAGAGCAATAGGTGCTTGTTCTCTACTTGAACCACATCCAAAATTAGATCCTGCGACTATAATTGTAAATTCTAATTCTTTTTTTTTCTGATTAAATCTAACGTCTAAATCTTCCATACAATGCTTAGCCAAATATTCAGTATCAGATATGGTCAAATATCTAGCTGGAATTATTAGATCAGTATTAATATCCTTCATATCATACTTAATAACTTTACCAATCATATTTTTAACCCTCATATGAATTTTGGTGATGTAATATATCCTTTAATTGCCGAAGCTGCAGCAATTGCTGGGCTCGACAAGTATACCTCACTTTTAATGTGTCCCATTCTTCCGATGAAATTTCTATTAGTTGTTGAGATTGCTCTTTCTCCAGCTGCAAGAATTCCCATATGTCCACCTAAACATGGACCACAAGTAGGCGTTGATATAATAGCACCAGCACTAATAAAAATCTCAATTAAACCTTCTTTTAGCGCTTGAAGGTATATACTTTGGGTACCCGGGATAATAATACATCTTAGATTTTGAGTGATAATTTGATTCTTCATAATTTTAGCTGCTATTCTTAAATCTTCAATACGACCATTTGTACATGAACCTAAAACAACTTGATCTATTTCAATTCTCATGCTGTCTACTTCAGTAATAGACTTTACATTTCCAGGTGAAGGAGGAAATGCGATTTGAGGTTCAATCTTGTCACAATCAAATTTTATTACGTCAGTGTATTCAGCATTCTTATCGCTCTCATATATTTTATATTTTAAGATTCCAATTTCTTTGATGTAATCCATTGTAATCTTATCTGGTACTATAATTCCATTTTTTGCACCTGCTTCTATTGCCATATTGCACATAGTAAATCTATTTGCTATCGATAGGTTCTTAATTGTTTCACCAGTAAATTCCATAGCTTTATAAATAGCACCATCTACACCAAGTTTACCTATTGTCCATAATATTAAATCTTTACCTGAAACCCATTCATTTAGCTTACCCATATAAATAATTTTAATAGATTCTGGAATTTTAAACCAACATTGTCCTAAAGCCATTGCGACTCCTAAATCTGTGGAACCAACTCCCGTTGCGAAAGCTCCAAGAGCTCCATAAGTACATGTATGAGAGTCAGCTCCAATAAAAACATCTCCTGGTGCTACTAAACCTTCGTCAGGTATTAGACAGTGTTCAATACCGACTCGACCGACTTCAAAATAATTAGTTATATTATACTTAATAGCAAAACTCCTGAGTATTTTACACTGTTCAGCTGAAGCTATATCTTTATTAGGCGTAAAATGATCAGGAGTTAAAATTATTTTATCTCTATCAAAAAGCTTTTTCTCTGAACCTTCAATAACTTTTTCAAATACGTCTATTGCTATAGGAGCTGTAATATCATTTCCTAAACATTTATCGATATCGACTAAAACAAAATCTCCTGCTATAGCATTTTTATTATTAGAATGATCTCTTAATATTTTTTCTGTGATTGTTAATTCCATATTTTTTTATCCCGTATGTTAACTTAAGAACACAAATTTGTGATATTATTAAATATTGAATGAATTTTTTTTCTTTACAATAAGGTTGAGCCCTTTCAAAAGAGATAAAACAGAACTCATTACAATGTCTTCATGTGTTGCACTTGCTTTTACAATATGACTACTTTCAATATCCATAATTTCAATAGTTGTGTGCCCTAATGCTTCGGTGCCCCCTGTAACAGCATCAATTTGATAATTTAATAGTTTAATTTTGCTCATTGGTTTAAAACACTGAATAATTGCCTTAACTGATGCATCCACAGGTCCAACTCCTGTTGATGACGCTATTTTTTCAATACTATTTCCATTATCATAAATTTTTAATCGTACAGTAGAAGTAGGAGTAACAGAACCAGTTAAGACTGTTAATTCTTCGAGTTTTACAAATTGATCTTCTTCTGGTAATTCTTCAATGACATCCTTTACAATAGCATAGAAATCCTCTTCTGATACTTCATGCCCTTTATCGCCAAAATTTTTAATATGGTCCATAATATTTTTAAATTGTTCCTCAGTTGTTTGAATTCCCATATCATTTAATTTCACTTTAAGAGCATGCCCCCCTGTATGTTTTCCAAATTTAATAGAGTTACGAATTATTGATTGAATATCATCCGAACGTTGAATTCCTATCAATACTGGAGTAATAGGCTCGTAAGATCGTGCATTTTTAAGCATAGCATGAGTATGAATACCGGATTCATGCGCAAAAGCATTCTGACCAATTAATGGCTTCAAACGACCAATAGTTACTTTCCCTCCGCAAAGGTTTTCAACTAATTTTGCTGTTGGAAAAATCAATCTAGTATTTATTTGCATTGGTATTTGATACAATGCATAAAGAGACATGGCAGTTTCTTCGAAGGACGCATTTCCTGCGCGTTCACCCAATCCTAATATTGTAGTTTGAGCCTCTGAAGCACCATTTTCAAACCCAGCAACTGTATTTGCTACTGCTAAACCAAAATCATTATGGCAATGGACTGCTATCCGCACATTTTTAGGTAATGATTCAAAATTTTTTCTTACAATATATCCAAATGCTGTGGGTGATATAGTTCCGACTGTATCAGGTATATTTATTCGAGTAGCTCCATTCTCAATTGCCACTTGATTGACTTTAATCAAAAAATCTAAATCTGAACGTGTGGCATCTTCAGCTGAGAATTCAATAGTGGAATAATGATCTTTAGCATAAGTTACCAATTCTTTAACACTATCAATTACTTCCTCTCTAGTCATTTTCAGTTTTTCTCTCAAATGTAAGTCTGAGGTCGCAATAAATAAATGAATTGAATCCATGTCAGCTCCTATAACCTTATCAATATCAATTTTCTTCATTCGAGCTAACCCGATCACTTCTGAATCCAATCCTAATTTAGCAATTTCCTTACAAGCATCAAAATCACCTTGAGATATTACTGGAAATCCTGCTTCGATTACATCTATCCCCAAATCATTTAAAGTTTGGGCAATAGATACTTTTTCTTTAAGAGTAAAACTAATTCCTGGAGTTTGTTCTCCATCACGGAGGGTAGTGTCGAAAAAATATGCTTTTTTGGGCAGGATTAATGTCGCTCGAATTTTTTCCATCATATCAGAAACCATAATATCGCTATTCTCATTCATTTTGTTCAACCTATTTAAATTTCTTTAAGATTTAACACCATTCTTATTCTTTTAAAGAAATAATAAGATTTCTTAAAATAATAAAGAAGGTTTATTGTAATAATAATAAAGGTAAAGCTAATGCACTTAAACACAATCCTAACGAAGAAAAACACTTCCAATAATTTTTAAAGTTAGATTTAAATGATTGTTGAAGTATTTTCATACTTTTTAATCTCATAGAATTGTATTTTATAAAATAAATGGCTTCTAGCTTTAAAAATATTACTATATCTTTTTGTTTAATGATTAATTAATCTAACCTAATTTCAGGGATATTCAAATTCAAATGGCGAAAAATATTCCTTAATGCTTTATATATCAAACTCTTTTCTTTTAATGAGAGATTATAATTAGAATTCATAATTATTATTCCTTAACTATGACTCTTGGATATTTTGGTTTAGTTTTACATGGACATATTCCTTATGTAAAAAAATCCGGAATATGGCCATTTGGAGAAGAGATCTTATTCGAGGCTATGAACGAGACTTACATTCCAACATTAAACGTTTTAAGGGAATTAAAAGAGAGTGGAATAAAAACAGCTATTACCATAAATATTACACCAATATTGGCTGAGCAATTAGCAGATGAGTACATGAAACAACGATTTTCAGAATATATGGAAAATTTAATCTTAAAGGCAAAAAATGATATTAGGAGATTTGAAAACCATCAAGTCAGAAAGACAATAGCAGAATTTCACTTAAGAAATTTTGAACAAGTATTAGATTCATTTTATCATAATTATTATAGAGATATTTTAGGGAGTTTCAAATGGCTTCAAGATGAGGAGATGATTGAATTAATAACATGTGGAGCAACACACGGTTTTTTACCGCTTTTTGAGAGCGATTCGGGAATTTTTTCTCAAATTCAGGTAGCTGTGGATACTCATAAAAAATATTTCCAAAGAGAACCAAAAGGCATCTGGCTTCCCGAATGTGCTTATAGACCTAAAGAATACAAAAATGGTAAGGCTCGAGAGAGTATTGATTATTGGTTAAATAATTCAGGTATAGAATATTTTATTGTAGATTCTCATGGAATTTTTAATGCTGAGCTGCTGGAGCAGAAGAATGATATTGGTTTAAATACGAATTTTGGATATACTTTAGAATCGGGACTTTCTGTATTTGGTAGAAATAAAAAAACTAGTAGACAAGTTTGGGATTCAAAAATAGGATATCCTGGAAATGAATATTATAGAGAATTTCATAAAAAAGATCATGAATCAGGTTTACATTATTGGAGGATCACTAGCAAGGAATTAGGAAAAGGGGAGAAACAATTATATGATATTGAAAAGGTAGAAGAAATTGCTGATTCTCATGCAAATCACTTTGTTTTGTTGATTACTGAAGAATTAAGACTATTTTCAGAAAATTTTAAAACTAACGGGATTATTGTTTCTCCTTACGATTTTGAGCTTTATGGTCATTGGTGGATGGAGGGAATATTGTGGTTAAACAAAGTCTTCGAATTGATTCATAACCATAAAGATATTGAAATGATAACTATTTCTGACTATATATCTAAATTTAAGGATAATTTTTCTGTAATTAAAATGGGAGAGAGTAGTTGGGGAGAAGGAGGTCATTTTCAAGTTTGGAAAAATCCAGAACATAGTTGGATTTGGCCTTATATTAATGCATCAATGAGGGATTTTGAAAGTGTTTTAAAAAGTAACCCCAATCCCAATAGTTGGGGAGAAAGAATTCTTAAGCAGATTGCACGTGAACTTTTATTGATGGAGGGGAGTGATTGGCCCTTTCTTCTTTACACTAAACAGGCAAAAGAATATGCGAATCAGAGGTTTCACCATCACCACCAAAGGTTTAACAAGTTAATATGGGCTGCTAAGGATTTTGATGATGAAAATAGATTAAATTTAGAAGATTTAGAAGAAATAGAATCCATTGACACTTGCTTTCAAAATATAAACATCAACTATTTTAAAAGAATTAATTGATAAGCTGTTACATCTAACTATAAAATTCAATTATATAGCTTAGAAGATTATTAATTAGTAGAAGAGATAAATCTTAAGCCAAAGGGGGTTTATGGAATATCATTTTCTCCAAATGGAAAAATGCTAGCAATGGCTGCAGCAGATAAGAAGATAAGAATCTGGAAAATTTGATAAATTTATAAAATAAATATTGCTGCAGCTAAAGCAGTAACCCATTCTCCCTTCTTTTTAACTATGGCAAATTCTGTGACGTTTTTTGT
>CAZBNW010000096.1:1951-9919 GCA_964493385.1 uncultured archaeon | reverse complement strand
CTAGTTAAAAAGATTAAGATTTAAATTTTCACAAGTCAATTTTTTTATAGATTAAACTTAAATATTTATAACTTTTTGTATTTCTAAGGAAAAAATTAAGAATTCAATTACTATCCATTTGCATTTCAAAAAACCATGCCAGCTCATTTTGAAGATGATGATTTTTTCGAGGATAATGTAGAGGAAGAAGCCTCTTGTTGCGACAGTCCAAAGGTATCGGAAGAGGATGGTTGGTATGTTTGTTTAAATTGTGGATTTGTTTACTCCAGAATTCTTGATGATAGCCCTCGTAGAGCTTTTACTCAAGAAGAAATCCAGAAACGAAAGAGTAGCGAGAGAGTTTATAGCCCTATTGGTCCGAGAACTATTATTAGAGGATCTAGAGATGCTAGAGGTACATTATTAAGTCCAAAATATAAATCAAAATTCAACCGATTAGCTAAAATTCATAGATCCTTAACGACTAGTTATGAAAGAAATTTATGGATTGCTTTACCAAATTTACAACGCTTACAAAAAAGATTAGGAATTCCAGATGCAGTTGCAGAAGATGCACTACGGATTTACACTCAAACAGTGAAAAAGAAGCTTACTATGGGCCGTAGTATAGACACACTATTATCAGCTTCAATTTTTGCTGCTTTAAGGGTCCATGGGATACCAAGAACGGCTGAAGAAATAACAAAGGTTGCTCAAATTCCCAAAAAGAAAGTGATTAAAAGTTATAGACTGATATTAATGGAAGTTTTACCTAAATTAGGTATGAAAGTCCAGCACTTCTCTGCTGATAGATATGTGGATAAATTTAATGAAGAATTGAAGCTCTCAATGAAATGTCGAAATATAGCTGTCAAACTAATAGAAAAAGCAAGAGAAAGCGGATTTAACTCAGCTGGAAAAGACCCTAAAGGTATTGCTGCTGCCGCGATTTACATTGGTTCAAAAATTTGTAATGAAAACCGAACGCAGAAAGAAATAAGTAAATTAGCACGTGTTACTGAAGTTACATTAAGAATGCGCGTCAAAGATCTACAAAAATATGCAAATATGGTTGACTAGAATAAACTCATTCAATTTAATTTCTTATTCTTCAATAGTGATTAAGTTTTTTTCTTCTTCAAACAATGGGAGTACTTCCAACAATTCTTTAATTTTTGGCAAGAATTTTTTAAAATTGTATTGTTTTACATCAATCAGAAACATAATGAGCATAATATAGAATGTATCTTCAACCAGTTTTTTATTAACTCCTAAAGTATTTAAAAAATCAGTGACATTATTTTTAATTAATTTAAAAGGTTCTCCTGCTTTCAAAAGAGCTAATCCATGTAATAGCACAGTTAAGGAACTCATTTCGAGATCTTTCCTTTTAGACAAGACATATGCTAATTCTAAATATTTTTCTGCTGCTTCTTTATATTTCTGAGATTCTACCAAGTCTAATATATCAGAATAATATCTTTTTCTCATTGCCTTTCTTTTCTTAAATAACCCTTCTCTATATCTTCTAATATCTCCCTTTTTAGATTGGATTTTTCCATACTTTTGATCTATTTCTACTTGTAATTTGGTGAATTCTCCAAATTCCTCTCGTGATAGCCTTTCTTTAATTTCTTCTTCTTCTGAAATTTCCTTGCCTATAATAGTTCTTAATAACTTAATTTCAGGTTCAAATAATACTAACTTCTCTATAAGCGAATTAATAATTAAATTAATCACTGTTTTTTCATCGTTTCTAATTGCAGGGAAAAGATATTTCATAATTTGAATTTCTGGAAGTGCTTCTAAATCAGATTTATTTTTTTCTAAATATTTTTCGAATGTTTCTCGAGCAATTTTAAGATTTTTTTCATTTATAAGTATAACAGATCCTAATATCAAACCAATTGCAGCAGGTTTAAAAAAGCCTTTTTCTAAAAGCTTGGGAATTGTATCAAAATACGCTATTGAAGCATTAATCATTTTTTTATTGGAGATATCTTCTAAAATAAATCTCCAGTATTGATTTTTCATTATTTCCCTTTTTTTTATATCGGGTTTTTCTTTTTTAATAGAACCTGCTAATGTTTTTATATTTCTCTCATCTTCTTTTTGCTTTGCCAATGTTTCAACAGTTTTTTCACGTTTTACTTCTTCTTGATATTCTTCACCAATAAGATCTGATAATAGTATTAATTCCTCTTCAAATAATGGAAGGTCTTTAAAAAAGCCTAATGATTTTTTGAATTTTATTTCATCTTGAAAACTTTTCAAATCAATGACATATTCTATTAATGTAACCGCAAATGCTTCAGAGAAAAGTTTTCCTAAGCTAGACAAGTTCTTTTTAGTCTCATCTAATAGTTTCTTAACATCTTCAAATTTATTTTGCTTCATAAGTACTAGACTTACTATGGCTAAAGAGACTCCTGCTAACCTATATTTATTTCTTATATTAAATCGATTTATCGTTTCCTTATAAATCTCAAACGCTTTTTCATATTGTTGATTTTTTATATACATCAACCCATCATTAAAATATCTTCTTCTTAATCCTTTTCTTTCTTTCATATCATTTTCTTTATCTAATTTCGCTTCTTGTGCTCGTTTTTCAATAATTGAATCTTTTTCCTTTAATTCTTCTCCTTTACGTGTTTCTATTGCTTTTTTAGATCTAATTTCACTTTTCTTAGCTTCAAGCTTTTCTATTTTCTTATGGATTTCTATCTTATAAGTCGATTTTTCAATCTTATCATTATAAACATGTGCCAGATGCAAATTATCTAACGCAATATAAATTTCGGCAATTTTTTTGTAGATTTTATTAAAAGTAACCTTAATTTTTTCGTCTTTTTCTAAATATGCTGATGCGATATTTGACACTTTTTTAACCAATTGTGATACTTTATTGATTGCAGAGAGATTTTCCTCGCTTTCTAAGATTCTTAATGCTTCACTTTTAATCATTTTTATAAAAATTATACTTATTTCTTTTGATTCATCATATAACGTTTGATTTCTATAAATTCTACTTGAATTCTCAAGAATTTTTTCATTTTTTAAATAATCCTCTGATTCTTTAAGATCGTTCAATTTTTGGATGTATATAGGAAAAATCCTGGTCAAATACTTTGTTTTCATATCATGTGAAAGTGTATTAAAGATTTCAAAAAAATCTTCAAAAATTAAACCATCTAATAACAGATCCAAGGATTTTGTGAGAATTTGATCCTTAATATCTTCTTTTCCAATTTTTTTAAGATATTCCGCTTGATTTTCCAAGAGTTTTGCTGCTTTTGAATACATATCCTGTTTTACTAATTCATTCGCTTCATTAATTTTTTGAGTATTCATCTCTATAATTATATCTAGCTCCGCGTTGACAAAATCCGTTAAGATTTCTATTCCCCTATTAATATAATCCTCTAATTCTTTCTTTTTTGTCGCTTTATATCGATCTTCAAATTGATCTCTAATTTTTGCTAATTGTTGTTTTAATTTTCTTGAATTTAATTTATCAATTAAAATTGTTGCCATTCCAAAATTATTAGAATCAAAAAATTGATTAATCAATTCTTCTAAAGTTGAATCTAGATCTTTCTTTTTTACTTTATAAGAATCCCACATGTTTTCAAGCTCATCATAAGTATTTTTAGCTGCATGTTTTTTTTGTTCACTAACTTGTTGTTTAAAGAGTCTAATAAAAACTTCAGTTAATTTGCTAGTCAATTTTTTCAATTCATCAAAAAGATCTTCACGCTGATATCTATTTACTGCTCTATATAATTGTTCTCTTGCAGATTCAAAATTATTAATACTCACTAAATAATCCGCAGCAGCTCCAATTTTATCTGCAACTTCTTTTAATATGATTATTACTCCTTTATGAGGTAAACTTTGTAGAATTCTAAAAGCATCTTCAACTTTACAGGCAGAAATCCATGAATTTATAGCTAATCTAAAAGCTTCATGAATTAATTTTCTATCTAATAGCTCTATACTTGACCATTGAGCTGCTCTTTCATAGTTTCTAGCTGCCTGTTCATATTCATTCTTTTTAAAAAAAAGATTAGCTTCTCGTATTATTGCATCTGCATACAATTTTTTGAAATTTAATGATTTCCGTTTATCTACTTTTTCTAAAGTTTTACTGGCTTCTAAATATAAATTCATTTTAGAATAAAGATATGCTGCTTGTTCACTGATTATAAAAAATTCTTCTTTATTGTAAATGTCTGCAATTAATGCAGCTTTTCTAATAGCTTGAGCTGCATAATAATAATTTTGATTATTAAAATAGATATTTGCCATTTGTATAAATATTGGAAATCTCATCCATGCATTTTCAATGTTTAATGGATTATCGCCATTAATCATTGCTAAACATAGAGATTGTAATGCTTGGTGAAATTCCCTTGGAGTAAGATTCACAAAAGCTTCTAAGCTGGGAAAATTCACCCATACATGTTGTAATAGCTCATTAACGGAGACAGGGAGGATTCCATTCTGGTCATAAAATATAACAATCGTAGGAATATCACGTTTTACTGAAAAAATATCTGGAAGTATCATTTCAAAAAGCTCGGATTCTTCTTGGATTACGGGATTTAAAAAGTAAATGATCCCATCTACCGTTGGAATTATTCCATCCAAATCGGCAGAAATATTCGTAATTGCATCAATCTCCAATTCGCATATATCTTCTAAAACTTTAATCTCTTTATACCATTTAAAATATGTCTTATGATCTTCTCCTCCCTCGCCAAAGGCTCTTGAAGCATAAAAATGAATGGTGTCAGTATCACCAAGAATTAAGATCTTAAAATAGTAAGTAGTCATTTATTCAATTTTAATGATTTTTAATGTCTTATTATTTTTTTCCTTTTTTTTATAATGGTTAAATCAATTATGAATATATCTTAAACACATAAAATTAATAGTATAAAACTTATGAAATTATTTTAAAAGAAAAAAACTCTTTTAATTATAATTAATTGAGTTTGCGAATTTAAATTTTTTTTGAGAATTAAACGGAGATAATAAATTGGATTACATTGAAAGGAATTATCGTCTTGTTCAACAAAGGATGATTGAGCAAATGGAAAATTCAATTGCTTTAGGAAGAAAACTTATAGACACAGAATTAGATACGGGTCTATTAAATTTCATTTTTAAACCAATTATCAAAACATTCTATGACTATTGGGCTCAAAATGATGCGAGGGATGGTACACTTAGACAAATCAAAGTCACATTAGAATCTGGTAAGAAATTATTATTAAATGACAATTCTAATGAAATTTTCAATGAAGTTGTAAACAAGTATTTTCCGATATATTTCAAAAATGACCAATCTTATCGTGTGGGTAATAATAGGCATAAAAATTTTGAAAGATTAAAACAAGTAGCAAAAGAAACGTTTATTAATTATTTAAAAGAAGTAGTGAAGCTTTTAGATGTAAGAGAGAATGTAGAAAATTATGGCGATTTATGTCGGATTGCCTTTAAATCAAAAGAAATAGCTGACAGAAATTTAATGAAACAACTAAATTTCACAGAAGAAGGGATTAAAATAGTTGAAGAGGATCCTTCCATACTTAAACTTCCAGTAGGTCGGAAAATTATTGTGAAAGCACTGAGGAAGGGTTTTGAAATGACCAAGGAAGAGTTTATTAAAGGACTCAATGACACATATAACAATAAATAATTAAAATATTAATTTAATGATAGATTTTATCAATGAAGTTTGTAATTTGTATTTGAATAAATAATAGATTTTTAAAATTATTTTAGTATTAATGAGTTTGGTGTTTAATAATGGACTATATCGATAGGAACTATAAAATCTTAGAGGAACGGATGATTGAACAAATGAGAACTTCTCTAGGTTATGGGAAAGAAATAATTGATACAGAGTTAGATCTAGGTGCTTTAAACGCTTTAGTTAAACCTATCGTAAAATCTTTTTATAAATACTGGTCCGATAAAGATGCCAAAGTGGGAACGTTAGAACAAATAAGAGTCACTCTAGATTCTGCTAAAGAATTTATTAAAAACGGGGATAACTCGAAAGAGCGACTTGATAAAATTATTAATAGAAACTTTCATCTCTACCTAGAGAATGATCAGACAGATAAGCAGTGCAAACAGTCACACCAAAATTATCCTAGACTTAAAGAAGTTACAAAAAAATGTTTTATAACACAAGTGGAAGAAAGTATCCTATTATTAAATATAAAAGACGATGTTAAAGATTACAACGAGTTATCTAGAGTAGCATTTAAAACAAAGGAAAAAGCATATCAAGCTTTAAAACGTCAGCTAGATTATAATGAAGAAGGAATCGCTATCGTTGAACAGGACGATTCCATCTTAAAAGTTCTTCTCGGGAGAAACACGATTTTAAAAGTTTTAAGAATGGGTTTTGAACTTACAAAAAAGAATTTAATTGAAGAGCTTGATGAGATTTTTAACTAATATATCTTAAAACTAAGTATTAATAGTCTAAATAAAAAAAAAGTATGAATATACCTTGACTGAACCTGCTCAGATAAAAGAGCATAGCAATATTTTAAGGTTTATTTTTTTAAATTTATTTATTATTGCTTTTATTATAATTTCTTATGTATATATTTCTGAACCCTTCGGTTCTATCTCAACTATTTTTATAAAAAATCAAGAGTTTTCAATTCAGTTTGGTGTAACACTGCTAATTTTTACTTTTTTTTGCGTATTAGCAGGTCCAATACATGGCTTAATCGCAGGATTTTTAGGAGAATTACTTTTTCAATTAGCGTTTTATAACACGTTATATCTTGAATGGTGTTTTATAGTCGCAATATTAGGATTTTTATCTGGAATCTATAAATATCACCCTTTAAAATATGATGATATGGCAAAGCTGTATTATACATATATAGCTCTGATCATTATTTCTTTTATTATTTTTAATCTGATTATTGGTATTCAATTTTTCATCTATCCAAGCCAATTTACAACTGAAGTTATTGTTATCAATTATGGGTTTAAATTTCTTCTACAAGCACTTATTTCAATCATATTTATTGTTCCTATATTATTGCTTATATATGATAAAATACTTGCTAAAGATGAAAAACATTTGTATTACATGATCTTAACACACCATCCTTTTTCTGCAAGTGATCATACCTTTTATCTTAAATTTGGGAAAACTAAAATTTATTTCTGCTCAAGATGTTCAGGTGTAATTATTGGAGCGTTAATAGCTTTATTTTCGACCTACTTAATACAAAAAGTTTTTCAGGTTGAGTTTAGTGCAGAGGTTGCCTTGCTTCTTTGTATAATCCTTCCTATACCCGGAATAATTGATTGGGGAACGCAAAGGCTTTTATTAAGAAAAAGCACTACAGAATCAAGATTATTCACTGGATTTATTATAGGTACAGCCCTGCATTTCATGCAATTTACATATAAATACTATTTCTTTACATTACTTATCCTTACAATTTACTTTAGTATATTTTTTCTTCTTGTTTTTTTTGGCCACAAGAAGGAAATGAAATTATTAAAATCAGAATTTGATGAATTTTCGTCTCAAGAACAAAATGAACATTGAAAAATAAGTTTACTAAAAGATAAAATGCACTACGTAATCTTCATTCATGGGCTTGAAAGTTCTGGAAAAGGTTTTAAAGGTCGATTTTTTCGAAAGAAGCTACCTGAATGTATTACTCCTGATTTTGAAGAATATAATCCTGGAATATCAACTAAAATATTATTAGAGAAACGTATGAAGCAGTTATATTTAATTTTAAAGAATAAGGATCCTTGGATCATTATCGGTTCTAGTTTTGGAGGCCTTATGGGAGCTCTTTATGCATGTCAAAATCCTAAAAAAGTATCTAAATTGATTTTACTCGCTCCATATTTATCTACCCCAGAATTAAGTCCTAAGATCTATTCTCCTGTAAATGTTCCTGTTATTGTTTTTCATGGTAAAAATGATAA
>CAZBNW010000096.1:0-1851 GCA_964493385.1 uncultured archaeon | reverse complement strand
AGCAGAAAAAGTATAATGAAATCTTTTTAGATTCATTCTGTTGGGGGATATTAGGTTGTATCTTGTACGGTCTAGGGGTAATTATACTTATTAAAGGTATTTTTATTATAATTTATGTAATTACAGATACTAAAAATAAAGAATTTAAAACTTATGACTATGGTTTACTCGCAAAAAATTCCTTGAATTATTTTTCTGTCAAAGCAGGTTTAATAATTATCCTATTTGGTGTATATAGAGCATATTTAGATAGAATTTACATCCCTACAGGGTATACAATCATAATAAATTTTGAAATCCCTCTAATATTATTAATATTACTAGGTTTTCTAATTATCGCATTAATTATATTACTTATAGATTCCAGATTAAAAAATAAAATCGGACAGAAACAAAAATTTGTCATAAAAGATTCTGTCCAGATATTTATTCTTGGAGTTCTTGGAACTGTATTTTATGCTGCGGGGATCTTTGTACTATTAAAAGGAATATTAATATTTTTCTTATGCCTTGGTAAACCATCAGAAAAAATCCAAGAATTTCCTGTAGTAGAAAAACCAGCATATTATCCTCCAACTCCCCCGACTCCTCCAATGCTTCCAACTCCTCCCTATAGAAAAATAGAACGCCCAGAGAAAGTGACTCATGAAGAGAAACAGATTGAATTAAAACCAGTGGAAAAAATAATTAAAATTGAATTAGAAAAAAAAGAGGAAGAAATAAAGTTTAAGGAGCTAGAAGAAATCCCTTATAAAATAGATAAAAAAGAAAAGGTAAAAAGAGAAGAAGAATTTGAATTAAAATTACATGATTCCCTTTTACCTGTTAAAGATGAAAAGGATAAGAAATTAGTTAAAGAATACTTCTCAAAAATATTTGCTGTTTTGTCAAAAGACTTAAGGAAACAAATAATAGATTTAAAAATTTCTAAAAAAGAAAAGAGAGAATTATTGGAAGAACTTGTATTCTTAACAAAAGAGGAGCAAGTCAAATATCTCGACGCATTAATTAATCTATATAGAGATATACCTAAAAAATTAATTAACAGGATACGCAAGCTCCCTAATGTAAAACCAAAACATTATGATAAAATTGTAGAACAGCTAAAATATCTGGATGTTAAAGAACAAATGAAGTTTGTCCAATTCTTAGAGGAAAACGCATAAAGATGTCGCTCGAAAGAAGAAGAGAACCCAAACGAAGCAAAGAAAAAGAAAGCCTACAAGATAGTTCATTTAGGCGTCTTGATTTTAGACCTTTACAAGAAGTAGAGGAATTAGAAGAAAAAAAAGAAAAAAAAGAGCAAATTGTTGAAGAATTAAGCGAAATTGAAAAAGATGTATTGGAAATTGCTAAAGATATATTGAAATTAAAGCGATATGAGACTGAATTTGAAATTGAATCAGAAGGCCAAATCCAAAAATATCCAATAATCGAAAAATTATATGCGAAATGCATTGCTAAACTTTCATATAGAAAAGGATTTAGTAAAGAGGAAATATTTCTTGCTATTCGGGATTTAGAAGAGAAGAATTGGATTGTCACAAATGAAAGACGTACTAAATTAGAGATACTTACAAATAAAAAACTTGTAAAGATCCTTAATTTCATAAAAGAAAATCCCGGAATTCATGCCAGAGATAAAAAAATCGAAAAAGAACTAAAAATAACGAGAACCCCATTCTTAAAACACGTAATGACCCTTGAAAGATTTAAACTAATAAGATCTAAGAAAATTGGAAAAACTCTTCATTACTTTTTAAGTGAGGTGCCTGAAGATCATGATAAATTTAAAATTATCTTTTTAAATCCCTTGATCCCTAAATTATTAGAAGAAATATTTAAGGATGA
>CAZBNW010000095.1:8850-9942 GCA_964493385.1 uncultured archaeon | reverse complement strand
ATTTTTCAACCTTTTGAACGAACGATCTCAGGGTTTCTCGATGAGACGGGTATAAGTTCTGCGACTTATGAGCCCTGCGGCATAAACCAGGCTAGCCCACCCCGCTATGAACGCATTTATGGGTTTGATTCCTATGCAGTATATACTAATTATATATATAACATTATAAACTAATAATTTAATCTTTTTCTATTTTTTTATAGCATATATTCTCTAAATATCAAATAATTTAGAATGTAACCAATAACTTTAACTTCTAATTTAGATTAGATTATAAAAAAGAGAATAAACTGATGGAACTATATGTCCTTAATTGATGTAATTTTAGATTTTATTTTAAACCCATGGTTTGTTTTGTCACTAATTTTTTGGCTTATAGTTTTACTTTTAGTTTATTTGTTAAGAAATAAAAAGGGAGCTACATACCTCTTTTTTCCTCTTTTAGCGATGTTTAAAACAAGAAGGTTAAATAACTTTATCAAAAAAGTCTCAAGAAAAGCTCCAAAATTTTGGAAGTATTTTTGGACTGTTGGAATATTTATTTCATTCGGTTTTACAATCTTTGCTTTTTATTTCTTCTTTTCAAATTTTATCAATTTAATTATTAATCCTAGAATTGAACAAGCAATAATTCTTCTCATTCCGGGTGTGACTATCAATCTACCTATGTTTTCTTATTTAATTCTTCCTATTTTATTCATCGTAACTACTCATGAATTTGCTCATGGAATTTCTGCTAGCGCTGATGGAGTAGAAATTAAATCAACAGGCGTTCTTGGAGCAGGACTTTTCTTTATTATTGGATTCGGTGCTTTTGTTGAAGTTGATGAGCGAGAGTTAAATTCGAGTAAATTTCATAGAAATACAAGGTTACGAATCGCAGCAGCAGGGACCTATGTAAATGCTATCACGACAGGAGTAGCATTTTTACTAATATTAAGTTTTCCACTAATAATCTCTCCTTTCTACGTGCAAGTTTCTCAAGTGCATAGTGTAATACCAGAAACAGATGGAGGATTTAATGAAGGAAATCTAGTCGCTGGTGATCTAATACTCGCAATTAAAAAACAAGGAACAGGAGATGAAGAATAT
>CAZBNW010000095.1:0-8750 GCA_964493385.1 uncultured archaeon | reverse complement strand
ACAAAAGATGATAATGATATCCAATTATCAGAATACAGGGTAGAAAAAGTAGATTCTGTAAAATTGATTATTAAAAATCAATTAGATGTAAAAGAACAGAGCGAAATAATTCTTGCTGAAGATAAATATAGTTTAGTTGACAAAATTGGTGATGGATTCAAAGATACAATTTCGTTAAATCTTCCTGAGCAAACGAAATTAAAAGAAGGCTCCTTATTTAAAATCTCGTACGAATACTGGTATGATGAAAAACGAAAAATTAAAAGAAACATACTTAATAGTTTACGATTAATCACATTATTTATCGTTGTTGGTAGTTTGATCTTATCTTTTATAAAATTTGGCGCAATATTTTTTTGGATTTAATATATAACTATATTTTTTTTAAAGATTTTAATGAGTAATTATAAAATTTTTTTGAAAAAAGGAAAGTGTTCACATTGTAAAAATGTAATTATAATCCAAAGAAGATATTCAGGAGAAAATCTGTGTCCCAATTGTTTTCAAAAAAATATTGAACAAATCATTTACAAAACTATTTCTAAATATAAAATGCTCAAACCAAAAGACAGGATTGTTGTTGCATTATCAGGAGGAAAAGATTCAATTGCCCTTCTTTATAATTTAAACAATATTCAAAATCGAACCCATCATTCTGAACCAATCATTGCCTTAACTATAAATGAAGGAATAGAAGAATATCGAGAAAATAGTATTAAAAAAGCTAAGGAATTTTGCCATAAATATGATATTGAACACAAGATTATTTCATTTAAAGAAAAAATTGGGTACACATTAGATGAGATTATTAATATAAAAAAAAATTCTCCAGATTACCAATATGCTTGTAATTATTGTGCGACAATAAGGAGAAGATTATTAAATGATGTAGCCAAAGAACTAGGAAGTACTGTTTTAGCTATGGGACACAATCTTACTGATTTTGCAGAAACTTATCTAATGAATATTTTGTATAAACGCTTGAATATAATAGCAAATCAATATTTTTTCAAAGAAGAAAATAAAGAAATAAGCCAATATTTCATCAAGAAAATAACACCATTAGTAAGAATCCCAGAAGAAGAAATTTTTTTGTATGCAAACATTAAAAAATTTGATTATTATCCATCACATTGTCCTTATAGAGAAAAAGATCCAATAATAAGGAAAAGAGTATTAAGTTTTATACAAGAATGCAAAAAATATAGCCCAGAAATAGAATTTAATTTATTAAATGGATTTTTAGAACTGTCTGAAACACTTTATAATCAAAAAGTAAAAGAAAATTATAATTCATGCCAATTATGCGGTTATCCTTGCGGAAATGGTAAAATTTGTACATATTGTAGTTATCTAGAAAATTTTTATCAATAATTATTACTAATTAAAAAATCTCCCATTTCCTTTAATTTATCATATTCTCGTATCTCTTCCTTAAATAAAGGGATTTCAATCAAATTTTTATTTAACTTTACCCCAAAAATTTCTCTTATCTTACTTAAGTTTTTTTGCTGCATTTTTCGTCTGGCTTTACAAAAATCGCATAATTCAGTTGTATCTTGGTATAATTGATTCACAACGATATTTGAAACAGGAATTTCATGTTTAACCAATTCATTTAATAATCGCCCAGTTTCTAATATTGCCATTTCTTCTGGTATCATTACAATTACAAAAGAATTTTTAATCGGATTGGTAAGATCTTCTCTTGAATTTAATATGGACTGATTTAGTTTTTCTAAAACTTCTAAAGAATCATCTTTTTTCTTATCTTCCCTAGTAAACAATCTTTTAAAAGCGCCGAACATCTTTCCTAACCTTATTCTCATTTTTAAAAGCTTACCTATCCAACTTGATAGTGTCTCTGGTAAACCTAAAAACCTTAGTGTATGACCTGTAGGTGCTGTATCAAAAATAACTAAATCATAATCATGTTCGGTCTCGATAAATTCTAAAATTTTTCCAAAAGCTAACGCTTCATCAATTCCAGGAGGATTCATTGAAGTTAACTCTTCCATGTCACCCAATACTGGCATACTTTCCATTATATCTCCCATTCCCATTTCCTCCATGGGATTTATACTAGTTAGTCCCCTAAATTCTGCCATATTCACTTTAGGATTGATTTCTAAAGCTGTTAGGTTCTCTATGTTTTCAACAGGCGTAGGGATGCCAGGAAATAATTCAACTCCTAAACTATCACCTAAAGAGTGTGCGGGATCCGTACTTATAATTAATGTATTTCTTCCATGTTCTGCTGCCCATATTGCTGAACTTGCTGCACAACTTGTTTTTCCTACTCCTCCCTTCCCACCAAACATAACTATTTTTAATTTTAATAAAAGATCTCTTAATTCCATTTTGAATTCGATATTCAATTTAATTAATAATCAATTTTATAACGAAGAATTGCTGCGATCCCCCCGAATGTACTATATAACATTTCACCCTCCTCGGTTTCTGTAGATAATATATCAACAATTGTTCCGGTTGTTTCAGCAATTTCCCCTAATTCCTCTATAATTGATACCTTTTCAATTATATTAAATGTATTCGAAGAACATTTAGGACAAGATTCTTCTTGGGTACTTGTATTAACCCTACCTAGATCTCTTTCTTTAACAGTTCTATATTCAGTATATTCACAGTTTGAACACTCTAATTTGATTTTATGTAAATCTAATTTTTCTGAAAGTATTAAAGTATCAACAACACCGTAATTTAACGCTCTCCGTACGTCATCTAAACCATAAGATGCTAAACCCGAGTCCGTGGAAATTTCTTTCATAAAATGTTGCATAATCTGCTTCTCTCGTATATATTTCACATCCTCCATCTTATCTTTAATCTTTTCTATTAAAGCTCGAATCCCTTCTGTTCCCCCATAACCAAGATCTACAACATCTAAAATTTTATCTCTCAACCTGTAGTCTAAACTCTCATCATTAACAAACCTTTCTTTTGATTGACCTGGACCACCAATAAATATACCTTGCAGATCTTCCATCGATAGAAAAAGTTCGTTTACCGTTTCTGAAATCCTACGATAAAACTTTTTTTCCTCTTCTTCGATCAATCTTTCATACCTTCTTTGCGATTGTCCTCCAGCTCTATGCTTACCATGAATACCCGATGTAAATTCGGGCAAAACTTCGACTTTATTTCCTTTAATATAACCCACTGCAGATTTTGCTCTCCCAATAACTAATAAACCATATGCTTCTTTAGGTGTAAGCATTTCTTCTAAAGGCCATAATAAAAATTCGCTGGCGCAATGATATCTAAATGTCATTACTCTATCAGGAGGATCAACAATAAACATTTCATTTTTTTCTGTACCAGGAGTATTACTTTGAGGAATTGCTCCTGAAAACATAACTAATCCGTTTTCAGGAACTTCTCTTATGTTTTTTAGCTGGCCTAAAAGACTATTAATACCATCTGTTACATTTTTTCGTGTTAATTTTGATTTAATATTTGCACTTTCACTAATTTCATTTTTTAGATGATTTGTCACATCAGAAATTTTTCTATCATGAGGAATATATAACGAAATTAATTCTGTATGAAACCCCTTTTTATTTCTAAGATCATCTAATAGCTTTTTCGTTTTATAGAGATTTAAATCGTTAGGTTTCTTTTTCACTGCTGAACTCATATGCATCTACAAAATTTAAAAATTATACAAAAGATTAATAGTTTTTCTTTATATCAATCTATATAAAGAACAATATTAATGGCTGTGTAATATCATGAGTTCGAATGAAAATCAAAATCATCCCGTTCCTAAAACTCACCCCCGTTATGAAAGTCTAAAATATCGTGATAAAATAATCGAAGGTATAAAAAATCTAGTGGTTACTGAAGCTGGTTTAATAGCTCACGGGAGGGGTGAATGCTTTGATTATATTTTAGGTGAAAAAACTACTCAGTCCGCTAAAAAAGCAATTGATGCTGCTGTGGCGGCATTATTAGTAGCTGAAAAACCGGTTATCAGTGTAAATGGAAATGTTGCCGCTTTAGTGCCTGAGGAACTCGTATCCTTATCCAAAGTTCTAAATACACCTCTAGAAATCAATCTATTTTACCAAAAAGAAGGTAGAATTGAAGCAATCAAACACATTTTACGTAAAGCGGGAGCGACTGTAATTTATGGAACTGATGCAAATAAAATGGTTGAACTTGAAGGACTTGAAAGTAATAGAAGAAAAGTAGAATTAATTGCAGATGCAGATGTTGTGATGGTTCCATTAGAAGATGGAGATAGAACTGAAGCTCTGAAAAAGTTAGATAAAAAAGTTATTGCAGTTGACTTAAATCCCTTGAGTAGAACAGCTTTATGGGCCGATATTACTATTGTTGATAATATCGTAAGAACTGTACCAGAAATGATAAATGTCGCAAATAATTTAAAAAAATTAAAAAAGGAACAATTAAAAGAAATTGTCAAGAACTTCAACAATAAAAAAAATATTCAAAATACTCTAAATTTAATTATTGAATATATTGAAAGACAAAAAGAAAAAGCATTTGAAATCATAAAATTATGAATTTAATTGGATTTAACGATTCATAAAAGCTTAAAAGTTTTTATTATTATAATCCATATATCATTATAGCTATTTTTTATTTAAAAATTCTCGAGCATCGAATACAATGACTACTAATAAAGAAACAGAGACTAATATTTATGATAATACTAAAAATAATCCAAAATTTTTTATAAGAAAATGTGCTATAGAGGATTTAGATGGAGTAATTGAAGTAAACGAAAGAGAGTTGCCTGAAGATTATCCATACTTTTTCTATAAAAGCATACTTGATAATTTTCCAGAATGCTTTTTAGTGGCTCAAAATAAACATGGTAAAATAATAGCATATATAATGTGGAGAGTTGAAAAAGCACCTTCCGCTAATAGTTTAAAATATATTAATAAAGGGCATCTTGTTTCAGTTGCCGTTTCTGAAAGCTATAAAAGAAAAGGAATTGCTAAAGAATTATTATCAGATAGTATGGTAGCAATAAAAAAGTACAAAATTCATGAATACGTTTTAGAAGTTAGAGTATCTAACTATACAGCAATTAGATTGTACGAAAAATTCGATTTTAAAATTGAAAGTATCAAAAAAAATTATTATCGTGATGGCGAGAATGCCTATTTTTTAATAAAGAAAGTGAAATAAATCAAAAATAAGCTAAATTAATGATTTAAAAGTTTAATTCCTTTTCATTAAGACTCCTCCAAACCTTTTACTAAGTTTGTCAATAACTCATTAATAGGTACTTCAAACCCTAATTCTCCCGCATATTCAACAATTTTTCCATTCATAAAATCTATTTCAGTTTTATTACCTTTCAACACATCTTGTAACATTGAATTTTTATTATTGTATGTTTTTTCTGCTACAGAATAAGTTAATTCAATAAAATCCCTTTTGGAAAGTTCTATCTCTTTTAATTCCGCGACTTTTAAAGCCTCTTTAACAGCACCAGTCATTATCTTCTTTAAAGCTTCATTTTCTAATAGCTTACCATTTCTTAAGCGCGTTAAAGCGCCAAGAGCATTAATACCGATATTAACAAAAGCTTTTTCCCATGATTTTTCAATAATATCTTCTACTAATGAAGCTTCAATACCAGCTTGGTTTAAAAGAGTAATAAGTAAAGTTAAGTTAGATTGAGCATCTCTATAACCCTCTTTATTTAATTTTAGCAAAGCTAAAAATGGAAATCCAGCATAAGTAAATCCTGTCCCAGTATGATAAACATTCCCAGGCTTTTTCAATAATGCGCCATGGGATGTAACAATTCTTATTAGTTTACTTTCCTCACAATAATTTGTTAAAACTTCTTCATTTCCAATTCCATTCTGCAAAATCACTAAATATTTGCTTGCATCAATGATTCTCTTATACTGAAGTAACACAGTCTCGATATCATAAGTTTTTGTTGTAAGAAAAATAAAATCAAATTTAAAAGATGAATCATGGTCAATTTTATCTTCAAAAAATTTTTCATCTTTATAGGCTCTTATATTCTTAATTACCTTAATCTCTTGATTTCTATATATCTTTAACCCTTTCTTATTAACCGCATCAACATGAGGCTCTCTATTAAAAAAAATTACTTCTAACGAATAATTATCAGATTTATTATTTGCTAAATATCCACCAAATAAACTCCCTATAGATCCAGCTCCAATAAAACCAATTCTTAAATTTATTTTATTCAAAATTCGTTGTATCTCAGGTAATTTATTTTAAAAATTTATCTAAACCTACTTGTCCCTTCGAAAATTCTCCCGATTTCTTCTTAATATCTAAAATACTCACTTTTTCTGGTGAACTCTTAGGTTGAACATCTAATTCCTTCATCAGCATCAAAGAATTCTTCGCAGCATATCCCGAAAAATGATTATTAAAATATATTCCGACTCTGTCCACTTTTTGAATTACCTCTCGAATTGGATGCACCCATTTCTTTATTTCTTCTTCATTAAAACAATAATCAAACCAAATCTTCTTACCATAACCATGAAACCTAATATAAGCAAAAGCTGGGTTTGTAACATCCATCCTTGGCGGTAGCAATGGCTCAATAACCGCACAATACGTCAATGATTTATTCTTTAAATAACGAAATACCTCGTCATCCATCCATGACTTATCTCTAAACTCAACAACTAAATGATAATTATCACTTTCAGGAGAGCCAGGCCAATTGTCAATAAATTCCTTTAAATTACTAAAATGTTCTTTCCTATTAAATGAAGGTGGTAATTGGATCAAAAACGCAATTAACTTTCTCGATTCAATTAACGGCTCCATAACCTTTAAAAAATAATCTAAATCATCTAAACATGAATTTATATCCAATTTGTGCTCATGTGTAATTGTTTGAGGGAGCTTAGCCGAAAATAAAAAATTACTCGGTGTTTTTTTAACCCAATTATCCACAACCCATCTCGATGGAATGTTATAAAAAGTCGTGTTTATCTCATTCGTATAAAAAATCTCCGAATAATACAATAAATAATCCTCTTTCCTTAAACTTCTTGGGTAAAAAGGACCAACCCACTCATCATACCCCCATCCGGATGTACCTATTAAAACTTGTTTATCTGTCATTCGCTCTTAATCGTTTTTAACTTTCCACTATCCCTTCGAAATCTTACAGGTCTAATATTAATAATTTATGGTATGCGTAATTATACTATAAAAGTTACTATATTTTCTGATTTGTTTGCTGAATAATCTTGATTTTTTTATGAGATCTCCACTTATTAACCATATAATTAATAATCCTCAAACTATTTGTTTTCCTCTTAAAAATTTTATGAATTCAGACCATAAAATTTTTAATTAAGTATTTACTCTAATACTTCGTCGATGGTAATTTTACCATTGATAATTATTGGTGAGAAATATCTTATCCTACATGGATGACATACACCTTTAATTGGCAACGCCTCGTGGAAGTACATCTCATAAGGCGAAACATGCGAGAATTTGATGGCAAAGACACCAATTTGTAAGAAATGCTTATGTACGGCGCATGAAATACCCCATGAGTGAGATGATACGGGAAACGATGTGCTACGCCAAGCATGAAAATCATGCTCATAGGAACATACTCCCTATTTAAATTAAGTCTTTTTATAATCGTCTCAAATCGTCATTAATGATATTGAGCAATCTCTAAAAAATGCTCAATTGACTTACCGTCTCCGAATACGCAAACCCTTATGCAAGTAATCTGAATCTTTCCTCAACTAGACGCCAATACGCCTCCGCTATTTGGTGGATATCTTGGCTTGGGAACCGATGAAGAGCGTGACAAGCTGCGATAAGCTCGGGTTAGTCGCATGAAGACGCTGACCCCGAGATGCTCGAATAGGACATCCGCTTGCGAACCAATAATCCGCAAGATTCCCGGCAGGGAAGGGGAACCCTGGGAAGTAAAACATTTTAGTACCAGGAGGAAAAGAAAACAATAGTGATTCCGTGAGTAACAGCGAGCGAAAGCGGAATAGATCAAACCGAATCCCATAAGGAAACCTATGGGAAATGTGGTGTGTGGGCCTTGTACGGCCGCCCTAGAGAAGATGAATACCTCTGGAATGCTGAGCCATAGAGCGTGATAGCCGCGTAATCATAATCTAGAAGGCTGCTGCGAGAGTCCCCGAGTAATGCGGGATGGTTTTCTCGTATGAACGTGCCAGATACACGCTGGTAAATCTAAATATGTCCCAAGACCGATAGTGTAGTAGTAGCGTGAGCGAAAGATGAAAAGTAACCCGGAAGGGCCTTGAAAAGTGCTTGAAACCAAATAGCTTAGTAAGGATGCAGCCTGAAAGGATAGATTCTGTATGAATGAGTTCTGGTGACGGAATATCAAAATACAGAGGACTAGGGTTGCATCATCAGTCTGGAATCATTGGCCAGGGAGTTTATAGTAGTGGCAAGCTTAAGCGTCTTGCGACGCGTAGGCATAGGGAAACCAATATTTTTGCAACCTAATCATCACATTAGGAAACTCTACTCGTTTAGGGGTGGTTATGCCATTCTGAAAACGTTTAGCTAATCCTTCTAAGGAATTAGGCCAGAAGAATGGTCTCAAAGGGCCAAAAGTCTCTGCTATAATACCCGAAGCCGGTCGATCTATTCCTGGTTAAGATGAAGTCGTTCGAAAGGACGATGGAGGTCTGCACCAGTGCTGACGTGCAATTCGCTTGGATGAACTGGGAATA
>CAZBNW010000094.1:0-10080 GCA_964493385.1 uncultured archaeon | reverse complement strand
CTTGAACGGCGCCAGCTGTCTTCTCATCAACAGAACATTTATTACCAATCCAAACGTAGATAGTCTTCTCATCATCCAAGAGGTAAACGTCTCCACTAGAAAAGACGAGTTTATTGATTTCCTTTAAATTTCCTTGTTCAATTAGAAAAAGTTTCATGATTAATTTTCACTTTTTTAATTTTATTAAATTTTTTTCTAATTACATTATAAAAATAAGTTTATAAAAATTTTGATAAAAACTTAGATAATATTACTATATTATTATCTTTAGAGAAGATGAAATAAAGACTCTAAAAATCGTTTAGGGCTGAATTAATTCTTTTAACCAATTCTGGTATTTTACTGAGATCTATAGAGCAATAAGCAATTCGAATTCCATTTACATTTTCGTCTAATTTTTCAATTGGGATAATACCTACTTTATATTCTTTTAATAGGCGATCTGCGAATTCTGTTGCTTTAATTTGGTTAGGGTTTAGATTTACAAATAGAAAGAATCCCCCGGAATTAGGGTCAATCGAGATATTTGGATTATTTATCTTTCTTAACTCAAAATTAATACACTCATATCTATTTTTAAGTAGATTTTTTACCGCATCTCTAGATTGAATGATCTGTTCGATTCCCTTCTCTAAAAACAATTTATGAGTGAGTACTTGGTAAAAATGATTACAATTTGATATTGTTGAGCGATTAAAACCCTCAAATTTATTATGTAATTCATTCTTTAGAGCTTCTAATTCCTCCTCATTACCTATCCAAGAAGGTTTTATACCTAGAGTGATAAAACCAATCCTTCCTCCATATATTAAGAGCTCTTTAGTTATTCCATCCAACTTAATAGGGATTACGTTTTCATCTAATTGGTGAAGATCATAGAATATAGATTTGTTTAAAACATTATCTTCAAAAATATATGGCTCGTATGCATCATCAATTAATATAATTATAGGTTTGTTGTGGCTCATTTGGCAATCTTTCAGCGTATCAACAATATTGAGACCCTCTTTTTCTGTAGGAACATATCCAGTAGGATTATTTGGAAAATTCAAAAGGATTACTACCTTTTCTTGAATTTTAGCAATTTCATTAATGGTTACTTTCAAACCTTCAATATTTATTTCATTTTTTTTAAAAAAATCAAAGGTTTTAACTTTCGCCCCAATAAATTTACTAATTATATTATCGTAATTCCCCCATCTCTTATTTGGTACGATAATGTAATCATTTGGGTTTAAAAACAGAGTACAGCCTTGAAAAATCCCATTAGTTACTCCTCCTGTTATTACTGGAGTTGTTATATATTTATCTAATCTCGATAATAAAGCCTCGTCTTTTTCACTGTATAATGATTTATGAATTATCCAATTTTTCCAAATTTTTCTTGTTTCTTTTAATCCACCAATGGATGCATATGGAACAATTTGTTTAACAGACAGGCTAGAATATTCTGTTATTTCTTTTAGATAGCAAGGTAACCACTCAGAATTCCCACCATCAATAAAATCCTTTTCAAAGCCATAAGCCGCTCCAATTGTACCAATTAATTCTGCCTCATTTTTCGCTCTTCCAGACCAATAAAAGATACCCTCTGGAAGAAAAATTCTCTTTCCAATATCTGAAAAGGCATTATATAACGGTGTTTTTTGTATAATGTTAAATCTCATAATAAACACAACAATTTTTAAAAATTAAAAAGAATCTTATCCATGAATAAATAATTTTGGAAAGTAAATGAAATTTAATTGCTGAATTTAAATATTAAAATAAATTACAAAAAAAATATGAATAATCAAAATAATTTAGAAGATTCAGAAAAAGAAAAAACAGACGAAAAACCTTTTTTAAAAGGTTGGCAAAACTTTATTGATGGAATCAAAGATGGATTTGAAAATTTTAAAACTTCTTTAGAAGATCAGTCAAAGAAAAACAAGGAAGTATGGGAAGAAAATAAAGAAAAAGTAAATAAATTCTTTAAAGGAGTTAAGCAAGATTGGGATAATAAGATTAAAGAATGGAACACAGAAATGGAACAACGGCGCTTAGAAACAAAAGAACAATGGGAAGCTCATAAGAACAAGATTAGTCAAGATTTTAAAAACTGGCAAGAAAAAACAAAACAAGAATGGAAAGACGGAGTTAGATCGTTTAGAAAAGGATTTTTTAGAGCCTATCTTTGGATGTTGTTGATAATAGTTCCGATTATTGTGATATTAGTTGTAGTAATTCGACTGCTAGGAATTTAAATGATTGAGATTTTTACTATATCCTTTATAGTCGCTCTTACAGGTGCTTTATCTCCTGGGCCAGTATTAACATTTACGATCTATAAATCTCTTAAGAGTAATAAGGGATATTTAGCAGGTTTATTTATTGTATTAGGTCATGCGCTTTTAGAATTTTCTTTGATTATCTTATTATTATTAGGAGCATCCTTATTTTTTCAAAATTTTATATTTCTTATAATAATAGGGATAGTCGGAGGTATTTGCTTAATAATCTTCGGCTTTCTCACTATAAGAGAAGTATACAAAAAGCAGTATGAAGTAAAATTTAATATTAATGAACAAAACATGAAGGGTTTTAAAGGTAATAGTTTTTTTGGAGGTATTTTTTATTCAATAACTAATCCTTATTGGGAATTTTGGTGGGCAGTTACAGGCTTGACATTAATGATCAATTTAAATGTTTCATTTCAAAATCCATTAGGACTTTTACTATTCTTTCTAGGACATGAATTAGGAGATTTTGTATGGTACGTCCCAATTTCTATTTTTATTTATTTTGGAGGTAAATCCTTAAATCCTAATGTTTATAAATATGTTCTGATTGTTTGTGGAGCCTTTATGATAATTTTTGGCATTTATTTAATTTTTAATGTAATATTCTTCCCTCCAAATATATGATCTAAATATCATTTTGATATTTTAGGTTGTGATTCTTAAAAAAATAGTTAAGAACTTAAAAAAGAAACAATTTTCTGATTTTTATGGAAGAAAACCTAATAAATTCTAAATTTCGTACTTTTTTAATAAGAAAACTTCTTATAATTTGTCCCGTTTGTAAAATGAGGATATATGGTAAAGATATTGATATATTAAAAATAGATATGTCAAAGATAGAGCATTGGCCAATGAGATACACTCATTGTCATAAATATAAGAATACTCCTTTACATGCTATAACTCTTTTTTTAGATGAAGATTTCTCTGTTAGAGGAAATGAAGTTTCAAATTATATTAAAATTGATTCTTAAGGATTGAATTTTTAATATCGTTCTAATTCTTGATCTTCTTCACTCTCAAACATTTCTGAATGAGGCTCAAGAAAATGGTTTTGACACATTGGGCATGAATTATATTTTGAAAGCCAAAATGCAACGCATAAATAATGATAAGTACTTGCACAGAAAGGACAAGTAATTACTTTATCTTTAGCAAAATTTATATAGTTATGACAGACGGTACATTGGACGTTTGAATCAGAAATTCCTTTTCTTAATTTTACTCGATTTGTAAGAATTTTCTCTAGTTTTGATACCTCTACTTGATAAAGTCCTAATGAATTATTTAGTTGATTAATTTTCGCCTTTATCTCTGAAATCCTTTCTTTTAATTCATCTTCTGTTAATTTCTCTGCTAAAAATGATGATAACGCAAAATTAAGAGGCAGCCCCTCAAAGTTTTCTGTTTGTTCGGTGATTTCAGTAATAGTAGCAAATAAAATTCCCTCCTTATCAATTAAATCTTTAAAACTTTTAAACAATTTGTTAAGAAGAAGTGAAATAAGAAATGTTAATTGTTGTTTTTTACGATTTAAGCTATCTTCCCAAAATTTTATTACCTGATAAATATCTACGTCATTTGATTTCACAGAATCTAATTTTTTAAAAACAGCGTCTTTGATACTCTGAATTTTGTTATTATATTCATTTAAAATTTCTTTAATCTTTTTCAGCTGTGGAAATTCTTCTTTAATTATTAATGATGCTTCATCCTCGTAGACTCTAATTAAATCATTTACTTCTGAGATTTTATCAGATACAAACGTTCTTATTTCAACTCTAAATTCTTCATCTTTTACTGTTTTAATAAAAGTAAGATATTCATTCTTTCTACGATAAATTTCAGAAGATACATTTGAAAATATTTTTCTCAGTGCCACTGTAATACTTTCATAGGGATTTAGGAAATTCTCAATGCTTAAAACCCAATCTTCAATTTCATTAATTTTTGACCAGAAAACATCAATTTTTTGGTAATAAAAATTAGCAATTTCTTCAAATTTATCTGCTTCAATAACATCGTGAATTTTCTCTTGGAATCTCTTTTCCAAGCCAACAATATAATAGTCAACTATCTTCGGTAAAAATATACTAAGTTTTTGATCTTTTAGATTTTTTAAATTAATACTCAAATCCTTTTCCTTTAAGTTAAAATCCTCAATTTCAACTAAGATATCGTGTAATTTATCTTCAATTAACTGTTTAAGCAGTGGACGTATGAAATTTGTTAAATTTTGTATAACTTCTTTCCTTTCAAGTATGTTAATAAATTCTTCTCCTGTATACACTTCAAAAATTTTATTATTATATAAAAGATGAAGCAAATCCAAATAGTATTTAATTTTACCCTCATCTTTTGATAAAAAATATTGATAAATTTCATCAAAGTGAAATGTCAAAAACTTTTCTTTTTCTCTTTTTCGTTTTCTTGAAAATACGTCATTTAAACTTTTAATAAATATAAAGAGATCTTTTATTTCATTCCAATTTTCTAAAGTACTTGGAATCTCATTTAACTTAAAATTTAAATTCTTTATTCTATTTATTTCAATCCAAAGGTAAATATTATCATCATAAATGTTTTCAATTTCTTTTAGAGCGTACTTTATTTCAGAAGTAAGATTATCACTTACTTCAAGGAGACTATCTATTATTGACAAAAACTCGTCTAATTGTGTTTTATCTTTTGTTAATCTTTTAATGTTCCTTGTATTTGAGCCAAGATTCTTTAAATTATTTGAAATGAGATTTAGTTCATCCAAAATCTCGTTTTTTAAATAAAAATAATGTGAATCCTTAAAAGGTAATAAATTAATTTCTGCAAAATCTTTCAGGTCCCCTAAATAACTCGAATATAAATCAAAAACTTCAGAAGAAATGTGTAATTTTGATTTTAAATAATTATATATTTCAGATTCTTCAGTATCTTCTGATTTAAATTTTTTAAGGGAATCTTTAATTTCTAAAATCTCATTTTTTGTAAAACCGTGAATTTCTCTGGTCTCACCGAATGTATTATCTAAAAAGTTCAATTTAATTCGACCTGTTATTAGCAAATAAGTCTTTAATAGTTAGAAGGCTTTATAAAATAAATTTTTATTGGTTAAGAAGTCATCATTTTAAAATTTAAGAACAAGTATTTTAAAAGATTATTCTCCTAATTCTTTTATCTCAAAATATTTTTCTGCTGCTCCCTTTTCGGTTATGGTTAACAGATCAATTCCATTTCCTGTCATTGCGTCCCGTTTAATTGAATTTCTGATTGCCTTTTCGACTAATTTTTCACCCGCCGCAATAGTCATATCAGGTTTATATTCCGCTTCTAATATTCCAATAGACATGAGCATTCCTGTTCCTGCTGTAGCGAAATCATCTGGCATAAGCGAACCAAGTGCGTCTAAAGTATATAGCTTTGGTCCATCTTTATCTATTCCCGCAACTACTAAATTAGTATAAAGAGGAGCCATTTTACGTGAGAATAAATAATTCGATACTAATTTTGCCATACTTCTTGTAGAGATTCGCTCACCTGTCTCTAATTCATAGAGGTTAGCTTGTGCTCGTAGGATTCTCACTAATATTTGGAAATCGCCAATCAACCCATAAGCTGTTAATCCTATATAATCAGTAATCTTAAAGACTTTTCTTGTTGATTTATTTGTTACTGTATAGCCCCATGTCGCTCTCCGGTCATTTCCAAGCACGACACCATCCTTACATTTGATAGCTACGCCCACTGCGCCAGGAACCATTATTTGTTGAGACATTCTTTCATACACTTTTTAGGAATTATTACTCAAATTAGGAACTATTTTGATAATATAAATAATCAGAATTAATTAAAATTTATGGTTTGAAATTAGAAGTATCATTGTGTTTAATTGACTTTTCCAAGAGCTCCAAGTTCCTTCATATAGGATTTCTCAAGAATCGCGTAGCATTTAGGACAGTACTAACTTTTATCTTTCGGGTTGAAAATATGATCTCCTCCGGAGTTTTGATAAAGTTTATAAATGACTATCGAAACAGAAAGATTGAAAATTCAATAGAAATATTCAACTATCGAGGAAAGGAAGTAGTTTTTTCAAAATATAAAATAAAAAAAATAGATTTAATTTAAAATTGGTTTCGTTTTCTTTAAAAAGACCATAACAATACCGAATAATTCAATATTTTGCACTATACCAGTTAATATGTAAGTGGGATTATAAGAGGACCCTATGTGTAAACTATTAGAAGTGGTCACCATTGTATTTACTCCTAATATAGACGTAAGGAGGTAATCGATTGTATCTTCAATATCCATAATAATTTCACTAGCCATAGTAGTCAATATATCTGCAAAATCTAGTGGAATATATTTATTACGCTGCGCTGCCACAAGTCTTCTAAAGGCTTCCATGATATTCTTACACGCTTCTAGTTTATTATCAACCAAATTTAGCCTACCATCAAAAACACTCTGGTGTGCTTGTTCTTTTTTATAAATTGCCGCCTCTAACTTATCTAGCAAGCCATCTTTAACAGATTGTTTAATAGTTGAGCTGGAGACCATATCCTTTAACCAATGAAGTTCAAGGTTAATATAATAAAGTCTACTTTCTAATGTTGCTTTAATCGTAATACTCGCAGACTCACTATCGGTTGCTAATGAATCACCTAAACTCGTAGCTTTAATATTGAATTCATAGGTAGCATCTTCCATACCTGCCCAATCATACGGAGCATCAATAGTTAATAAACTATTACCAATAAGACCTGGAGATATATCTAAAATTGTAGAAGGGATTATATTAACCCAATCTCCCTGAATAATCGTAGGATAAACTCGATAAAGACCATTAAAATCAATAGCGTAGAAATCTAAATCAAAACTGTCTAATACATTTCCAAGATTCTGAACATCGAGTTCAAATTCTCCTGTTTCATCTGGTTTAATTGAGGTTGTTGTCGGTGAAACAGAAAGATCTAGTTCATAGAAGGGTAAAACATGTACATTGGCATCTTCCGTATCTGAAACCGATAAACCCTCTGAATCTGCTCCTTGGCTAGTCGCTGTAATACTAAATGGATAATCTATAGGGGAAGTTGAATAATGGCGTTCAGGCGTTATAGATAGAGTTACATGTTTATTGTTTGTGGAAGTATCACACCCTAATGTTACTATGCTTTCACTAAATTCAATCCAAGGAGGATCTAAACCTGTTAATGAGAGTATAAATGTATCTACAACATTTCCCAGATTAATAATAAGAATATCGTATAGTATTGTATCACCTGGTACAACATTTTGCGATAAAGGAGTAATGATTAATTCAACATTGAACTTTTTCACAAAAACATCTATCGCAATAAAATTATCGTATCCATCATGAATTTGCAGATATAATGTCGGCAAGATATCATCCAAGTTTGCTGTAAGTAATTTAATGTAGATGTCGGGAACAAATACGTTTATTGCACCACAAAAGTCTACTTCAAAACCAATATCTAATTTAAAATCAGTGAAGTAATATCTAAAATCATCAAACACAATTTTGGCGAGATCAGTATCATCTTCGTAATCACCTGCAAGTACAGTGAAAGACTTCTTCTGATTTTTTGATGTCCATTCAATGAGATTCGGGCCAATAACCTGTCCATCTCCTTCAGAATTCACATTAGCTGTGAATTTTTGAGATGTAATTTTAGGGGTTAATACTAAATCTAGCGAAATTATCCTACCTAATATTGGAAGTTCTAAATTCCATATAGATATATCAATGTTTCCAATAGGAAATGAAGTCCCAGCGCCTAACGGTGGCTCAAAACTTTTTGATTTGTCAATGGTAGGTGGACCAAATGACCAACTCCCTGTAACAAATGGGATTCCAACTTTTAACCAAGCATATGTTATAAATTTACAATAGAATTCATCGAATTCAGCCTCGTCTTTGTCGTATGGCACGGCGGTTGCATACCAAGTGTACTCCTTTCCAACGGTCATACTTTCAGGATATTCAATGTCTATTCTAAAAGGAAGTCTCAAGCCGAAACCTATATCAATTTCAACTCCCGCTTTTACATATAATAATAATGAACTCCAATCCACATATGTTTTGCTATACTTTACTATTGTATAGGTAAAACCCATCATAATATGTTTCGTCAATATTCCACTTATGGATTTTGTAATCCAATCCGTACATTCTTCTGTTGAAGTCGGAATATCCACAGATTGCGATTGATCTAATGTTTCCATTTCAAATGTGAGTTCTGATTTTTTTAATGCAAGAGTTTCTCTGATTATATCGATAGTCCCATTATGGTAATCTATTATTGTTTCTCTGGTCCCATTTTCATAATCTATGTTTTCAACTGTTGGGACTTGAACTTCCGAATCTTGAGAAGATTCAGGTGAAGTAGTTCTTTGTCCTGTAATTATCGCATTTCCCTTAATGTTTACTGGTATACCGATCAAAAGTGTACTCAATATAACTATAACTAAAAAAAGTTTGATTTTTTTCATAAATTTCACCTCGGTTATTTCTAACCAAAAGATATATTGCTAGAAAAATATATAAACTTTACTACAAAAATGTCATAAAATAACCTTTAAATTATTTAATATCTTTGAAAATTCGAAGATTAGTTCTACTACTATTGACATCAAAAAGTCAGAATTAGCTAAAATTTTTCTTTTAAATTATAAAATTTTATCTTTATCCTCTAAAAATAAACGATTTTTATCCTCATTCAATACATATGATTTTTAAATATTTTATTTATTCATATGATCTCTAAATTGAAATTAATTATTACTTCTTAATTCAATTATGTCTTAATTGATATGATCGGATAATTAATAATATCACATCCAATGACGATTATTATTTTCAATTAAAAATTTTTTAATTCGCCATTAAATTATACTAATTCCAATACTAAACACGATTTAAGCAATATTGCTATCTGAATAATTTTGACTCTATAAAATTTGGCTCATCCTTTTTGAATGGTTGACTATTATATGATCAGATAATTAATGACATTAACATTTGTTGAGGATCACTTTATTCGATTATATTTTTACTAATTCGCTATTAAATCATAGCGAAAGCAAGATAAAAAGCCGTTTTACCAAAATTAATACTTGTATAATGGTGATACTAACAAAAACATTTCATATTTTTATTATGATCAACCATTGAATGATCATAGATGATGAGTAATTTTTTATAATAAAAATTTTTTGTCGTGATTTTTTTTTCATTTAACTCTTGAGACTCTTCTGATTCGCCATAACATTTAAATAACCCTTCAGACATTATATTATCTAAGAAACTTTAAAAATAACTTCAAAAAAAGTTAAAAACTTAAATTTTAAAAATTTTCATCAAAAATATTGGAGGAATAAAAAATGGCAAAAAAGAAACATTCTTTCGCATGGAGCCCAATTCGCCGATTAATGAAGCAACAGGGAGCTAGCATCGTAGCGAGAAATGCAGTTGATTTATTAATTGATCATTTAGAAAAAACTGCTTCTGCTTTAACTGAACAAGCAAGGACATTTACCATGCATGCAAACAGGAAGAAAATTACTAAGAATGATCTTCTCCTGTCAATTAAATACAAATAAATAAGTTCTATGGGCTTTAAATAAACCTTTAAATCATTCTTTTTTTTTCCTTTTTCTATCCATGGTTTCTCTTAGCTTTCTTTAGCAATAATGCGTTCTCCAAGCTTATAGAAATTGTAGTCGCCACCTGTAGCCCATATTATTGGATGGATTTTCCGCCAATCGAGTTTAATTTCAC
>CAZBNW010000093.1:0-10105 GCA_964493385.1 uncultured archaeon | reverse complement strand
AAGTTGAACCTCCTGCAAAAAAGCTTGTTATTCCTCAATTTTGTTTGAGATTCAATGACATCGAAAATGTAGGTGTGACATCTTCACATTGTACGGGTTTTGTTATGATAGGCCAGCACACGTTTGTCCCCCCTGAGGAATGGAACCAAGGTGAACTATTTATGGATATACATGATTTTATTCATGTAGGTGTTGGGCTTGCCAAGGAAGAAATAACTATCCATGAAGATTCATGGGCAGGTGGTGGTTCATTTGGATGTAGTCTTGAATTCTTCAGTAGAGGCGTGGAGCTTTTTAATCAAGTATATACAATGTTTGAACAAACTCCTGAAGGGCCACGAGAACTTAAACTTAAAGTTCTTGATATGGGACTTGGTCAGGAGCGTGTTGCGTGGTTTTCTCAAGGCACTCCCAATATGTATGAAGCTATTTTTCCTTACGTGTTGTTCAAATTAAGAGAGATTACTAAAATAGAATTAGATTTAGAGTTATATAATCAATTTTCTCAGTATTCAGCTTACTTAAATATCGATGAAGCAGATGATATGGATGAAGCCTGGCACCGAGTAGCTAACGAGTTGAAAATAAGTGTAAAGGAACTCAGATCTAAAATAATGCCAATGACTGCTCTTTACTCTATTGCTGAGCACGCTCGTAGTTTATTATTTGCTATCAATGATGGAAAATTGCCTTCTAACGTTGGTGGAGGCTATAATTTAAGAGTAATATTTAGACGTGCTATAAGTTTTGTAGATAAATTTAATTGGGATATTGATATGGCAGATGTCTGCCAATGGCATGCAGAAGAATTAGAAGGGCTTTTCCCTGAGGTTTCAGAACATTTAGATGAAATTCGAGAAATCTTGAATGTTGAAAAAGAGAAATTTTATACCACTAAGAAAAAAGCGGGAAAAATTTTAGAAAAAATCCTGAAAAGGGGAGATATTTCCACTGAAACTCTAATAGAATTATATGATTCTAATGGCATAAGTCCTGATATGGTAAAAACAGCAGCTAAAAAGTATGGCGTAAAGATAAACATCCCAGACGATTTTTATAGCTTAGTTGTTGAAAGACATGAAACAGCTGAACAAGTCCATGCTACAGGAAAAGAAGTTGAATTAGATTTAGAAGGAGTCCCTGAAACAAAATCTCTCTATTATTATGATTATACCGAAACTTCTAATGATGCGAAAGTATTGAAAATTATTGATAATATGGTTATTCTAGATAAAACAGTTACTTACCCCACTTCTGGGGGGCAACTTCATGATGTTGGAAAGATAAACGGACAAAAATTCTCTGATGCCTTTAAACAAGGTAACTATACTGTCCATATAATGGATGAAAAACCTACTTTTGAGGAGGGAGATATCGTTAAAGTTGAAGTTGATAAGGATTGGCGTACTCAACTCTCTCAACATCACACAGCTACTCACATTGTAAATGCAGCAGCACGAGATGTCCTAGGAAGCCACGTGAATCAAGCAGGAGCACGGAAGACTATTAAGAGTTCTCACCTTGATATTACACATTATGAACAAATCCCAAGAAATAAACTTCTTGAAATTGAAAAGACAGCAAATGAAATAGTTGAAAAAAGTATAGATCTTTATTTAGACTTTATACCCCGTACAGATGCAGAACAGAAATATGGTATGACAATCTACCAAGGAGGGGCCGTGCCAGGTAAAAATCTAAGAATCGTTGAGGTGCCTGGGGTCGATGTAGAGGCTTGTGGAGGCACACATTTGAATAATACTTCAGAAACAGGATATATCCACATTACTAAATCACAAAAGATACAAGATGGTATTGTCAGACTTACATTTGTAGCCGGGGAAGCGACAACTAAGTTAAAAGAAAAACATAAAAAAATTCTCAAAGAATTAAAAAGTATTTTAGACGTTGAACGCAAGCAACTCGTAGGACGTGTAAAAGAATTAGTTGAAAAATGGAAAAATGTAAATAAAGCGCTTAAAACTGGTAAGATAGATGAGAGTGATTTACAATTAACCTCCACTGAAACATTTGAAGGTGATGTATTATCAGAAATTTCTCAGTTTTTAAGTACTAATAAAGAAGATGTTCAAAATAAAATACAAAAATTCTCTTCAGAATGGATTGAAGCAATAGAAAAATTAACAAAAGTTAAAAATTACTTAAGTAAAGATTATGCTGATAACTTAGTTAAGAATAGTAGGGTCTTCAGAAATTCAAAATTAATAACTGCGACGTTTAGTAATTTAGATCAAAAGGATATTCAAAATGTCAGCTCTAATATTATGAAATATTCAGATAATGTAATAACCCTGTTTTTTAATGAAATGGATGAAGGTACCGCTGTTACGGGAATGGTTGACTCTACAGCTACTAAACTCACAAATTTTAATATGGGTGATTTTATAAAAGAAGAAACTACCTATTTTATGGGAAAAGGTGGCGGAAAAAACGATTATGGTCAAGGATTTATCGATAAGAAAAATGGTGAGACAAGCTCTGTTAAGAAACATTTTCTCAAAAAACTTTTTGAAGAGGAATGAGAAAAAATAATAAGATGATGTTTATATATTCTAACATGTAATTTTTTAATTTCGCTAAAAGACTAGCTACTTTTTTCTATATAGACTATATAGACTTTATATAATATGACGAGAGTACTTAAAACCTTATTTTTTTTTTTATAATTAAGACAAATAGAGAAACTAAATATTAAAAATAGAGAATTAGGAGAAAAAAATTATGAAAGCTGTATATAAAGAGTTTTGTTGTCCACAATGTGGAAAATTACGCCATATAAATGTTAATGGTGTTTGTTTTGATTGTAGCAATGAGAACATTCTTGTAGCATTAGCAGAACAGCGTAAATTACAGTCAAAACTCAATATTTCAATTGAATCTTTCAGTGTAGAGAGTTATAACTAAACCTTTTTTTTGTTTTTATTTGACTTAGAATTATATATTTTAATCTTTTTTATTAAAGGAATTTTTATCATCAAAAACATTTTAAATTTAACAGTTATTATTAAATTTATAAGTAATAGAAATTCTCTCTTAGAATGTAAACTTAATATGAGAGGGTGCTTAAAAATTGGTTGAAATCATACACATCTCGGATTTGCATTATGGATCTGAATTTGTTCCAGATTATATGGAAAATATAATACAATATATAGAAGAAATTAACCCTGATGCTGTTATTTGTACAGGAGATATTGTACATAAAGGAAGGGTTATCCAATTTAGGAAATTTCTCCCCTATCTTAATCGAATAAAAGAACTAACTAATTTCTTAGCTGTACCAGGTAACCATGATGTGAAGAATTCAGGTATAGTGTTTTTTGAGAAACTTATTGGTCCAAGACGCTCAAGATTGATTCTCGAGGATAGAGATACTATTATCGTAGGTGTATGCTCCGCTAGAGATGACATGGCTGAAGGAAGGATTGGCGATGAACAATTGGATTGGTTAGGTCGCCAATTTAATAAAAATTTAGAAAATAGAATAATCGCACTACATCATCATCTAATTCCTATTCCAATGTCAGGACAAAAATTTACCACTGTCCGAGATGCTGGAGAAATTTTAGAACTCACCCAATTATTTGAAGTAGATTTAGTATTGATGGGTCATCGCCACGTAGCTCATTCTTATATAATATCATGGAGGAATTCTTCGAGTACAACGTTTCTCTATAGCGGTACATCGACTTCAAATAAAGTTCGTGCTGATGACACCCCTAGTTTTAATCATATATCTCTTGATGAGGGTGATTTAGAAGTATATATGGTTAATTCAACTAATCTTGAGAAGGGATTGTTAGTAGAACGAAAGGAACATCATACAGAATTTATTAGACCAAGGAAAACAAGAATAGAACATCTGCTCGCCTCAGCTGTATGGGATGAATAAGATTATGCCTAAACCTGTAACTCCACTATTAACTGTAGATGCAGTTATTCTGGTAAATAATAAAAGAGATTTAGTTTTAATTCGGCGAAAAAACCCTCCTTTCCAAGGCGAGTTAGCATTGCCAGGAGGATTTGTTGATGTAGGAGAAAGAGTAGAAGAGGCGTGTATTAGGGAAGCGTATGAAGAAACTAATATTAATGTGAAAATTGTAAAATTAATAGGTGTTTTTTCTAATCCTAAACGTGATCCAAGAGGTCACAATGTCTCTATTGCTTTTTTATGTGAACCGCAAACAAAAAATGAAAAACCGAAAGCAAAAGATGACGCTGCTGCATTAGAATTTGTACCCCTAACAAAAATCTCCTCTTTAAAATTAGCTTTTGATCATATGGAAATTATTAAAAGTTCAGGGATTTCAAATAACTCTGATTAATCCGCTTATCCTTTTTCCATTATTTCATAAAGATTATGAAAGGAATCTTTAATAAAGAGATAGTATCCCTCACTGTCTTTTCTTGGAACTTTCAACACATCGAATCCCATTGAGGATGCCTTATCAACAAACTCATCGCGATTCTCTATTAATAAACAGGAATGAGTAAAAACATCATTTGCTTTACTCTTATCATTAGTTATAAATACTTCGAAATTTGAATCCTCATTCTCATATATGACGAAAATATGTTCTTTTTTTACGCCAAAAAACTTTTCCATTAAATCAGCTGAAACTAATTTTGATCGAGTTTTTTTCAAACCAAATAAGTTAATAAAAAATTTATCAGATTCTTTTTCAGAATTGTATCCTACTGCTACATGTTCAATTTTCATTTTCCTACTTTTTTTTCCAAACTTATTTATATGCAATTATCTAGTATAATTTTATTTAATATCTTAATTTATTATTAATATCATTTTGTAAATTCAAATCAAAAAATATTGGGTGAATCTGAAATGGAATTTCATGAAAAATTAAGAATAGTAGCAGGAATTTTATGTCTCATCGCGTCATTACTGCGCGTTTTTCTATTTTTTTTTGATCTACCAGGGGCCGTTGTTTATTCTGCAATTTTTGTTCCTTGGGGTGAAGCTATGCATATAGTTGAAGCCGCGGTCTGGGTTCTATTTGCCTTTCTCTTTGCAATCGCTGCTTCTGGATTTGCTGTCTTAGTCTATTTTGTTTTAGGTATAATGGTTATTGCTGGAAGAAGACTCAATGTAGTTGTCATTGGGTGTAATATAATCACAGGGATAAGTATAGCTTTAAGTATTCGAGCCATGGTTTTATACGCAGCTATAGGTGAGATTAATATATTCCTAACAATCTTAATGATAGTTTATATAGTTATCTTCTCGTTTTGTTTATTCTCATATATAAGAATCAGAAAAGAAGGGTAAAAAAATATTAACTTCTTGAATAAAATTTCAAGAGACTAAAAATTTTTTTTTTAAAATCTTTACAATACTAAATGTGTGCTCTTAATAAATAATGACATTTGATTTTTTGTTTAAAATTTAAAAATCTTTAGGTTATAATATTATTAATAGGTCAAAAAAAAATTGAATAAGGTTAAGGTATTTAGTGGATGACTAAAGTCTCTGAAGATGATTTTCTTAACAAACTTTTAGAGGTTGTATATAAACTCTCAAACATAGTAAAAACACAATCCCCTCGTTTTAAGAAAAAATGGGATGAATATTTAAAATCTTTAAATGAAAAACCTCATATTATCCGCCAAATACCTCTGGTTAAAAAGAAATTTTTAGATAATATTGATTACAGAATTAAAGTTTTAAAAAACGTTGAACAGGCAACACTTGATGGATTCCATTCAGTAAAAACATTATTGCAAACCATATATGGTTCATATGTTGATTCGGAATTGTTTAAAAAGGATTTCTCTGAGGAAGATCAACTAATCTTAAAATATTTCATCGCAAAAGAAATTTTAGGCAATCTGATACAATATAATAAATTGGATCATGAATCTGTTCCATTAAAATATAATATTATTGCCAGAAATTATACATTAATTAAATTGAAAGGCCAATTGAATATCGAAATTTTGGATAGCTTGAAAAAACTCAATATAAAAGAGGTAAAGTTGACTGACGTAAATAGAGTTATGAAAGAAATTGAATCAGATGGAATCATTAGTATCAAAAAAAAGGGTAAAAATTATCAATATGAATTAATGAAAGAATTAGGGTTAAGTAAAGAAGGAAAAAAATACTATAGTCAAGTGCTCCAACCACTGGTTGATTTTCCAACTTTATTCTTTCGCAGCTTCTTCAATATTAGAGAACTAAATGTTACTCTAGACCAAAACGTTAAATTTCGCGATTTCCTTCAGAAAATCTTACTTAAAAGTGCAACCCAAGGATTTTCCCCAACCAACTATGTCTTTAAAAATTTAGTTAAATATTATGAAAAAATTAAGGAAGAGTTGAAGTAGTTCCAATTGGACATTTCAAATTTGGTAGTATTAGAAATCTTTTGTCTTCTTTATCGGGATATCAAATTCTTCTAAAAGTAGAATTACATGTTTTTTATCTTCGGAATTTGTGCCTTTCCAGTCGATTATAAAATAATCAACATTTTCAAGAGTGTTATTAATCATTTTATTAATTAAGACTTTACTTAATCCTTGGATGTAATATTTTGGGCATATAAATGACATGGCGATATTTTTATTTCTAATTAATCTATGAAAATTTGGCGCGTAGTGTGTTCCACCAAAACCTAAACCTATTTTTTGACTACCTTCTTTTTTAAATTCCAAAAATTTATAAATTGCATTAATAATAGCGTTTGTTAATAACTCTCCTGCTTCTTTAATTTTCCATTCCTCCTTACTACTTCCTAATTCCATGAATATTAAAGGTTTTTCTAATTTTGTAGGACCATGATGTGTTACTTCGATATCGAGTGAAAAATCTGCTAATCGTGGTGGAAATTCTTGTTCAATCAACGAAATAAATCCAGCCTTATGAAGTAAAGCACTTGATTTTGATAAGTCTTGAGGTTCGCCACCGAAATCCGCATCTTTGCTCCAATTTCCAGTTGTATGAACTAAAAATGCAGGGCGAGCAGTTTTTGACGTGTGTCGGCTTGCAAAAATAAGTAAATCAGGATTTAACTCTGATTCTCCCAATTTTAAGTCATTTAAAAAAATTAACGGATCGGTTGTTAAACCAAGAAATACTTCATTTTCGGTAATAAAACTTTTTAGTTTAAAAACTGGATGTTTATGCCAAGTAAAATCAACTTCTTCAAAATCAAAGACATTGGAACTTAAAAATTTATCACGCATATTCATTGAAGCTATATCTTCGGCTGAGTTTATTATTAGAAACTGGATTAAATTTCACCTATGATACTTTACTTCCTCTATATTTATCAAAATCAGTATGAACTTTATAATTTTATTATATATATCTAAAAACTTTAAAAATCTCAAAAATAATATCTATAGTAATGACAGCTGACTTAATAATAGTCGTAATTCTTGCCTTAGCTTTTGGGGTATTCTTCTTTATTGCAGATTATTTTGAGCATAAAATTATCCAACTACATGCTTCATTTATAGCTGGAATCTCCGTAGCTTATTTTTTTCTTATTGTTCTTCCTGAAATAGCTGAACGACTTCCAGAATCCCCTTTCAATTTAGAAATTTTTGAATATTTATTTGTATTAATTGGTTTTACATTTGTCCATGTATCTGAAAAATTAATTTTACAGAATGTTGAAATGAAGACTCAAAGAAAAATGCGAAAATTGCTTAAGAAAGAAAAAATACTTGAAGCTGTTGAACATAATATGGAAAACATACTTACTAACGAATTAATACGAAAAGAATTAGATGAAGCGGCTCTAAGAGATATAGCTCGAACTTTATCTGAACTCAATGATCAAGAAGAAGAAATGAAAATTGAAATTAATAGCTATAAAATACAGATTCAAAATCATATTAATAAAGAATTAACAAGATTTAGATTTATTACAGATTATATTTACCATTTTCTTGTAGGTATAATATTAATAGGATTATTAAGTATTGAATTAATAGCTGGTATTCTCTTTTTTATATATGCTTTTTTTAGAACTGTTGTAACTAAAAGATCTGAAGCACATCTCATATTCACTGATTTAGAAATCTATGAAGATATAAAATATGATGAAAAAACTATTATTAAATATATTCTAGGAGCTTCAGCTCTAACCGGGATCATGATTGGGTTAATAATTAATACAATCTTTTCAGTTAATTTAGAACTCCTATTCATATTTTTTTCCTTCATATCAGGTGTTATTTTATATGTTATTGTAAGGGAAGTTGTACCAGAAAAAGAGAAAGGAGATCCCTTGAAGTTCTTAATTGGTCTAGTTGGGTTCGCTATAGCTATAATTATTATTAATATTTATACAAGTGTATTATAAAAAGATATATCAATTCTCGTTCTCGGCTCTCAATACGACACAAAAATAAAAGGTTTATAAAATAGAATATATACACTATATATTCTTAATTTCTATAATTGTACTCTTTATAAAGATTTAAATTCATTAAAACTAAGTTTAAATTATTGTGAGGTTATGAATTAAAATGGACATGAAGAAAAAAAGTTTTAATGAAATTTTATCAATTGATAATGATGATAAAAAGATCATCGAAATGATTGAAAAAGACCCTGATATAACCCATAGTGATATTGCTAAGGAAATCGAGAAATCCCAACCCGCAGTGGGCGCACGAATCATAAAATTAGAGAGAAAGCATCTTATAACTAAGCAAGTTGGCTTCAATATCAAGAAAGTCGATATAAAGGTTGCTATAGTTTACATTTCCACTAAAGACGTGGATGAGATTGTCCGAAAGATTGAGAACTGCCCATTCATAAACCATGGCTTCAAGATCTCAGGGGAATTTAACGTACTCTGCTTTATCGCCGCCTCTGATTTACAAACAATTGAAAAATTAGTTGATTTATGTTTTAGAAGGGATAAAAATGTCATTAATGTCAAGACAAATATTATAATTGAATCAATTCATGACTTTGTAGTTCCTATTGATTTTCAGATTGAGAATTTCGATGGGAGATATTGTGGTCCCGGATGTAATATGGCAGAAGACATTCCAAAGTTTAAATTCGGTGAAGAAAGTGAAGATTAAATAAATCAACCACTTTTTATTTTTAAATTTATAATTTGATTTACAATTTTAAAAAATTTTTGTTATTAATAAGCGAAAAGAATTTAAACATCAACAGTTTGCGCAAGATCTTTTGCCTTGGCTATTTTATACTTACAAGCCTCCCCACAGCCATTCTCTAGTGTTGGATCATGTTCTTCAGAATCAAAATCAATCGGTAAAATGAAATCTTTAGCAATATCGATAACTACCTCCATAGAGACATTTAGAATGTCAGGATTGTTTCGAAAATGATAATTTACAATATTATCAAGTTTTTGAAGCTTAGAACTCGCGAGTAATATACATACGTTATGCTCCCCACTTAATCGAAGTGCGTTCAGCATAAAAGGACAATGTTTAGCCATATCCATTATCTCGTCAGGATTCTTAGTTTTTAACTCGACTGTAGCTAAATGCAAATCAACTTTCTTGAAATTAATCCCTGGCTGAAATTGTAAAATTCCGTTTTTTTCCAGCTTTTTTATTCGCATACCAACGGTTGGTTGTGATCTATTTATTTTTGTAGCGATCTCTGTATGTGTAAGGTTTGGATCCTCTTGGACAAGCGCAATTATTTGCTTATCAATATCATCAAGCTTTAATTTATCCGAAATCATAATATTTTCTCAAAAATTTTTTTTCTCTTCTAATTATGTAATAATTTTTACAATTTATAAAATATTAGAGCTAATTTATAAAAAATTAGTTCTAATTATTTTTAGTTGTAAATACGAATGAATAAAGGAGTTCCATGATACCCCAATTAAAAATCAGACAATGGAATTCTCCTATTATAATAAATTACCTTTCCATCAAAACTAATCTGGATGGTAATAATTTTGATGCCCTTTATTCTTGCTTCGCTTAATCGTTTTGAAAATTTAGGATCCATGTCCAAATATGGAGCAAAGCTTTTTGCTTTGCGAAATATTAAAAATAAGATAATACCATTATGCTCAATAATTTCTTTTACATGTCTTGTACCACGCTCAGTAGGGGC
>CAZBNW010000092.1:0-10109 GCA_964493385.1 uncultured archaeon | reverse complement strand
TTTTTAAGGCTTTTTATTTTGGATTCTATCTCTTCTTGATTATCTCCAGTAACATGAACCATAAAAAAAATATAACCCTTCATCCATTCTGGTTTATCCTGTTTTATTACGACGATATCTTCTGCTATCTCTGTTTTAGTAATACTAGAAATTATATTCGGGATTGGTTCTATATCCTTCATCAATCCAAATACAACATCTCTTAAGTTAGGTTTTGGAAATAGCTTTATTGAAAGCTTTGTAATTATTCCCATAGTACCAAAAGAACTAATAAACAAACCTATGAGATCTGGAATAGGTCCTCTAGTAAACCAATAATTTGAGATCGCTGCTGAACCCAATTTAACAATCTCACCATTAGGCAAAACTATTTCCAATCCATTAATCATTGCACTATGATTTCCATATTTCTGAGATAAATGCCCTGATCCATGAATCAAGACATTTCCTGCTACAGTAGCGGAAGGGGGAGCATCAGGAACAGGAGGTTGTAAATTAGGATATTTATCGTTTAAATGGGAAAGTAACTGACCCGTTGTAACTCCTGCTTCTATGAGAGCATAGCGGCTTAGTTCATTTATCTCTATAATTTTATCCAATCGTTTCATATCTATAACCATTCCACCTTTAATTGGAATTACTAAGCCGCTCAATGTTAAGCCACCGCCCATAGGAGCAAGAGGTATCTTTTCTCTATTAGCAAATTTTACAATTTTCTGAACTTCTTCGACTGTTTTAGGCATTATCACAAAGTTAACTGGTCGAGGTTCAGAAGCTCCAGGATCTTGGGAATATATATAAAGATCTTCAGCTTTATTTGAGGCAAAATCTTTCCCAACAATTTCTTCTAAATTTGTTAAAATCTCATCGCTATTCATTCTGAAATCTCCTAATATCAAGTTTATAGTAATTAAAGAGTTGTTTTTTAGAATATTTATAATTAGTTACTAAGTTATTAGATTTTTAATATTTTAAAAATATTAATCAAAAACGTAAAAAGCAAAAATTAATATTTTTTTTATTGTATTTCTTTTATTATTTCTATAATAAATTATTAATGGGATGAATTAATGAATGAGATCCTAAATAAAATATCTTTAAAGTCTATAAATTATTATATAGAGAAAAATCTCGATGATTTTTATACCAAATCTTCTGAGCATTCCAATTTCATTTCTCGAATAGAAAATAAAATAAGTTGGGTTCTTGCTAAGAGTGCAGATTGGCCAAATTGTATCTTTAGGGCAAATCTTGAAAATTTAAATATAGAAAAAGAAATAAGTTATATTAAGGAGCAGATTCGAAAGGGGAATGCACCTAATAGTTGGACAGTAGGGCCATTAACAAAACCTAAAAATTTGGGTAAAAATCTCGAAAGATACGGTTTTTCAAATGTTTATCAACAAGCAGGAATGGCAGGAGAATTAAAAAAACTCGTAAATAAAACTGTTGATAAAAATAATTTAATAGTTAAAAAAGTAGATAATGAAGAATCTTTAAAACTGTGGTCCGAAGTTGTCTCACAAGTTTTCGGAATAAAAGTAGATTTTGATTTGCTTAAATTCTTGCTTTTACAAGAAGAAGGTCACTTTTATTTAGGAAAATTTAAAGGAAAACCGGTTTCAACATTAATGTTATATCTTTCTTCTGGAGTGGCAGGACTTCATGCTGTATCAGCATTACCCGAGCATAGAAGTAAGGGATTCGGTCTTACTATTAGTCGAGCTGCATTAATAGATGCTTTCGAAATGGGATATCGAGTTGGAGTACTACAAGCATCATCTTTAGGAAAGAGAGTTTACCGAAAATTAGGATTTAAAAAATATTGTGATATAATATCTTATGCCTTGAATGTTGATGAAAAGAAATAAGAATAAATTATAAAATGTGAATAATCTAATTTGCTTGTAGACAAGACTCAAAGTGTTATCGATTATTTATTATAAAATTGTCTGATTTCTGCTTCTGATAATTTAATATCTGCCGCTGCTACGTTATCTACTACATGTTCTATTTGAAATGCTTTAGGAATTGCTATAACGTTTTCATGATTAATGAGCCAGGCAAGAGCAATTTGTTGTATACTCGCATTATGTGATTTAGCTACTTGATCTAACTTTAATTTAATATCACCTTTTAAATTTGTGTAGCCTCTATGACCTAAGGGGCTATAAGCAGTCAAAATTATACCTTCCTTCTTATAATAGGGCAATGAATCATGAATGTGCTTTTGTCTCGTAATTCTAGTACTCAGCTGGTTTGTGACTAACTCTGCCTTTTTGAGGTATTCCTGTCCCATTTTGAATTGTTCGACGGAATAATTGCTCACACCTATATATCTTATTTTTCCTTCGTTCAAAAGTTGTTCCATCACCCTCATATGTTTTTCAATTTTAGAAACTACAAATGAAGGAAAATGAACCAAATATAAATCCAAATATTTAATATCTAACCGCTCTAAACTTTTATTACAAGCTTTTATCATTGATTTATATCCAAAATGTTTAGGAAATAGCTTACTTGTAATAAACAAATCATCTCGATTGTATTCCTTTATCACCTCTCCAATCGTCCTCTCCGAAGTACCACGGTTGTAAATCTCTGCAGTGTCTAAATGAGTCATCCCGAGTTCTATTCCCTTTCTTAGTGAAGCTTTCCATTTTTCATAATATTCCTTATCTTTTCCTGCCTTGATGCCCATAGTTCCTTGCCCAAGGACAGGAATCTGTTCTCCAGTTTTCCCTAACTGAATTTTTTTCATATCTATAAAAATGCCCCGTAAAATTTAATCCCGCTTATTATAATTTATTAAAGAAATAAGATAAAGGACTTTCAAACTCCAGTTGAAAAAAAAGATTTAAATACTTATATTTCCTTTAGAAAAAGAGACGAGTGAGATATGGAGCTGACGGTGGGCTCGACCCGCTGAGGAACTTCACCCCACTCTCCAAGCAAGGTGTAGAGAACTACTACGGTGAGAATCGTATTTTAGCAACTGAAACGACACTGCCCTCCTACGCACATTAATGACTTGGAAATAAGCCAAAGAAATTGTAGGAAGGAATGGTTGGAACGAGCTAAAACCTTGGTGCAAGGCCAAATGAAAGCGATAAGGTACTTGGAGCTAGCTTTAGGTAGGCCGCATAGTTTGATGCTCCAACTGTATCTGGTGACGGGTGCAGTACAGAAGGGTGAGTATGTATCTCAAGCGTCTCATTTTGAAACTCTATTTAATTAAAATTAATTATAAATTATATGTCAGAAAATGATCTTCCCATTTTAGGAGATGTCCAACAGACTATGCTTGGTCCTTTGTGGGCAAGGGCCAAATATAGCCAAGTATATCCAGAATTATTAAATGATCAGAAAGCTATTGAAATTATTGAAAATATCGATTATGATTTTTCTGAGATACAGGATTATCTTGGTGAGTGGCGTGGACTTGGACTTCTAGTTAGAGCTAAAAATTTTGATGAAGCTCTATTACAATACCTTGAAAAATATCCAAATGCAACTGTAGTGAATATTGGAGCGGGTTTAGACACTACATTCTATCGAGTAGATAATGGCACGGTCAAATGGTTTGATTTAGATTTACCCGATGCAATCAAATATCGTAAAAAATTCCTCCCAGAATCTGATAGAAATATGCTTATTTCAAAATCAGCTTTAGATTATAGTTGGTTTGATGATACTAAGTACTCTCAAGAAAACGGGATTTTTTTTATTGCTGGGGGATTTATATACTATTTTAAAGAGGAGGAAATTTCTTCTCTTTTTAATGCCATGGCAGAAAGATTTCCCGATGGTGAATTAGTCTTTGATTGCATTTCAAAATTAGCAGTTAAAGTAGGTAACAAACGCGCAAAGAAAGCAGGTATAAAGACACCTTTTTGGCATTTAGCTATTGGTGATCCTGTGAAACAAATATCGGGCTGGTCTGATAAACTTCAAGTTATAGATTGGTTTACTATGTGGAATCGAACTCCAATTAATCCAAATTGGAATAAAAAAACACATAAAATGATAAAGATGGCAGAACGCTTTAAAACAGCAAAAATCGTTAAAGTTAGATTCATAAAATAAATTTATAATTAAAAGCATTTATTAAGAGTTTTTATGGTGAGGAAAGCCGCATTTTGGACATTTCCATCCAACTGGCATATCTATTTCTTCTTCATTCCCACACTCTAAACATACCCATTGAGCTTTTTCTGTTTCTTTAGAATAAATTACATAATCTTGCGGTTTTAAAACTTTTCGTTTAAAATAAGATTTAGTGCGACCGCAGGAAAAACATTTCCAGTCCTCTGGTAATTCCTCTAAGGTGACTTCATATCCACATTCCATGCAAACCCAGCCAGAGATTTCTTTTTTTTCTAAGGATTTTTCATCTGGTATTAACTGTAAGATCTTTCTTTGAAAATACGACTTAAAATGACCACAAGAGGGACAATTAAAATCATTAGGCAACTCATCCATCGCAACCTCATATCCACACGCTAAACACTTCCAGTAAGGAATTTTATTCCTTTTGAAAAACGCATTACCTCTAACTAAATTTAAGAGCATCTTTAATCTCTGAGAATAATTTCTTTTCGTTTGAATAATTTTCTTTAATCTTTTAGCAATTTCTTGATATCCTTCCATTTTAGCAATATTTACGAAATTGGGGTATAGATCTTGCCATTCTTTATCTTCTTCTTTTATAGAAGATTCTAAATTTTGTATTGTAGTTCCATAAGTAGTTGGGCTCTCAATTTCTACAGTTAAATCTTCAAATAACTCATCTTTTTTTAATTGTTGTAAGGTTTTATAAAGCCAGTTAGCAAATTCTCGTTTTTGATTAGCGAAATCTTTAAAATTTCTAAAGATTAATGCATATTTCTCTTTTTTTGCAATTTCTGCGTAGATTTCATATCGAATTCTTGTTTGAGATTCTTTTATAAACCCAATCATCAAATTATCAGCCGTATTTTTCATTATTCTAGCCTTTTAAACATTTATTTTAAAATCAGTATGAAAAATTAAAAAAAAAATTTACTTAATTAGATTTTTTAATTATTTGTTTTGAGACTTTCTTTACTATAGTTTTTTGAGTATATTTCCAATGTCAGATGGCATAAAAATTACAATTTTTTGAGATGGTTCATGAGAAATGTCTTGAATGGTTTGTAAAGATCTTAGTTGGATTGCAGCTGGGGTTTGAGATAGTAATTCTGCAGCCTTCGCAATATTTTTTGCAGCCTCAAACTCTCCTTCTGAAGCTATAATTGTAGCACGTTTTTCACGTTCTTTCTCAGCTTGTACTGCCATTGCCCGTTTCATGTTTTCTGGTAACTCAATTTGCTGGATTTTAATTTGAGTAATTTGAATCCCCCATTCTCTTGTTTCCTCATCAACTACATTGCGTATTTCTTGTGAAATCCTCTCTCTTTGTGTAAGAACTTCATCTAATTCCATCCCACCAATAACATCTCTTAGAGCACCTTGGGTATAATTAAATACAGCTCTTGTAGGATTTTCTATTTTTATAGTAGCATACTGTGGATTAATCACTTTATAAAATACACTTGTGTCTGCTGTAACAGGGATATTATCTCTAGTTATAATATCTTGTTTGCTTATGTCAAGCGTTCTTATACGTATATCAACCTCTATCGACTTCTCGATAAGTGGTAACACATATATTATCCCAGGACCAATAGTTCTTTTGTATTTTCCAAATCGAAAAATTATCCGACGTTTATACTCAGTTGCTGTCTTAAAACCCGTTAAAAACCAGATGACAACAATTAATAGTAATATACCAATAACTATGCCAATAATCATCGCAATTTCTGAAATTTCCATCCCTCCAATAATTTAATTTATATTAAACACTTATTATTTTTTTTAGTTGATTGGATTATTGTGACATTAAAAATAATTAGGATATAAAAAAATTCCGCCAGAAAAAAGAGTTTTTATTATTAATTAGACAAATTTTTCTAATTTCTCTTTTTACCAATAAAGATACTTATTATATTCCCATTCTTTATCGTTTCCATTTGATTTAGTTATTTCAAATTCCTGAAGTTCAGAATATTTCAAATCCAAATAAATATTAACTAGTTCTTTACCTAAAGTTTTTCTTATGAAACTACTATTTTCAAAAGCTTTTAATGATTCTTCTAAACTTCCTGGAAGTTTTTCAATTTGTAATTCTCTCCGTTCATCATCAGTCAATAAATCAACATTTTTAGAGGTAGGTTGGTTAGGTTCAATCTTATTTTTTATTCCATCTAATCCTGCTGCAAGCAATAATGCTGTCCCTAAATAAATATTCATCATTCCGTCGCCCGCTCTATATTCTATACGAGCAGAGTTCTCATAACCTGGAACACGTATTAGTGCTGTTCTATTTCCTACGCCCCATGAAACATGCACAGGTGCTTCATGATGAGGAGTTAATCTTTTATAGGAATTTGTAGTTGGATTTAAAATAGCAGATATTGCCTTTATGTGGCGTTGAATTCCTCCAATATAATATCTCAGAGTATCACTTAAACTCTTTTTTGTATCAGAAAAAACGTTTTCACCATTTTTAGTTAGATACTGATGAATATGCAAACCGCTTCCCGCCAATTGTTCAAAAGGTTTTGGGATGAAAGTACTAATTAAATTATTATAAAACGCTCTAACTTTAGTAACTAATTTCGCTGTTTGCACACTGTCTGCTTGCTTTAGGGCATCATTTGACATAAATTCTACTTCTTGTTGCCCCAAACCAACCTCATGGTGAATAGTTTTAACATCAATATCCATATCCATCATATCATCTGTAATTTGGCGCCGTAGATCATGTAATTCATCCAAAGGTAAAGTATCCATATAGGATGCTTTATCACCAGTTTCAAATTCTTTCGTTATAAAATACCATTCCAATTCTGGTCTTGTATTGAATTCAAATTCCATAGAGTGTGCTTTACCAATAATTTTTTTTAGTATCCCTCGAGGGCATGTAGGATAAGGGTTATTTTTGTTATCGGTTAAATCACAAATAAAACGCCCTATTTTAAGATTCCAAGGAAGAATTGAAAAAGTTTCAAAATCTGGTACAATTCTCATGTCACTTTGTTCTGTTGTAAGAAATCCTAAACTTGAACCATCAATTCCTGTTCCATCTTTTAAAGTTTCCCAGATTTTCACAGGAAATTCAACTGCTTTGAATTCCCCTAAAATCGTTGTAAATTGAAACTGAATATAACTAATTGCCTTTTTTTTAAAAATTTCAATAAATTCAGTCATTTCGATACACTTTCACTTGATTCTTTTAATATTACTTCCTTAAAACTAATCTGGCAAAATATTCAAAATCTCTATTGTAGGATCTCTCAACATCTTTGGAAATTCTAGCAAAAACACATCCAGGTAATTGACTCATAGAAAGATGATATTCCAAACATTCACAGCATTTACCTCTTCTGTGGCAATCATAGGTACAAGCACAACTATTTTTTCTCTCTTCTTGATCGCATTCAACCATAAATTTCTCTCTCATTTCATTTTATTTCAATAAACCTAATGAGTTTAAATAGTCTATAGTTTTTAAACATAAGATATATTAAAGAGTAAAAGAGAGTATATAGAAAAAGTTTAGAAAAACAAAAAATACTGAGAGATTAGATTATCCTACCAAACTAAAAGTCCCATCAGTATCTCCGCATCCAGGGCATTTGAAACCTTCTTCTGGAAAATCGTCTAATTCAAATTCATGACCACATTTATCACATTTCCAGAGCAATGCTTAATTCCCTTTTTAAATTGATGTGTTGATATTATTTATTAAAATAAAAAGAATCAAAATTTAAATTTTTGTGAAAAAAAAACCTTAAAGTGTGTATCTCTAAGTTTATTTTAATTCTTAGTTTAGAACTACAGTTAGGAAATTAGAGAAATTACTTTTTCAAATATAAGCCGAGAATTTTGGCGATTTAAGTTCAATAGTACAACTGAAGGGAGATTTAGGAGATAATCTTTAAGTGGATGCTGTAACTTTAAGCCTATTGAAGCTAAAATTGATATATTAGAAGTAAATGCTTTCTTAATAAAATCTTGAAATTTTTTAGAAAAAAGTTCCATCTTTCCAATCTCATCGATGATAATCAAATCAATGGATTTTCTATCTAAATTCAAGGTATCCTCAAGATATTTTTCAAATTCTTCAATGAAAACATTATATTTTCCTACCCTATATTTAGTTTTGAAATTTCCTACTCTTGCTAATTGAGATTCTTCCCCAGAATAGATATCTACAATATCGAAACCTATCCGATTGCCTCCTTCTCTAATTTCAGGGGTTATAAAACCATAAATAGTATAATTCTTCTTATTAGTATAATACTCAATTAATTCAGAAATAAGAGTGCTTTTTCCGCACCTAGGCGGACCGGAAATTAATACTTTTTTCTTCAATGGTTTTTAATTTATTTGAAACCAAGTTAATTTAATTCTTTTTACTCAATTCTTTAAATTTTAACAATAATTCTTTTTGCTTTTCTGAAATTTTTTTAGGAATTTCAATATTTACTATTACATACTGATCTCCCCTACCTTTTCCGCGTAGATATGTAATTCCGCGATTCTTTATACGAAATTCTGTCCCAGGTTGAGTCCCAGGAGGAATTGTTAGTTCTTTTTCTGTTAACTTCTTTTCTTTGTAATCTAAGGTAGGAACTGTAATTTTGCCACCTATTATCGCAGTAACAATATCTACGTCGGCTGGTGTATAAAGGTCATTACCACGTCGTATAAATTTTTCATCATCAGTTATTCGGATCCCCAAATAAAGGTCACCCGGAATAGCATTAACAGAAGGGACATGTCCAGCCCCTTGAACTTTTAAGTGAACCCCATCTTCAACACCAGGAGGAATACTCACATGAATTGTTTTACTCTCAGGGACTACTTTTTTGCCATTACACACTTTACACTTCTTTTCAATTATTCTTCCTGCGCCATTACACCTATAACAATCTGATTCACGGATAATTGTACCAAATCCAGATTGCGTCATTTTTCTCATCCGTCCTGTTCCTTGACACTCTGGGCAAGATTTTATACTTGAGGGATCTTCTGCTCCCGTCCCTTCACAATTATCGCAAGGAGTATATCTTTCTATGGGAACATCTTTCTTTACACCGAACATTGATTCCTCAAAAGTAATTTCGACATGATCTTCTAAATCTTGTCCTACTTCTCTTCGAGGTGCTGTTCGTCTTTTTGCTCTTGAACCAAAGCCACCAAATCCGAAATCATCAAATCCACCGAATGGAGAGAACCCGCCAAAGATGCTTCTTAATAACTCATCGATTCCAGGAATACCACCTCTGAAAAAATCACTCATGTCTACATGTACTCCGCTAAAACCAAACTGATCATAATTACTTCTTTTTTCTTGATCACCTAATACTTCATATGCTTCTTGAAGTTCAATAAACTTTTCCTTTGCTTTAGGATCTGTCTTATTCAAATCTGGATGTAATTTTCTAGCTAAACGCCTATAAGCAAGTTTAATGTCATTTAAACTAGCATCTTTACTAACGCCAAGAACTTCATAGTAATCTCTTTTTTTGCTGGAACTCATAATCTCTTAGATTCTTGTTATTGTTATTTAAGTTTAAAAATCAAGTTATTAAAATTGTTTCTGAAATTTATCTTTTTAGGTATGAGATTATTTACATATTACTCACAAACTTAATAAAAATTAGGAGGGTATAAACTAATTAATAAAAATTAATATAGAAATTAACTTAGTTTTAGATAATTTTTATGATTTTTAGAATAAGTAAAAAAATAATTAATTAATTCCTCTTATTAAGATCTGTGTTCGATAATTTTTACTGATCTCAGCTAATCATCATTTTCTTCGTCCCATTCGACATCCACGACTTTTTTCTTATCCTTTTTCTCTTCTTTCTCTGATTTATAATTTGCACCACCTTCACCTGTCTCACCCATTCCACCTGGAGGAGCCCCTCCCATACCACTTGCTGCGCGTTGAGATTGTTCGGCAGCTTGTTGATAAACCTGATCTTGAGCTTGAGTTTGATAAATCCTTTGAGAAA
>CAZBNW010000091.1:0-10125 GCA_964493385.1 uncultured archaeon | reverse complement strand
GCATTTTCTGGACAACTCGCACCGCATACACCACAGCCTTTACAAAGCAACTTATTTATAGCTACGTTTCCCTCTTCATTCTTTGATATCGCATTATATGGACAGAGTTTTATACATACTTTACAACCAGCACATAATTCATTGTTCACTTCTGCTACTAATCCCGAAGCGATAATATCTTCTGAGCTTAAAATTCTACTTGCTCTTCCTGCTGCACCATTCGCTTGAGTAATGGATTCTTGAATATGTTTTGGCCAGTGAGCGCACCCACATAAAAATACACCATCCGTAGCAAAATCTACTGGTCTCAGTTTAGCATGAGCTTCTAAGAAAAAACCATGCCTATCTAAAGGTACTTTAAGTATTTTTGCTAATTCTTCTGAATTATCTGCGGGAACCATAGGAGGTGACAATACGATAAAATCCGTATCAAAGTTGATAATATCTTGTAAATTAGTATCAAATACTTGTATTCCGTATTTTTCAGGTTTATTGCTAATTTTAGTAATTTCTGGTGGTTTATCTAAATCATATCTCAGAATCATAGCATCCTTTCTTCGATTAAAAAAATATTCTTCAAATTCCTTTTTAGCCATTTGAAAATCTCTATAAAGAATTATTATTTCGAGATCAGGTTTTAATTCTTTTAGGATATCCATGTTTTTGATAGACGTCACACAACATATATTTGAACAATATGTGATTCCTTCTTTTTGTCTAGCATCGGCACATAATATAGTTGTAACACGCTTGATATTATCAAGCCAGGTTCTATCTTTCTTTTTTAACCTCCGTTCTAATTCTAATTGAGTAATAACATTTTGGTTTTTATTATTATACTGAAGATATCCAACAGGTTTTAATTCTTGACCTCCAGTGGCAACAATAATAACACCAACTTTCAATTCGTTAATTTCATTATTAGAGTTAGTAATAGATACATCATAATTACCTACATATCCTTTAATATCTTTTACTTTAGATTTTAAACTAATTTGAATATTTTTATTTGTTCTAACATTCTGTTTTATCTTTTTTAAAAATTCTGACGTATCTTCATGAGTTGGATACAAAAGGTATAATTCATTCAAAATTCCCCCCAGTATCTTTTCTTTTTCTACGAGATAAACAATAAATCCTTGATTAGCGAGATTTAATGCAGCAGTCATTCCGGATACGCCACCACCAATTATTAGTGCTTTTTGAGTAACTAATAGTTTCGGTTCTTTTTGAGACCTCAATAATCTGGATTTAGCAACAGTCATTTCAATTAAATCTTTGGCTTTCTCGGTGCCTAATTCCTTTTCAGTCATATGGACCCAAGAACACTGATCACGAATATTCGCCATTTCGAAGAGGTATTTGTTTAATCCTGCTTCTTGACACGTTTCTTGAAATAATGATTCATGCGTTCTTGGGGTACAAGAAGCCACTATAAATCTATTTAAATTATATTCATTTATCACTTCCTTAATTCTTGCTTGTGAATCACTAGAACATGAATATAAATTATCTTCACAATACACAACATTAGGTAATTTTTTTATGTGATCTACAACATTAGGAATATCGATATATTTTCCAATATTAATTCCACAATGACAAATAAGTACACCAATTCTAGGTTCGTCTGTTAAATCAACTTCTTTTTCTGGTATATCAAATACTTTTTCTTCTATTTGAGTAAATTTAACGGAACTCAATAAAGCTGCTACTTGAGATGCCACCCCACTGGCGTCAGCTACTGTTTCTGGTATATCCATCGGACCTTGACAAAATCCTGATAAAAATACACCTTCTCTTGACGATAGGGATTTATTAAAATGAGATCGTTCCTTAAAGAAATTATAATCATCTAAGTTAATATCTAAAATCTTTGCTAATTCTCTAGTCCCATTAGAAGGGACTAAGGGTGTAGCTAATACTACCATACTTGCTTGAAATTCATTAAGTAATCCAGTCTGTAGATCTTCATAACGAATAATTAAGTCATTTGTTTCTGAATCTTCTACAATTTTACTAATTTTCGAATGAAAATATTTTACTCCATATTCTTCTTGAGCTTTTTGAGTAAACTCATAGAAGTTTTTTCCATAAGCTCTAATATCATGTCTAAACACATAACATTTGGTTTGCTCTGAATGTTCTTTAGTTATTATTGCTTCTTTCGCTGCATACATGCAGCATACACTTGAACAATAGGGGACTCTTTCGTGTAAGTCTCTTGAACCCGCACACTGAATAAAAACTATAGTTTCGGGTTCCTTTTCATCACTCGGACGTACAACATGTCCACCATATGGCCCAGATGCACATAAAATTCTTTCATATTCAAGTGCTGTTATCACATTTTCATAACGAATACCCCATCTTGATGATAGAGTATCTCTAGTCATATCAAAACCAGTTGCGACAACGATTGCTCCTACATGTAATTCAATTTCTTGAGGTTTTTGTTCGAAATCTATTGCTTCCGCTTCACATACTTTCTGGCACACCCCACATACATCTCTAGTCAATTTTAAGCACATTTCAGAGTCAATTAAATATATTGGTGGTACCGCTTGAGGAAATGGTATATAAATAGATTTTCTTTTGCCAAGATTCATGTCAAAAATATTAGGAGCTTCAATCTTTGGACACTTAGCAGCACAGTCGCCGCAGCCTTTACACTTATTCTCATCAATATATCGAGGTTTTTTAAGTACTGTTGCTTTAAAATTTCCAGGTTCCCCTGAAACTTTTTGGACTTCATGATAAGTCATTAATTCAATGTTAGGATTTCTGAATACTTCTACCATTTTAGGGGCTAAAATGCATAAACTACAATCTAAAGTAGGGAAAGTCTTATCGAGTTGAGCCATTCTTCCTCCAATTGAAGGGGTTTTTTCTACAAGATAAACTTTCAAACCCATTTCAGTCAAATCCAGAGATGCTTGAATTCCGGCTATCCCCCCTCCAATAACTAACACTGAGCCCTCCATTATCCTATTACCTCTGCATTTTTATCAGAATCAATTATTTCTATCATATCTACCAAAAATTCTGAGAAATCTAAAATTTCAATTGTAGAGAAATCATCGTAATCTTTTTTTAGGCAATTTAAATGATTCCGGCATTTTGGACATGAAGTAATCATTTTTGTTCCGACAGCTTTAGCTTCTGAAAGACGCTTATATCGTAAAGCCTTAGATCGCTCGTTACAATTCATCCAAGAGTTAACTCCGCAACAATAAGATTTTTCTTTATTATGTTCCATTTCCTTAAAATCATAACCTATTGTTTTTAAATGTTGAAAAATCTCTCTAACTTCTTCAATGATTTTATTATCTTTTGGTAAAAATCTACTTAATCTACAGGGGTCGTGATATGTAAAAGGAACAATTTCATTAGATTTATTTGGATTTTTGAACTGAACTTTACCCTGCTTCCATTTATCAAAAACATATTCTATTAAGTGTTTAACTTCAAATTTTTCATTAAAATCTTCAAATAATTTTGGATAATCTATTTTAAATGTTCTATAACATTCAGCACAAGCAGTTATTATTATTGAGATTCCAGCTTTTTCGAATAAATTTAGATTTTTCTTCGCTAACTCAATAAAAACTTCGAATTTTCCTTGGCCCCAGTATAAATCATGGCCACAACATATCTCCTCTTTAAGAACTACTATTGGTTCTTTTTCAATTTGACAAATGATTTTTAAAGTGCTTTCTGCGATAGAATCTATATTCTCAAATTCAAAAGTAAAAAGAGGTAAACATCCTACATAATATAAAACATTTCCTTTATCTGAAATTTCGCAACCTTTTGGAATCCAATCTAATGGTCTTTCAATTTCAATATTTGGTTGACTCATTATTTCAGACATCATAGGATATATACCTTTATGAGCAATAGATCGATCAAGGTTGTGAATATCTTTCATCCGCATTTTATATCGAGCAATTCGTACAATATCCGCAAAATTTATATCTTTAGGACACATCTGAAGGCAGCTATTGCACATTAAACAATCCCATAATACCCCACCTTCAATCACATCATCTTCAAAACCTTCTAATATCATCTGGATAATTCTACTAGGTGTAAATTTTTGAACTTTACTTATTTGGCATACACCTGAGCAACGGGCACATTGATAACATCTTTTTAACAAGTTAACTAAATCTGGCTCGTATATTTTTTTTAAGTACAAATCAAATTCATTAACTTCTGGTTTAGTTTTCTTAGATTTTTCTAAAATTGTTATCCGGCTCACTTCCTTATTGTAAATTTTTCATGAATTCTTCTTTTCTCTTTATTTTTGATTCAGAAAACTTAATTAGTAGCTCTTTCATATCGGTTTTTGCTTTAGTGTCAAGTTTTAAAGATTTAATAATATTTTTGTCTAATACTTTCTGAAATAGTTTTTTGCCTTTATCAGTGCGAGGTATTACAGTAGTATATTTATCTGGAGAACCAAGCCCCCCAAATGAAATATCTGAATATACATTCGTAAAGTCAATACAAGAATGACAAGCAGGACGTATATAATCAACTAATTGATCAAAGGGGATATGGATAATTTTATCTTTAGATTTCTTATCTTCTACCTTTAAAATTAGATCCTCCTTAATATTTATTTTTTTAATATTTTCAAACTTGATTTTAAAATCTTTTTCAAATTTTTCTTTTTTAGATTTCTCAAATAAGAAATTATGATAACAAAATAATCCTAAACAAATTTCGATATATTCTGAAGGTGTAACACCTAAATTTTGCATGCACCTTATTGTATAAATTTGACAAGGTGTACCCACTATTGCTAATTTTTTAAATTTAAAATGATTCAATTCTACAATAGAGCGTGTATAAGTGCAAAACCTTTGTATCTCATCTAATTGTGAAGTTATTTCCAGTTTTGTCCCGGAAGCTTTAATTAATTCATCCTTATTGTCTGCAAACATAGATTCCCTAGAAAATGGAGCATCAAATTTAGATACTATTGCTCCATCAATTATTTTATTTGCTAATAAGTAATTTATTATTGTATTTACTACACCTCCATCAGTTCCATACTTTAAGAATTCAGGATCATTAGTTTGACAAGAATAAATATTTTCTAATTTGCCGAGGGGCATGGAAGTAAAATTTGTAAATTGATAAGTTTTATTGAGATCATCATCCAAAATATGTGTTTGAGGGCAAATATAATAACAGATGCCACATTCAAGGCACTCATCCTTATTTACATATTCCGGAGGTGAAAATGGCTCTTTAAAGCCAATTACATTTTCAAATGTTGCTGAACAGAAAGAAGTGCATCCCCCACATTCCTGGCAGATACCTTTTTCATGAACTTCCTTAATTAAATCTTGAAATGTTTTTGAACTCATAATATTAAATTTATTTTTATTTCTTTTCCAATTTAATTGGTTTACAATTTTTTCTTTTTGTCCCAGCAATTCTTTCTAATAAGGGTTGTCCGGGTTTAACATCTTTTAAATTTTTAGATTCTATTAATCCTGCTTTAATGGCTTCCTTATAGATTTTTTCACCTTTTTTATTTCGCGTAATTACAGAGGACCAACCACTAGGTGAACCAATTGATCCTACCGAAATATCCGCAAAATCAGCAGTCAAGTCCTCGCAAAAATGGCAGTTGTGACGAGCGTAAGATTTTACATCATTTAAAGGTACTTTTAAATCTTCACCCGAATCTAAGTAGATGATAAATTTACCCCCACTTATATCCATTTTTGTTATTTTGGTATAATCTTTATCAAATTGTTCCTTAATTAAGTTAAGTATGCCCTCATAGGGAAAAGATTCCATGCAAAAAAGCCCAATTTTATATTTAATATTTTTGAAAAAAGGTAATCCACTCGGAAATAAATTTCCTTTCTCTAAAGCATTCATCATACAAGGAACTCCTACAATTGCTATATTTTCATATTGTTTTGTTTCATCTATTATAGATAGTGTTGAGGCGTTAGCATATTTAGTTCCACCAGTTTTATATAAATCTTTAACATCCTCTACTATAATGGGCTCAGGTTTCCATAATTCCTTTGAATGCTGTACTGCTACGATTGCATCAACTAATTTGTTTTTAAGTAGGTGTTCAAGCAGGGAAGTTACAATCCCTCCATCCTGTTTTACTTTTTTAATCTCATCTTTAGTTGTTGTGGCAGAATATGCATTAATATAACCATTAATTTTTTCTGAAAATTTCAATGATTTATCAAGCTTATTGATACTTTTGCCCATTTGTTCAATTGAAAATGATCTGGGACAAACAGAATAACATAACCCGCATTTCATGCAATTATCTTCATCTATATCTAAAGTATCTGCTGTCACTTTAATAGCATTTACGGGACAAACTGATGAGCACCAACCACATTGACAGCATACTTCAGATTCAAACACTAAAGAGACTGGTTCAAAAAAGTGCTCAATGAAATCATCAGGAATATCTTTAACTTGATATCTATAGAAATATTCTTTTTCTTCGACTTCTTTTTCTTCTCCTTTAATTTTTTTAATTACTTTTTTAGTTTTTATTTCAATATGTTCTTCAACATATCCTTGTTCCTTCAGATAGACTATATCACGAATTACGTTTTCTGGTGGAAAATCTTTTACAATTTTTGCAATTTCTTCTAAAAATAAAGCTTCCTTACCTTTTAATATTTCTAACACTAATTTACGCTCTGTTTCAGCATCAATCATTGTGTCTAATATTTCATAGAATTCTCCTTCAGAATATTTTCCAGTTTTCAAAATTTCCTCTTTTGCTTCGTAAAAAGCTCGAATTTGAAAATTCTCGACTGCTTTATAGGTAGCATCCATTAAATTTTTTGGCGATATTCCATTGAAATTGATATTTTTAGCAATTTGAACCATAATTCCATCCTTCAGGAATACATTTTTTTGAAAAATTTTATTTTTTAATTGAATACTAGATAAAAACCCCTTCCTTTGCAAGGTTAGTCTTCCTATAACTAGAGTTTTTTTATAAGAATCATTCTACCGGGGTAGTTATAACTTGTTTTGTTTCGACTTTTGTCTCTTCATCTATTAATTTAAGTGGATTTGGTCCAGCACTTATTACCTTTTCTAAAGCATCTTCCACACTTCTTACAAATTTTTCTGATTCTGCTCCACTTAACCAATACATATTAATTCTTTGATTTCCGAAACCTCTGGACTCTAAGATTCTATTTGCTAATTCAACATGTCTTTCAGCTGTAAAATTACCCTTTTTAAATTGACATTCATTAGGGCGTCATCCAACAATCATAACACCATCAGCTCCTGCACGAATGCTATATAAGATGTGCTTAATGTCAATTCTGCCAGTACATCTTACTTTGACAATTTTTACAGCAGGTGTATATTTCAATCGAGAAACCCCTGCTAAATCAGCCGCGCTATATCCTCACTTTATACAAGCAAATACAACCATGTTATAAGTATTTTCCATGTCTGTCTAACCCCCTCCTAAAAGACCATCAATTTCAGCAAATAGTTGATGATCTCGATAATACCTTATATCAATAGCCTGAGTAGGACAACATGTGGCACAAATACCGCATCCATCACAATTTATCTCATCAATAAACGCTCCAATATCCTCTTCAATCCTAATGGCATTTTTTGGGCATTCTTTTTCACACCGTCTGCATGAAATGCAAAATTCGCTATCAACCTCAGCTGTTATCAGTTCTAAATCGATTTCTCCGGGCGCTGTTAACTCAGCTACTTTACTAGCGGCAGCTCTAGCTTGAGAAACTGAATAAGAAATATTTTTTGGACCTTGAGCAAACCCAGCTATAAAAATACCTTTTGTCTTTGTTTCTTGCGGCATTAAACCGAAGTGTGATTCTGTAAGAAAACCATATGTGTTAGTATCAAGATTTAAAACTTGAACAATTTGCTGTGTGCCTTTTGAAGGGAGCGCTGCTGTGGATAAAACTACTAAATCAGCATCAATTTTTACAATTTTATCTGTAAGAGATGAATATACGCGAACTTTAACGTTTTTTGTTTCGGGATCTTCAGAGATTTCACCTACTTTTCCCCGAATCATTTTAATACCTGCTTCTTTAGCTCGTTCATAGTACTCTTCAAATCCTTTTTCGGGAGTTCTTATGTCAATATAGCAAATTGTAATGTTTGCGTCAGGAAATTCTTCTAAAAGTAATCTTCCATTCTTAAGAGCAAGCATACAACATACACCACTACAATAAGTTCGTTCAGTTTCTCGACTCCCTACGCATTGTATAAAAACAATTTCCTTGGGTTTCTTAGTATCTGAAATTCTGTGCACATGACCTTCAAGTGGGCCATTTGGGGCTAAGATTCGTTCTAATTGAGGTTGAGTTATAACATTTTCGAACTCACCATATCCATATTCGCCAAAAGGTTCGTGTATGTCCCAACCAGTTGCTATAATGATCGTACCAACATCAACATTAACTTCTGTTGGCACTTGACTAAAATCAATAGCATCTAATTCACAAGCGTCTACACACGAGAAACATTCTACACAAGCATCTCTATCGATATCATAAAGAAACGGTACTGCTTGTCCAAATGCTATGTCAATTGCTCTTCGTGCTCCTAAATGTTCATCGAAATAATTTGTGGTATAAACTGGACAGACCTCCGTACAGGCTCCGCATCCATTACATTCATCCGTGGTATATCTTGGCTTCTTTTTAATTGTTACATTATAATTACCAACATACCCTTCTATTTTCTTTACTTCACTATAAGTTAATAATTCAATATTCTCATTTCTATTGACTTCAAGCATTTTAGGTCCGCAAATTCATATAGCACAGTCGTCTGTAGGAAATGTTCTGTCTAATTGAGCCATTCTTCCTCCGATCGTTGTTTTATGATCAACCAAGTAAACTTTAATACCTTGGTTTGCAAGATCGAGAGCTGCATTCATGCCACCAATCCCTCCTCCAATAACCAATGTAGCCTTAGTAACCGGAACGGTTTTAATAGGAACCGGCTCTAACCGTTTTGCTCTTCCGATGCCACTTTTTACTAGAATTTTGGCCTTTTCTGTAGCTTCTTCTTTACTATCTGTACACCAAGAACAATGCTCTCTCACATATTGGCTACAAGAGTGAAATTACATCATTACTCTTATATTTACCATTTGAAAATAGTATGGATTTAAGTCAGTTTTAGCAATCGTACCCCGATAAATAACCTCATGTGTACGTGGGGTTCAAGCTGATGCTACAATTCTATTTAAATTCTTTTCAATGATATCCTCAATTATTTCATTTTGAGCATTATCAGTTCAAAGAAAAGCATTTTTCTTTGATATAATTATGTCTTCACCTAAGTTTTTTACATACTCCACTAATTCATCGCAATCTACTTTACTTCTAATATTAATACCTCACTGACAAGCATAGTATCCAATCCGATGATTCTGGTTATTACTCATGTATTTTTACACATCCACCTCATAATTTTTATACAGAAATGTATATACTCCAATTTCTGAGATTTTTTTTTGATTATTTTTAAGTTCCAATATTGATCTTTATTTTAAGATCGAACTTAAATATTTTTTTTTTAAAAATTATTCATTTTTAATATTTTTAATTCTTTCTGTTAATCGGTATAACCAATATTTTGTAAAGCGGTCACAACATCAAGACATTTTTGACCAGATTGAATATTATTGACTATATGATTTTGCAAATAGTTAAAGTTAAAAGAGATTTGTGATCGATTCTAAACATTCTTTAAAGAATTTTTTTTTAATTCTAAAAAATGAAAAGTAGATTTAAACAAATTAATAGTAAACAAAAAACTATCTAAAAGTTTTGATTAACACAATTACCAAGGGTGTTTAAAATAAATATTTAAATAATTTTCATACAATAGTCTTATTATTAAGAATTTCATTGAATAATATGCCTTAAAGATGTGATAATATGGCTGACGGTATCTTTATAATTCGAGGTGGTTTCTTCGGGTGGGAATTTACTCATAAACTCCTTTATGTTATATTTGGACTTATCCTTTGCATTTATGATTGGAAGAAGAATAAAAGAAAAGATTATTTCTGGGTATTTATATTTGGGACAATGTTATATATTG
>CAZBNW010000090.1:0-10165 GCA_964493385.1 uncultured archaeon | reverse complement strand
ATCATATTATACCTGGCGATAAGGTAGGAGTAAAGGTTCATGTTGGAGAAGCACATAATACACGGTATCTACGTCCTGATTATGTGCGTGAAGTAGTTAAGGCTATCAAATCTAAGGGAGGTAATCCTACACTTATAGAGACCTTAGGAAGAGGAAATAATATAGAAAAAATCGAGATGAATGAAGAATATTATATTTTTGTTGGACATCGGAAAAAAGCTACGGATCATCTAAAAATTGCCCATCTTCATGGATATACTGAGTCTATAACTGGTGCTTCCTTACATTTTATCGATGGTGATCAAGGAATTGATAGAAAAATTGTAAAAATAGATGGAATTCATTTTAAAGAAGTTTCAGTAGCAGCAGGACTTTTTAGTCTTGATAAACTTGTTGTAATCTCTCATTTTAAAGGTCATCCGCTTGCTGGATTTGGAGGAGCATTAAAACAGCTTGGTATGGGTTGTGTTACCAAACACAATAAAATTAAAGCTCATTTTTATGGAAATTTTGTTGTTAATATTAAGAGATGCGATCTTACAAAGTGTAAACAAGAATGTGTAGCATCTTGCCCAGTAGAAGCAATCAAAATAGAAAATAAATTTGCTATAATTAATCATTCAATATGTCATGGTTGTTTTCGTTGTGCTCTGAAATGTCCTGTAAAAAGAGCAATAAAAGCACCTCTAAGACGAAATAATAACGAATTTGTTGAAGGTTTCATAGATAACGCTAAAGCTGTTTTAACCTTTGGTGCAGAAAAGATTAGATATGTTAATTTTGCTTTTGAGATACCTTTGATGTGTGATTGTATATCTAATGCTAGTGTACCCATTGTTCCTGACCTGGGTATATATGGTTCTTCTGATCCCGTAGCAATTGATAAGGCCTGCATCGATGCAGAAACTAATGCTCCAGGACTTCCTTTTTTAAATAAGGATGGAGAGTGGACAAAACCAATTGAACCTGGGGTTGAAAAATTCAAAGCTTTAAACCCGATCGTCGATACAACTTGGCAGATTGAAGCTGCCATTAAAAATAAACTTGGATCTATAGACTATGAATTGGTAAAAATTTAAGAGTCAAAATCTTTTATTTTAATTTTAAAATATATTTTTTTGTTATTTTATTCTTTTTTCTTATTAGGGATAAAATTTTAATTAGATTAATTTTATAAACTTTAAATGAAATCAAGTTGAATATATGATTTAAATATGAACTGAATATTATAAAAAAAATAACAATAAATGAAACTGTATAGGTGATTTCCACAATGTTTAAGGCTGGAGAGTTTTCAATATCAAAAGAGTTCTCATGGATTGGAGACTGGGCAGGACGTCGTGCGAGTTTAACACCAAATCGACAAGCCATTTTTGATAATTTAAAAAAAAGAGCTTATACTTACAAAGAGCTTGATATCCGAGCAAATCAATTAGCTCATGTTTTATTAGATTATGGAATCTCTAAAGGAGATCGTGTTGCTTCGTTTTCAACCAACAGGATTGAGTGCGTAGATCTGTTTTTAGCAACAGGGAAAATTGGAGCGATCCTTGTCCCTTTTAATGTGAGATTATCTATTCAAGAATTGGAATATTTAATAAAAAAGACTGAACCATCAATATTCTTTTATGAACCAAGATTAGAATCTCAAGTAACAGATATAAAGAATAAAAATCTCATAGCAAAGAATATAGTAATGGGAGAAAAATCTGTACAAAGAGATCCAACAACTCGGCAATTAATGAATAAAGTCTCAAAATCAGAAATTGAAAAGCCAATCATTAATTTTGAAGATCCCCATCTTATATTATTTACAGGTGGAACAACAGGTTTACCAAAGGGAGCAGTGCTTTCTCATAGACTTATATTTTGGAATTCTGTTAATACTATACTCTCGTGGAGTTTAAATTCAGATGATATTCAACCTCTTCTCTTTCCCCTATTTCATACAGGAGGATGGAATGTATTATTAATACCCTTTTACCATCTAGGGGCAAAAACAATATTGATGGGAGATTTTAATCCTGAAGAAACCCTGAGAGTTATTGATGAACATCAAAGTACAATTGTAATTGGTGTTCCAACAATGTTTCATATGATGGCAAACAGCCCTCAATTTGATTCTGTTAATCTTGAATCGGTGAGAATATTCATATCTGGTGGAGCACCATGCCCCGTTGCTATCATGGAAAAATATTGGGCCATAAATAAAGCCTTTAAAATGGGATATGGTTTAACTGAAGTTGGACCTAATAACTTTTATTTACCTGAGAAAAATATCAAGCAAAAACCGACGTCTGTTGGGTTACCTGTATTTCATTGTGATATGAAAATCATCGATACCAAAACAAATGAAATTGTTAACCAAGGGGAAGTAGGAGAACTTTTATTAAAGGGACCTCATATTTTTTCAGGGTATTGGGATGAACCTGAAGAAACCAAAAAAACAATTGAACCAGATGGTTGGGTACATACTGGTGATTTAGCAATGCAAGATGAAGAAGGATTTTATTACATCGTAGGACGTAGGAAAGAAATGTATATCAGCGGAGGTGAGAATGTATACCCTGTTGAGATAGAGGAGTTATTATTCAAACATCCGGCTATTGATTTAGCGGCTGTTATTGGGGTACCTGATGAAAAATGGGGCGAAGTAGGTAAAGCCTTTATGACTTTGAAACTTGGAAAAACAATATCTAAAGAAGAGATTCGAAAATATTTAACTGAAAGGTTAGCTAATTATAAGATTCCTAAATATTTTGAGATTAGAGATTCTCTACCAACTAGTGCTACTGGTAAAATCTTAAAAAGAGAATTAGAATAGGTGAGATATAAAAATGGAATTGCGTCCAGTTGGATTAGAATCATGGGGAATATATCTCCCCAAAGAAAGACATACAAGTGATTTTATATCGCAAGAAACAGGAATTCCTAAAGATATTGTTGAAGAGAAATTTGGCCTTAAAAGTAAGACTGTTCCTGGCCCTGATGATCATACTGTAGCTATGGGTGCTAAAGCAAGTTTTCTAGCTCTTGAGAGAGCTAATATTACTCCTAATGATTTAGATATTATTATATGGGCTGGAGAAGTCTATGCTGAACGACCATTAGTGGTAAATGGAATAAAACTACAACAATTATTAGGAAATCCTATGAAATCCTGGGCATTTGATGTAAATCAGCGATGTGGAACTTTTTTAGTAGGTATGTTAGTTGCTAAAAGTTTAATCCAAATTAACCCAAATATCAATAGAGTATTAGTAGCAAGCGGTTATAGGAATTGTGATTTGATTAATTATAAAAATCAGAGATCTAGGTTCATGATAAGTTTAGCTGCTAGTGGTGTAGCTGTGGTTATTCGTGCAGATTATAAAATAAATGAGATATTAGGTATTAGCGCTATTTCGGATGGTAGATTCGCCGATGATGTGTATGTTCCAGCAGGAGGAACAATTCAGCCTATTACTGCTAAAGCTTTGGAAGAAGGTTTAATTTTTTTGGATGTTCCTGATCCCGAAGGTTTAAAAGAAAGATTAGACAAATACTCTAAGGACTCATTTGTAAAGGTAATTGATGATGTTTTAGTTCAATCAGGCCATACACGAGAAGATATAGGCTATTTAGCTTTATTACACATGAAAAGAAGCGCATTTGAGTATGTAGCTAAAGAAGTTGGCGTGGATCCATATTCTCAATCAACTTACTTTGAAGATATTGGTCATAATGGACAGAACGATGGAATAATTTCAATTGAATATGGAGTTAGGGATGGAAAAATTAAAGACGGATATATTGTTGTCATTGTTTCAGCTGGTATTGGATGGGCATGGAATGCTGGAGTTATTAGATGGGGTCCTCCAGATTAAAGAAAATATTTAAATTTTTATTTATTTCTTCCAAAAGGATAAAACCAGATCATCAAATTTTTCTGGATGATCTAAAATAGTTAAATGACCAGCTTCTTGAATAACAGCTAATTCTGATTGTGGTAATAAATTGTCAAGCATTTTACTCGCTTGAACGGGAGTCCTTATGTCTTTTTCTCCGACTAAAAGTAAAACTGGTAAATTTAAAGATTTAAGTTTTTCGCAAATATTAAATCCTTCGGTAGCGATTGTTGCTCGAACTAAATCTTCTTTAGTCATGTGATCAGTTAACATTTTAGAAATAAATTCTGCTGTAACCTTATTATATGGTATTAAACCTCGTTCACTAAGTAACAATGCATAACTTTCTATTGTGTTATTATTAATATCGCCTACTACTCCCTCAACAGCTTCTTTTGTTACAAAACAAAAAGTATCTGCAGCAACAATTTTTTTAATATGCACAGGGTTTTCAAACCCATATTGTAAAGCTATCATACCACCTAATGAATGTCCAACAAGGTAAATATCTTTTGTCCAATTTAGGTAAGTTAGTAAAGCATAAACATCTTCAATATGATTTTGAACAGTAAAGTTAACTGTTGGTTTAGTTGATCTTCCATGACCACGAAGATCATAACGTAGAATGTGAAAATCTGATTTGAACGCATCTATTTGGTTACGCCAAGAATCACTATTGACAAAAAGGCCATGTATTAAGACCATTTTAGGACCCTTACTATTTCCACTTATTTCATAGAAGATTTCGATACTTTTTTCAACATAATTAAATTTCATAAAGAATACTCACATTTTATACAATTTTTACTTTAATTAATATACTGATTACATTCTAAAATAAATAAGTTTTATTTTATTTTATTGTTTAGTAAGACCAAGAATTAATCAAAATTTTAATGATTTGATTTAATTATGTGGGTAAATGCTTGGGCATCCATGAAAATGGATAGAGAACAACGGTGGTGGAGTTTTGATTGGAATTTCGTTGATTCCGTGAGAACTCAAATGACTCTACCAGAAAAAGTAATTATTAAAGATGACACTCTCAGAGAAGGTGAAGAAACCCCGGGAATCTATTTTACAATTGATCAAAAAATTGAAATTGCTAAGGTTCTGGAAGAAATGGGAATTAATGAAATCGAAGTTGGATATGCTGCTGGTATTAAGGAACATGCTGATACATTTAAAGCACTTCGAAATGAAGATATAAAGATGAAATTGTCCTCACATGCCAGAATGTATGCTAAAGACGTCAAAAGAGAAGTAGATTCCATAATTGAAGCAGGAGCAGATATTATTAATTTTTTACTCGTTCCAGATCCAATTTTAAAAACTAAGAAGGACGTTTTTGATAGAATCACAGAAGGTATAGAATATGCTAAGTCTCAAAATGCATATGTAGCATTTGGTTCAGGTAGAGTGATTCCTCGATATTGGCAAAAATTTTTAGAAATTGCTATTGATGCTAAAGTTGATCGAATAGTAGTTTATGATGGGAATGGATGCGCACTTCCAATTGCATTTAAAGATAATGTTATTTTTACAAAAAAAATCGTTAAAGATATTCCTGTAGAAGTTCATACTCATAATGATCTTGGATTAGCTGTTGCAACTACGCTTGCTGGTGTTGAAGGAGGGGCAGAAGTAGTAGATGTGGTATTTAATGGTTTGGGTGATAGAGCAGGTAATGCAGCCACAGAGGAAGTTATTATGGCACTTGAAATATTATATGGTATAAATACACATATTAAATTGGATAAAATAATGGAAGTTTCTCAGCTGATTGAAAAATATAGTAGGACGCCATTACAACCCCATAAAGCAATAGTTGGGAAAAATTGCTTTATACATGAATCTGATTTACATGTTGAACAGATATTATCTGGTAATTGGGTAATATGGGAATTATATCAACCTCATGTAGTCGGACAAACTCGTAAATTAATATTTGGTGCAACTACACTTCAAGATAGGGCAATAAAAGCTAAATTAGTTAAAATGGGATTAGAACCAACAGAAGAACATATAAAATTAATTCGTAAAAAAATTCAAAAAAAAATTAAAAATCAAGATTATATAACAGAAGAAGAGCTTGAGAAACTTGCTCTAAAATTTATAGTATAGATTAATTAATTTACTCTAATATTTTAATAATAAGAAAGAGGGGAAATTATGGAAGAAAGAACTAAATGGTTTAATGAAAAATGGTGGATATCATCATTAAATTACATCGATGAAGTGAGAGAATCTTTTAATCTTCCCAATAGGGTTTATGTGAGGGATTCCACTATTCGAGAGGGGGAAGAAACTCCTGGTGTCTATTATACCTTAGATCAAAAGATCAAAATTGTTGAAAAATTAGAAGAATTAGGCGTTGAGCATATTGATTGTGGATATATTGGTCAAGTCCCAGATCAATGGGATTTAGCTAATCAAATTAAGGAATTAGGAATAAAATTAAAAACTTATTCCCATTTAAGCTCAAATCCTTCACGTTGGACCTATGAAATTAAAAAATCATTAGAAACCAAGCTTGATTATGTTGGTTTTGGTATTGTTTTAACAAAGTGGCAACTTCGATTATTCACGGGTGATGATAATATAACCCCTGATGTTATGATTAGCTTAATTCCTGCTGTTTTAAAGAGAATTAAAAGGCTTGGTGGTGTAGCAATCTTAGATTGCGTAGATGCTACTCGTTCAGAATTTCATATTTTGAAAAAAGCAATTGAAATAGGCATAAACCATGGTGTAAAAATGATAATGCTTTATGATACAGTAGGAGCGTGCAATATATCAGCTATTTCTTATTTGATAAAGCAATTAAGACCCATTGTGAAAGAAATTCCTATTGGGATTCATATTCATGATGATTTTGGTCTAGGCACAGCTTCAACAATTGCTGCTGTTGAGCAAGGTGCAACATACATGGATTTAGTTGTTAATAAATTAGGTGATCGCGCAGGAAATACATCTTTCGAAGAAGTTATTGTAGCTTTAGAAATGTTATATGGTGTAGATACGGGTATTGATCTTTCTAAGCTGTATAATTTGAGTAAGTTCGTTGAACAAGTATCAGGAGTTCCACTACCATATAATAAACCAATCGTAGGGAGAAATACATTCTTACATGAGAGTGAACTCCATGTTATGAGTGCCTTAGAAAAAGAGAAATTTTGGATGTGTTTTACACCTTACAGACCAGAAGTTGTAGGTCAAGAAGAACAGGTTGTTTTTGGACCTACAACCTTACATGGAGATGCTATAAAAATGAAATGTAAGCAAATGGGAATTAAAAGTTATATTGATTATATTGATGAGATTATGAAAACAGTTCATTCTATAATTACTGAAAAAAGATTCCTTACAGAAAGAGAATTAGAAAATTTAATTAAACAAATAGTATATTAGTTATTATCTTTTTCAGAATTAAGTATATTATCAATTTAACTTATACTTTCTGTGATATTAGAAAGACTAATTTTAAAAGTAAATTCTTTCATTTGTTACCTAAATATTTTTCTTAAAATTCAAATATAAAACAAAAGAGCATGCTTTATATGAAAATATTTAAAAACAAATCCCTCCTCGTAATTTTTATTATATTTTGCTTTAGTCTACCTGTTTATAACAATTTCTCTAATATTTTTGATAATGCTAATCCAATAAAAGAATCTTATACTATTAATCCTCAAGCCATTAACCGAACAGGAAAGACCTTCGAGAACATAACTAGAATTAATAAAGATTGCTATCTAAATCGCGAATTCCCTGGTTTAAACAATCAACCTAATGTATACATCCCAGGCTATAATATCTCATATGCTAGAATGAATTTTGAGAATATTACCGCTATAAATTATACTAGAAATATTGAAGAAGATTTCTCAGAATTTATTTTTAGTTCGAAAAATGGTCCAACTTATGTATATCAAAAATTTGATGTAGAAATAAACCAATATGTTAATAACGTGAGTATTCTTATCCAAGATATCAATAATCCTTCTTCATTTACAGATGAAAATTCATGGGAAGTGTCAATTGTAAATTGTCTAAACGATACAGAGGGAACACCTAACAATTCTCCTAATGGAACTTTAGGTTTATTACAAAAACCACATCCTATAACTTATGCTACTCATTGGGAAGTTTTTGATTTTAAACATGATGGATCAGGACCAATTCTTTTAAATATATCGAATACTAAAATGACAGTTGAAAATGGCATCGAAAAATACTGGTTTGCATTTAGAATAAAACTACCTCAAACAGAGGTGCTTCCTGGCGCAGAATTGACAAAATTCCTATACTTTAACCCTGATGATGATAATATAGGAGAAGGAGATACATTTGCTATATCACCCGATTTTTATTATGATGCTTATACAATAAATAATGTAAATGTATCAAAGGTGACAAACGGATCATATTCAAGAGGTAATCCTTATTCGTTTAAATATATTGATGAAGATAGATATGAAGCATATGATGCTAATAACCTAACTATAGATCTTAAGGTTCATTTAGAAGATTTAAAGAATACACTTTTAACTTATGACCTGCTGGAACAATTTTATTCTCTTCTTAATTGGCAGTTTGAACATTATAGGTATATTTTTAGTTTTGATTTTTATCTTATGGTTAATGTCTCCGATATTGATCGAATTCAAAATGCTACTCTTTCGATTTATAATTACAGTACACCATTATTGCAAAATCCGTGGGTACCTCTTCCATATAATATTAAACAAGCTAATGAAACAATGATTTTTATATCGATAAGAAATCCATGGGAAAAATTAGAAATACTTGAATTTATGGATAATGGACCTACAAAGAATAATACTCTTCGATTCAAGCTAGAATATATTGGAAATGGTTCAAATTTCTATGTGTCTATTAATCAATTTAAAGTTGAAGTTGGAGAAATAGATAATCTTGATACCATACAACGTCATGATCCGTTGGTACAAGAATTATCGTTTCCTAATAATTTAGTAGTTATGAATGAGAGTACAGGAGCTTTTGGAAATCAAACAATTGATGCGTTGAAATATAATGATAACGATTATTATAAAGCACAGGCTGAGAGAAATAACCTAACATTTTTCCTTTCTTTCAATGTCTTGAATGATCTTGATAATTCCTTATGGGATGTTGATTATTATGATTGGCTCGTCTCGTATCCAAATCCTATCGTACCTTTAATGGATATCAGAATTAGTTCTAATATTAGTCACCCAGATAACCTCCTTTTAGCAGCATTAGCACTTTATAAGGGTAATGCTACATTTGATATCCTTAGAGAGGAAGAGAATAAAGCAGAGTGGATTTTAATGAGTAAATTTACAGAATTTGCTCATTCGAATGAAACTACTACTATACTTCAATATGACGCTGGCTTCACTTGGCTCTTTTTACATCTTTTAAATGAATCAAGAAATAATGAAGTGAACTTTGTTCTACTTTATTTTACAAAATTCCCCTCAGATTATGGATTTAATGTTTCAATCAATGAATTTAGCATTAATTTTTATATCCAAAATGCCATAACGTCAGATATATCATCAAAGATAGGATTAGGAATAAATAGTAATACGTTGACTCCCTCTGATATAGGATTGCAAAACTTTGGAGTTGATGTAGTTGATACTGTGATTAGTGAAGGTATTTGGGAGGCAGAAATTGATGATGCCTCTATTTCTCAAGGATTTTTTGAATTTAATGTTACTTCACTATGGCATGCCGTAAGATTCGATATAATTGGTACATATGAGAGATTCAAAATAATACCGGAATTAGAATTCATTGAAGTTCCAGTTTCCCAATATATGACTGGAACTAACTCTTTTTCTGTAAGAGTAACAGAATCAGGAGGAAAACCCATACCAGATAAAAGCATTATTTTTGAACTTCTTGATGCAAATGGATTAGCGACCGGTATCGCAGCAACTGATAAGACTGATGAAAATGGGGAAGCTGAAACATCTTTAAAATTTGAAAAAACTGGAAGTGGTTTTTCAATTCGAGTTAGCTTTGTAGAAGCAGAATTTTATGTTAGTGCTAATATCACTTCAGAATATATTAGAGTAGTAAATGATTTTATACTCTTTATGGATACTTTTCTACTATTCTTACCTTATTTGATTGTAGGATTAGCTGCCATTGCTTCATTTTTTGCAGCAAGGCATTATAAACATGTAAAATTACGAAGATTTTGGGTTGGAGAAGCAAAAATTTTGGATGATTTAGTAAAAATCTCTTATATTTTAATTATT
>CAZBNW010000089.1:0-10166 GCA_964493385.1 uncultured archaeon | reverse complement strand
TTTTCTTGGTCGTGACGAATTTCAATATGGTTTTCCAGGAATGATAATATATACAACAGCAGCAGGTACAACAAGTGCAGCTATATCATTTGCCGTAGATAAAACATCTGGCATGCTTGAACGATTAGATACAATGCCCACGGGAAGAAAAAATTTATTTTTAGGAGCTCTCTTGTCTGAAACTTTTATGATTTCGCTTCAGATTCTCATAATGTTCCTACTTGGATATGCTGTGCTCCAAGTCCCATATAAAGGCATTTTTGAATTAATTATCGGGTTCTTCATTGCAGTTTTATTCGGTATTTCATCTGTTGGAATTGGTATTATTATCTCAGGAATAGCAAAAACTCCCGAAATTGCAAACGCGATCGCATTATTCTATTACATGCCAATTTTATTTCTTTCAGGAAGCTTATGGCCGTTTGAAAGCCCTATAGTATTTTTCACTCCTCCTTTCTGGGCTAAGCAGATATTTCTTCAAATAACTGTAGTGGGAGATGGATTACTTGATCCTTTATATAACAGTTCATTAATAGGTACAACCGCTCAACCAATAGCAATTCCAATATGGGGCGGACTTCTAATTGTTGTTGCATTTACACTTGCTTTTATAGTCATTGGTATCATTATATTCCAAAAGAAAACTAAATTTTGATTTATAAATTTATTTTATTTTTTTTTAATATTAACAGGTTTAGATCTCGCCAGTTCTAATCATGAACCAATTAACTATATTAGTTTTAGGGATAATAATTTCCTCTAATATATTGAAACCAAAATGTTCATAAAAAGTGACATTTCTCTCTAAATTAGTTTCTAGCCAAATTGGCAAATTTTTTTTATCTATCCGTTTTAACATTGGTTTTAAGAGCATACTCGCAAAACCTCTTCCTTGATACTTTGGATCTACACCAATTAATTCTAAGTACCAATATGGACCTTTCATATAGATATTTCTTATAGATTCGTTAACATCTTGAAAAAACATTATTCTTTTTGTAGTTTTTACTCCAATTTTGAATGGTAATTTGAATCCACCTTTTTTTATATATTTCCAATAAGAGATATTAACATGTTTGGGAGGTCGCCACACAGTAATTCCCTCTAAATCTTCAGATGTCCCATATACTTCACCATATTTGATTCCAACGCGAAGTGGGAGCTCCCAAAAATGATGAAGTTTTGCTAATCTTTTATTTGCGTCAGGGATTTGCCAACGAAGTACGGGATCATTTTGAAAAGCCCTTGATAACACCAGACTAGCTGGTTTAATATGCTTTTCTGAAAGTCTGATTAATTCATTCAATTCTAACATTGTTTTTTGAAACATTAAATCAAATTGGATAATTGATCCATTATATGTTCTAGGCTTAAAATTTTTAAATTATTTATCGGAAAATGGGCGATTTAATAATCAGAAAAAAATAGGAAATTAAAAATTCACAGATTAATTTTCATTATTAATAATTTTAAGGGTTTTTTTGGCATTGTATGTAGGTAAGTTTAACTACGAAGTAAAAAATATTGAAGGCATCTCTCAAATTAAAATTGACGTTCCTTACGCGGTAAAATTTGTGTGTCTTTATCTTTTTGAGCTCGATGGGCTAAATATCCTAATTGATACAGGCTTAAATATCGGAACTTGGAAAAAGAAGTTATTTTCAGCACTTAAAGATATGAATCTTTCTATTCAAGATATTGATTATTGTATCATTACACATCTTCACACAGACCACATAGGCTTAGCCCGGCTTCTCAAACAAAAGAATCCCGAACTCAAACTTATAATGCATGATATAACTCATGAATTATTGAAATGGGAAACTAATGATGAGAATCTAAAAGAATTAAAACAAGAAGCTAGAGAGATTGCAAACCAATTAAAAAAATATGGAATGAGTGAAGAACAAGGAAATCGAATTATTCAATTTTTTACATATTGGCCTAGATTCTTAGAATATCAAAAGCCAGATATTATTGTTCACGATGGAGACACAGTATTGGATAGATTAGAAATTATATGGACTCCAGGGCATAGTTTTGGACATATTTGTGTTTTTGATAAGAAGAAAAAGTATCTCTTTTCAGGAGATCATATATTAAGCCGGATTACACCTCACATAGGAAATTTCGTGGTGCCTGAATATTTGGCGGAAGAATATAAAGATTATGATTTTGACAATATTTTAAAACATTATTTGGCCTCGTTAGATAAAATCGATAACTTAAATCCCAAAATAATTTTCCCTGGTCATCAAGAAATTATTTATAATCCTCATGAGCGGATTTTACAAATTAAAGAACACCATAAAAATAGATTGGCTGAGATTTCAAGTTTAATTAAAGAAAATCCTCTGACTGCCTTTAGAATTTCTCAGATTCACTTTGGAGAAGATTTGGATGAAATAAATTCTTATATGGCTTTAAGCGAAGTGTTAGGGCATCTTTTATATCTTGAAGCTCAGAATAAAGTAAAAACCATTGAAAAAAATGGAAAACTTCTATACTATTGTTAAGTGTACTAAAAAATTTTATTCATTAAAATAACTATTAAGGATAAATATGCTTAACTGGATTAATCTCATCGTATTATTTATCTCAACTGCATTAATGGCGTTTTTTTATATTAGGAGTGTAGGTCCAGCAAAATTAGAACAAAGAATAGGTGAGATTGCGTATAAAAAATGTGGTAATTATCGAATCATTGCGAGTGTGTTTGAAGTAATTGTAATTGTTAATTACATAATTTACATTTTCCTCCCCCTGCATATTCTTATTCCTCAATTCTTTATTTGGGACTATTGGATCTCTGTTATTCTTAGTATAGTCATTTTAATTCCTAGTTTATATATTATGCTAAAAGGAGTTAAAGATGCAGGAAGAGAAGCCCTTTTTCCAGATAAGGAACATACTCTTTATAAGGGTATATATGAAAAGATTCGCCACCCACAAGCATTAGGAGAAGTTTTTATTTGGTGGGCTGTAGCATTGCTTTTAAACTCGCCATTTCTTTTCTTATATTCTATTGTTTGGTTTCCATTATTTTATTGGTTTTGTAAAGCAGAAGAAAAAGATCTAATAATAAGATATGGAGAATCATACAATCATTATAAGAAGCGAACCGGCATGTTTTTTCCAAAAAGAAAAAGGTAAAACACAGTTTTTTTTCTATTTTCATTCCTAAATCCTAAAATGGAAATAAATTAGTTATTATGATAAGATATAAAAAAAATCGAGAATTGAAAAAAATTACTTAATTATTTTAAGCTTTAATTATTCCAATTAATTTCGATATAATAAATTCTGGTTATTAAATTGAGTGATTTGAATCTAAATGAGATTAAAAAGCTACTTAAAGAATATCCCCTAAAAAAAGATCGTGAGATTGTATCTAAAATTATAGAGGGAGAAAAACTTACTGAGAGTGAAATGTCGCGAGCTTTTCAAATGTCGCTACCTCTCTTCACCCTTATCCTACTGAATAAAAGATTTGAAAGGAATAAACAACTTGCCGATAAAGAGTGGTCAATTACCAAATTAAAAAAATTAGACGATATGGGTACTATTGAACATTTGGAAATTATCCCCCTCATTGATTATCATACTGAAGGTAATTTCCTTACTGAAGAAGGTGTTTCTTATTATATTAAAGCTGATGATATTGGTATTCTATTTGATACAGGTTTAAATGATAAGGAAAAACATCCTTCTCCCATTCTAAAGAACATGGAGGCTTTAGGAATTAAATTAGAGGATTTTAACTATATTTTCATTTCCCATTTACATGGAGACCATGTGGGGGGTTCTAAATGGTCTCAGAATAAGACATTTTCGCTTTCAGGAATGCAACTTGACTTAAGCCATGTGAAGGCATTTACTCCTGTTTCTATGACTCATCCTACTGCCACAATAAGCCAAGTGGAAGGTCCAGAGGTTATAGCAAATGGTATAGCTTCTATAGGATCTATTCGAAATCCTTTGTTTTTTTTTGGAGAAGTATTCGAACAATCTTTAGCTATAAATGTTGAGGGAAAAGGAATTGTAATCATTGTAGGTTGCGGACATCAGGGCATCCAAAAGATAATAGATCGAACAGAGGCTTTATTTGATACTCCTATTTATGGAATTATTGGGGGATTACACTTACCTATCCCAGAATTCCCCGGTGATGATATAACCTGGGCGGGATTACCTATATTTAAATTCATTGTAACAAGAAGACCTCCTTGGGAGCCATGGCATAAAGAGGACCGAGATTACACTTTAGATTACATTAAAGTTAGAAATCCTAAGCTAGTTGCCCTCTCTCCTCATGACAGCAGCATGGAAAGTATAGATGTTTTTAAGGAGACCTTCAAAAAGGCATACACTGACTTAAAGGTTGGTAAAATAATCAAAATAGTCTAATCCATAGAACTTGTTTTTTTATGGATGAAAAATTAAAAAAAAAATTTGAAAATTCTTAACTAAACTAGTAGGTTTATGTATTGTTTCTATTGTGTTTTAGAGTTTTTTCTTATTATCTTTCACGATCTATTACTTTAATTTCCATAACAATATTGCCCCAGCCACCACATTTTAATCCTACATCAGAACAGCCTACTCTATTCAATAACATCTCATTTGGGTCTTGACCAGTAAACATTAATGCATCAGCAGCGTATATTAACTTTTCCACAGCACCCAAAGCAGAAATACAAATTCTACTAGGACTAAGTTTAGTTAATAAATTCCCAAAACCATCAAAATAAAATTTATCTCCAACTTTATGCTGGCTATTACAACCATGAGACTCAACCACTTCTATTACAATTGTCTTATTCATTAAATTAGGCGCTCTCTTAAGAATCTCAATATTCTTCGGATCTTCCATAAAAATTTTCATTTCTTCGTCAGTATACCCTAAATGACTTTTAATATTGTCTAGAATTTCTTTAGACATGATTATTTCTTCCCTCTAAGTGTTGTTATTTTCGTTTTTATAATTTATGTCTTACTTATTATTCCAACACTTATATTATTTTTCGATTAACTATATCAAGTTAATTGAAATTTAAAAAAAAAAAGATATAAATAGTCTAAGCTTTAATTACTCCCATCAATTTAGGAAAGATTCGTGGGTAATGAACTGCCATACAGTGTACGCCTGCTAGCAAACCCCTTTTCTTAAGCTCAGAAATAAATGGCTTGAAAAACTCATAATTCGCTTGGTCATACATTCTTTTCTGTTCCTTTTTATCATCCTTAAACTCTGTTTTGATATTTTTCCATTTAGCCAAAATATCTTTTGGTACATCAACCCCAGGAACAAACGTATCAAAACCCTTAGCAATACCATAACTTTTCATTGGAAAAATTCCAAGTAGGACAGGAACCTTATACTTCTTAATTTCACTTAAAAATTCAATTGTTCGATCCAAATCATATACAACTTGAGTTTGTATGAATTCACACCCAGCTTCGGCTTTCCTTCCAATCTTTAGGATTTCTGCTTCCATTGGGTCTGCATTTGGATTCGCAGCGGCACCTATGTGAAGAGTTGGTGGATGTTCAATTTCATGCCCATTTATTGTACCTTTATCAACCATTTCTCTTACTAATTTAACTAAAGTTGCGGAATCAAGGTCAAATACAGGTTTAGACTCAGGCATATCTCCAAGGGCAGTATGATCACCAGTAAGAGATAAAATATTTCTCAACCCTAATGCATGACCACCCATTATCATGCCAGTAATACCTAATTTATTCACATCTCTTACTGTAAGTTGCCAAATTACTTCTAAACCTGCTTCTTTTTGGATTATATGAGATGCCGCCATACTATTAATTGTAACTATTCCAAGAGGACTGTCAGTTACATTAGCAGCTACGACGTATGGAGCCATTTCTCTGGCTTCTTGGATTGTATGGGAAAGATCGCATGTCTTCTCTGGTTCAAGCTCACCTGTTAATATAAATTCACCATTTGCAAGCATTTCTCCCAATTTTGAATAAACTTTTTTTTCGACCATGATATTTTACCTCCATACTACTTCTCTTTGATGACCAGATTCGCTCCAGTCTACAGGATCTCTTAATTTAATATATAAATCTAATCTTCCTAACTCTTTCAATCGGTTATAAATTAATACCCAACCACAATCTTTTTCGTAATTTCCAACCTCACATTTACTACGAACCATACCACCGCAAGGTCCATTCATGAGCGATTTAGCGCAGGTTGTAATGGGACAAATTCCACCAGTTTCGTTTAATAAGCAATCACCACATCCACGACATCGCATATAAAAACGTCCAATCCGCTCTGTCATCCCCATGAATTCTGTATTAGTACCAATAAATACCGGAATATGAGGGTATTTTCGCTCGAGAACTTTCGTAATACTCGCAACTCCAAGCCCACAACTTAAGGTTAAAATCGCATCAATGTCTTGTAAATCCTCATCAATTTTCCTGAAATCTTTAATCATTACCCTATTATCACAGACTTCCTCAGGAACTAGCACAACCTTAATTTCGAAGCCCTCTTGCTCCAACTTCTCTGCCATTTCTTTAGCTCCTTCCTCTCCACCAGTCTGGCACATAGCAGCACAAGAACCGCATGAAACAATACCAATTTTCTTAGTACCTTTTATCGCTGTCAGAACTTCCTCAAATGGCTTTTTTGTTGTAATAATCGTCATTTATTCATTCACTTAATTATTTTAAAATAGAAATTATATTATTAATTATTGAAATTAATCAAGATATTTATTATTTTGAGTTATGAAAATTATGTATTTCAAAAAGGAAAATAATATAAAACCAACATGAATTTATCCCAAAAATGTTAAAAATAATCTAATCATTTCATCCAATATAGTTTATCCTTCTTTGACGAATACAAAATGAGAAAATTAACAAAACAAAAAATTATAATTCTAATAAATTTAGGAATCATTTTCGCCTTATTAACAATAATTACCAATAATCTCAATTTTATTGGGGGAAATAGCGAGAACAGTTCAGTATATAGCGATAAGATACATTTAGATAAGAAAAATTTAAAATTATCAAAAATAACAGGAAAAATTCATATTGATAATAATTGGTCTGCTGCCATGAGTGTTGGAATATGTATGGGGAATGGCACTTATTCCGACCCTTATGTGATAGAAGATTTGGTAATAGATGGCGGAAGTTCAGGAAGTTGCATCCTGATTGAAAACTCGAATGTATACTTTAAGATTGAAAATTGCACTGTCTATAATTCGGGTTCAATGGAAGAAGATGGGGGAATCAAGTTATATAATACTAACAATTCCTTGTTAATCAATAATAATTGTTCATATAATAATTTAGGGATAAGATTAGACTATAGTAATAATAATACCGTTTCGGCAAATACGGCAAAAAATACAGCTTCTCCCGGGATAATCATGGATCATTGTAGTAATAACAACATTTCGGGAAACACTGTATGGTACAATGATTATGGGATAGAATTAATCAATAGCTATAACAATTCTATTTCAGGAAATACCGCAACTTATAGCCTTGAGAGCGGGATATACTTATTTTATAGTGACAATAATGTTATTTTGGGAAACATCGTAAATGATAATTGGTGGTGGGGGCGATATGGGATATCCTTATGGTTTTGCAGAAATATCACCATTTCGAAAAATAAAATGTACAATTGTGGGTTAGATTTGTATGGATACTTATCATTAGATAGTTTAAATGTAGATACTACAAATTTAGTGAACGGAAAACCTCTCTATTATTATAATAGTAAAATAAAACTGGGGTCAGACAATTTCACGAAAGCTGGACAAGTTATATTGTATAATTGCCATGAATCGTCAATTGCAAACTTAAATGCTTCTTATGGGTGCACTGGAATTTCATTATATTCTTGTAGTGGTAATAACATCACAGGAAACACAGTAAACCACAACAGACTTAATGGGATTTATTTAAGTTTTAGTGATAACAACAACATTTGGGAAAATACTATAGACTACAATAATGATCGTGGGATTGGTTTATACCGTAGTGATAACAACATTATTTCAAAAAACAATGCATCTTACAATTTTGAGGGGATTAATTTATGGATTTGTAATTATAATAATATTTCGGGAAACACCCTTAATACTAATCGAGGGTATGGTGCGTTTTTACATGATAGTAATAACAATTCTATTTCAGGAAACACCGCAAATAGCAACAAGTTAAGTGGAATTTATTTGGCTTCAAGTGATTATAACATAATTTCGGGAAATACTTTAATAGCAAATAAAAAATGTATCGTAGAAGATAACTGTGAAGGAAACATTTTCATAAATAATCAATGTGTTGAAAGATTTCCTCTTGAATTGATTATTTTAATTATTAGTGCAGGAGTAGTTTTTAGTGTACCAACAATACTGTTAATTATACTCAAAAAGATAAAATAGTCATTTTTTTAGAAAAATTATAAAGGGAACACTTTCTCGGATTCCTTCTCGTCAAATTCTAACTCCCGTAATCGAATTCGAATTTCTCGAGGAGTGAAAGAAGCTTTTAAAATTTCTACTATATTATCATGCAGAGCTTTTAAATTATCAACAGCAGCCGCATAGTAGAAGTCCTTCTCATTAAAATTGATATTGACAATTTCAGACAAACCAGTTAGGGTTTCTCGAATATTCTTATAATATTCTATTACTTCATCCAATTTTTCTTCATCATTTATTTGACCCATCTTGTTCCCTCATTTCTTTTATTATTTTCAATAAATATATGTGAACGATCATATTTAAGTGACGGCTTTTTTCGATCATCTGTATGGCCAGAACGATCATCCTTTTACACCATCTCAATAGAAATTTATGTTTTTAATAATTAATATAATCAGTTTCAAAAATCTTAGATGCGCAAAAATATTGTTTTTTAATTACGAAAAATAGCGATTGTGATCAATTTTGTTAACTGTTCAGAATTGAATGTCGAATATTGATCACTTTTTTGTCGTCGTTTGACTGAAGGGTGACTTTGCCCACCATATTTTGCATTTTTCGGTCGAGTACGTTCCGAAATTGTTTCTTCAATTCTAAATAAAAAATAGGGAAAATTCGATCTGACCCAAAAAGATCCCATTAAAACAAACGATCATTTTTTCGTCATTTTGTTAGAATTAAAAATACTAATAATTTCATTTTGACAGATTTCGCAAAAAATATTCTCTTTCTTGACTGAAAACATTTAAATATGAGTGTGATAATTATTAGATCAGTCAATAATAATAAAAATAATCGCAAGAAAAATCAAGAAAATTGGATGTGATAACGAAAAATGTCGAATATGGAACAAGTACCAAAATTAGAGGAAAAAGTAGAGCAGCTCACCGAGGTTCAAAGGGCAGAGATTTATGAGTTAGCTCGAAGGGTCAATCGAGAGACGTTAGAGGAGGTGTGTCCAGCTCTTTTACGCTTGGCATTAGATTCTGAGAAGGGTTTGCTCAAAAATCAGTTAGGGAATGTAATTTTCCATTTACAAAAGAATGAGCGCATTAACACGGTTATTGGCCTTCAGAAATTGCTAGATGCAGCTCTAATAGTCGCTCCTGAAGAGATGTTCAAAATTCTCGGGAGTGCTGACGAGGGAGCTCAAGAGTTAGCCAAAAAAATTAAATTAATCCTGTAAGTTTTTTTCAATATTAATATTAAAAATCATTTTCGCTTGCTGCTCTCTTTTGAGGAATTCTCTTTAGAAAAGAGTTTTAGGACATCTTTTTTGACATGATTACCCATTTTATAAAAGGACATTTCTTTTAATTTTCTTTTTGGACCAAACGATTTTATTTTTTTTTCTGAAATGTTTAAAAATAAGAAATTCTTTATTTGATTTATACAAAGATGTAAAAAGTCCATTTGGGTGGTTATTATTATAATTAATAATACACCTTCTTAGGGGAACCAAGTAAAAAGAAGAGATAGAAGAGAATATACAAAAATTAAAAAATTAGATATAAACCAAAGTAACCCTTGCTTAAATGAAAATGGAAAATCTTGATTATCAAAATCTGAAATGGAAACGAATTTCATTAATTAAACCAAATTATGAAACTTCCTATGATACTATACATGTTATGAATTTACCTCCATTAAATTTAACATTTATCGCAAGTTATTTAACTGATT